>NZ_JBMLSM010000012.1:0-77325 GCF_049240505.1 Novosphingobium sp.
GATCCGGTCTTCGTGCGGCGACAGATCAGCCTGCGTGCCAACGGACATGGAACTTGCTGTCATCGCTCGATTTCGCCCCGCATGTGGTTGCTTTTGCAGCCTTGAACCTTTGCCCAAGACCCACGCCTGCGGCAAGCGATGCACCATGCCAAGCGCAGCGCAAGCGGCTTGGCCGCTGCGCCGAATATCCGCCAGCCGGAAATTCAATCCGTTACCGCGCGTCCTCAAGGATCAGCGCGCCTGCGCGGTAGCCCAGCGCCATTGCGGGCGCATTGGTGTTGCCGGTGACGTGGCCCGGCATGACCGAGCAATCGACGACGCGCAACGCCTCCACGCCGCGCACCCGCAGCCGGGGATCGACCACGGCATCGGCATCGCTGCCCATGCGGCAAGACCCGAGGGCGTGCAGGCCGCAACTGGCGAGACGGCGGAAGGCATCGAGCAGCGCCTCATCGCTTTCCACGCCTGCGCCGGGGATCATCTCTTCGCCCACCACATCTGCCAGCGGGGCCGCGCGCACGAATTCGCGCATCTTGCGCGCCATCGCCACGGCGGATTTGCGATCGTGTTCGGTCGAAAGCCAGTTCGGCAGGATGACGGGCGCTGTGGCTGCATCCGGCCCGCCCGCGCGCACCGAAGCCTCGCTCGTCAGCCGCAGGAGCTGGCCATAGATCGTCATGCCGGGCTGGCGCGAAATCTTGTCGAGCGGCACCGGGTTGCCATCGTCAGCCACTTCGAATGTATAGCCGCCCAGATAGAGCTGCGCATCGACGCGGCCATCGGGATGCGCCACGTTGCAGAACGCGCCCACTTCGAATGGTCCGGTGGCCATGATGCCCCCGCGCGTGATGAAATAGCGCGCGACTGCGGCGGCAAGGCCGGGGCCACGCAACAGCCCGCCGGTGCCGCGTTCACCCACCAGCCGGTGCGGCATGGAAAAGCCCAGATGCTCCACCATGCGTTCGCCCACGTCGGGCGATTGCACGAGGGGATCGATGCCCACCGCCTTCAGCCGCGCGCCATCGCCAATGCCCGAACGCTGCAACAGCAGCGGGCTTTCCATCGCGCCGCCGCTGACGATAACCTCGCCCGCGCAGGCAAAGCGGCGCAGCGCGCCATTCACCCGTGCCTCAACAGCCACGGCGCGGCCCTGTTCGATCACCACACGTTCGGCAATCGCGCCGGTCACCACTTCCACATTCGCCCGCTTGCGCGCGGCAGCAAGGAACGTGCGCCCCGAACTCTGCCGTCGCCCCTTGCGGATGTTGTGGCTGTAAAGCCCCACGCGCTCACCACCGCGTTCATTCAGGTCGGCCACGCGCGCCATGCCGCACACCTCGCCCGCTGCGATCATGCGTTCGGCCAGCGGATAGGTGTAGATCGCCGGATCGACATGGACCAGTCCGCCGCTGCCGCGCATCGGCCCCGGCCCTGCCGCGTGATCTTCCAGCGCAAGGAACGCCTTGGTCATCGCCGCGCCGTTCCACCCGGTCGCGCCCAACGCTTCCCATGCGTCATAGTCTGCCGGTTCGCCCCGGCTCCAGATCATGCCGTTCACGGCTGACGATCCGCCCAGCCCTTTGCCCCTGATCCACACTTCGTTGGCAGGCATTCCTTCGGCACGAGGCTGGCTGACAGGATAGGCCCAGATATGATCGGGATTGGTCACCAGTTTGGCCACGCCTTTGGGCAAGGTCACCCAGAAGCCATCGTTTTCGCCGCCCGCTTCCAGCACCAGCACTTTGTGCTTTCCGTCCGCGCTCAATCGTTCGGCCACCACGCAGCCTGCCGATCCTGCACCGACAACGATATAGTCCCACGCTTCTGCCATATCACATCCCTCTCTTTTCGCGCGTTCTGGCACACTGGCAAAAGGGACAACCCTAGCGTTTTGCAGAGTCGGCAAACCGCTCGTCCGCGCGTCTAGTGGCAAAAACCGGAATCGGACGGATCGGGAGAGAAATGCGCGTTATTGCCGAAGGGCTTGTTACCGAAGACACCCCGCCCAGCCTGATCGGCGGGCGTGAGCGCGAGACTGGCCGCGTGGTATTCCCCTGCCCTCCCGGTGAACGGTACGAACCTGTTGCCCTTTCGCGCACCGGCACGCTGTGGTCCTATACCATCCAGCGTTACCGCCCCAAATCGCCGCCCTATGCCGGGCCGGAAGCCTTCCGTCCGTGGGCCGTTGCCTATGTCGAACTGCCGGGTGAAGTGATTGTGGAATCGCGGCTCACTGATGTGGCTTTCGAAGACATCCGCATTGGAATGCCGCTGGAACTGACGATGATCCCGCTCGATCCCGATGCTGTGGATTCCGTGCTGATCCCCGCCTTCAAGCCCGCAGGAGAAAGCGCATGAGCGGCGACGTTTGCATCGTAGGCGTCGGCATCCATCCCTTTGGCCGCACCGATGGGCTTTCGGGCCTTGAACAGGGCGTATTCGCCGTGCGCGAAGCGCTGGCCGATGCCGGGATCGACTGGCCGCAAGTGCAATTTGCCTATGGCAGTTCGGATTCGGCGGGCAATCCCGATACGATGGTGGACCGCCTTGGCCTGACGGGCGTGCAGTTCATCAACGTGCGCAATGGCTGCGCGGCGGGCGGATCGGCGCTGTTTTCGGCGCAGATGGCGATCAAGAGCGGCGAGTTTGACATCGGCCTTGCCGTGGGCTTCGACAAGCATCCGCGCGGCGCGTTCAACGCTCTGCCATCGGAATACAACCTGCCCGACTGGTACGGTGATGCGGGCTACATGATCACAACGCAGTTCTTTGCGGCCAAGATCATGCGGTACATGCACGAACACGGCATCAGCAAAACCACGCTAGCGCGCGTGGCCAACAAGGCATTCCGCAACGCCGTTCACGCCCCCCACGCTTGGCGGCGCGAACCGGTGGACATCAAGACGATCCTCGACGCGCCGCTGGTTTCGGACCCCTATACCAAATACATGTTCTGCTCTCCGGCAGAGGGCGGCGTGGCGCTGATCCTTGCCAGCGAAAAGAAGGCGCGCGAACTGGGCAAGCCGCTGGTCCGGCTGAAAGCTGCGACCATGCGCACCCGTCCGCCCAAATCGTTCGAGGTCTTTGCCCCTTCGATCGATATCGGCGGTGGCACCGCCACGGCCACGCGCATTGCCAGCGCCGATGCCTTCCGCATGGCCGGGATCGGACCTGAGGACATCGCGCTGGCGCAGTTGCAGGATACCGAATGCGGCGCTGAAATCATGCACATGGCCGAAAACGGGTTCTGCCAGAACGGTGATCAGGAAGCGTGGCTGGCCGAAGGCCGGACCGAAATCGGCGGCGCGCTGCCGGTCAACACCGATGGCGGCTGCCTGGCCTGTGGTGAGCCGATTGGCGCATCGGGCCTGCGGCAGGTCTATGAAAACGTCATCCAGCTCCGTGGGCATGGCGGCGGTCGGCAGGTTCAGGGCAATCCCAAGACCGCCTACAGCCATGTCTATGGCGCACCGGGCGTCTCTGCTGTTACGATCCTTGAGCGTTGAGTTACGATGGATATTGATCTCTCCCCCGAAGAACTGGCCTTTCGCGACGAAGTGCGCGCCTTTCTGGCCGAAAACCTGCCTGCCGAGGTAAAGGACGGCGCGGCCTCTTCGCCCACCGTCTTTGTCGAACCCGACATCGGCCAGCGCTGGAACGCGGTTCTGGCTGAAAAGGGCTGGCTGGGGTATCAGTGGCCCAAGGATGTTGGCGGCACGGGCTGGACGCCGACGCAGCGCTATATCTTTGAAAAGGAATGCGCGCTTGCGGGTGCGCCAAACCTTACGGTGCTGGGCCTCAAGCTCGTTGCTCCGGTGATCTACACGTTCGGCACGCCCGAACAGAAGGCCAAGTACTTGCCCCGCATCCTTTCGGGCGAGGATTACTGGTGCCAGGGCTTTTCCGAACCCGGCAGTGGATCGGACCTTGCCAGCCTGCAATGCCGCGCGGTGCTGTCTGCCGATGGCACGCATTATGTGCTGAACGGATCGAAGATCTGGACGACGCACGCGCACTGGGCGAACCGGATGTTCGCGCTGGTCCGCACCAACCCGGAAGTGAAGAAGCAGGCCGGGATCACGTTCCTGCTGGTCGACATGAACCAGCCCGGCGTCACCGTTTCGCCGCTGCTGACGCTGGCGGGCGATCACGAGGTCAATCAGGTCTTCCTTGAAGACGTGATCGTGCCGGTGGAAGATCGCGTGGCCGAAGAGGGCGATGGCTGGAAGCTGGCCAAGTTCCTGCTGGAAAACGAACGCGGCGGATCATGCCATTCGCCCAAGCTGGAATACGATCTGACCCAGATCGAACGCGCTGCCGCTGACGAACCTGACGGGCGCGGTGGCAAGCTGGCCGACGATACCGACTGGAAGCGCCGCGTTGCCAAGGTGCGCCTCGGCATCCAGAGCCTTGAGATGATCGAGCTGAAGATCCTGTCGGAAGTGGCCAAGGGCCGCCCGCCGGGACCGCAGACATCGCTGTGCAAGCTGCTGGCATCGAACCTGCGGCAGGATGTCGATCTGCTGGCGGTTGATCTCTATGGCGCGGCGGGCCTGCAGCTTGATTTCGCACGGCCGTTCTATGGCGACAACGCGCCAGAAGCGATCCATTCAAAGGCTGCGCAAGTTGCTTCGGCACGCTATCTCAACAGCCGTGCCTGGACCATTTTCGGCGGAACCAACGAAGTGCAGATGGGCATCATCGCCCGCACTGTGCTTGGTCTATAAAGGGAAAGAAGGATGCAACTGAGCCGCGAGGCGCTACTGCGCGCCTATCGCCAGATGAAGGTGATCCGCGAATTCGAGGAACGCCTCCACGTCGATATCCAGACCGGTGAAATCGCCGGGTTCACGCACCTTTACTGCGGGCAGGAAGCCGTTGCAGTGGGCGTGTGCGAACATCTTTCGGTCGAGGACAAGATCGTCTCCACCCATCGCGGCCACGGCCACTGCCTTGCCAAGGGCTGTGACGTGAACGGCATGATGAAGGAAATCTGGGGCAGCCGCGAAGGCCTGTGCAAGGGCAAGGGCGGTTCCATGCACATTGCCGATATCGACAAGGGCATGTTGGGCGCCAACGGCATCGTCGGCGCGGGCGCGCCAATCGCCGTGGGCGCGGGCATTTCGTGCAAGATCGATGGCAAGGGCCACGTCGCCATCACCTTTTCGGGCGACGGCGCGTGCAACCAGGGCACGACGTTCGAAGCCATGAACATGGCCGTGGTGACCAAGGCCGCCACGATCTTCGTGTTTGAAAACAACCACTATTCCGAACACACCGGGTTCGAATACGCGGTCGGCACAAACAAGGACATCGCCAGCCGCGCCGAAGCCTTCGGCATGAAGGTGTGGCGCGGTGACGGCACCGATTTCTTCAGCGTGTTCGAAACCATGCGCGAAGTGCTGGAATACGTGCGCGTGCCCGGCAACGGTCCGGCTGCGGTCGAGTTCGACACCGAACGCTTCTTCGGCCACTTCGAAGGCGATCCGCAGCGCTATCGCGGCCCCGGCGAACTTGATCGCATCCGGGCAGAGCGTGACTGCCTGAAGAAGTTCCGCGACAGCGTGACGCAGGCAAAGCTGCTGACCCATGAAGACCTCGACGCGCTCGACGCCGAAGTGCTGGAAGCCATCGAGGAATCCGTGCGGCAGGCAAAGGCCGCTGACCGACCCACCGCCGAAGACGTCCTGACCGACGTCTACATTTCGTATTGAGCGGGAGCGACACGACAATGGCAAAGATGATGTATCGCGACGCCGTCGTATCGACGATCGCAGAAGAAATGGAGCGCGACGAGAACGTCGTGTGCCTGGGCGAAGATATCGTTGGCGGCATGGGCACGCCCGGCGGGCCTGAAGCCATCGGCGGCATCTGGTCCACCTCCACCGGCTTGTTCGGCAAGTTCGGCGCGGATCGCGTGATCGACACCCCGATTTCGGAAAGCGCCATCATGGGCGCGGCAGCAGGCCTTGCGCTTTCGGGCAAACGGCCGATTGCCGAACTGATGTTTGCCGACTTTATCGGCGTGTCGCTGGACCAGATCTGGAACCAGTTGGCCAAGTTCCGCTATATGTTCGGCGGCAAGACCAAGTGCCCTGCGGTCATCCGCATGGCCTATGGCGCAGGGTATAACGCGGCGGCACAGCACAGCCAGGCCGTCCACCAGATCCTCACCGGGATGCCCGGCCTCAAAGTGGTCATGCCCACCACGCCGGCTGACGTGAAGGGCCTGCTGCGCACCGCGATCCGCGATGACGATCCGGTGATTTTCCTTGAACACAAGGCACTTTACGGCGTTTCGGGCGAAGTGCCGGATGACCCGGACTACATGATCCCCTTCGGCCACGCCCGCCTTTCGCGCGCAGGGCAGGATGTGACGATCGTGTCCACCGGCCTGCTGCTGGGCTTTTGTGAAGCGGTGGCCGACAAGCTGGCCGCAGAGGGCATCGGCTGCGACGTTATCGACCTGCGCACCACCAGCCCGATTGACGAGGAAACCATCCTCGATTCCGTGGAAGTGACCGGACGCCTGATCGTGGTCGATGAAGCGCCGCCGCGTTGCAGCCTTGGCGCCGATATCTGCGCGATGGTCGCCGAAAAGGCCTTTGCCAGCCTCAAGGCTCCGCCGCTGTCGGTCAACCCGCCGCACACCCCCATCCCGTTCGCGCGTGAGCTGGAATCTGCCTACCTCCCCTCGGTCGACAAGATCGAAGCGGCGGTGCGCAAGGTTCTAGGTTATCGCTGAGGAGCCGGAACATGGCCAATATCCGCCCGTTCTGTATGCCCAAGTGGGGCATCGAAATGACCGAGGGCACCATCGCCGAATGGATGGTCAAGGAAGGCGACGCCTTTACCAAGGGGCAAGTCCTGTGCCTGATCGAAACCGCCAAGATCACCAACGAGGTCGAAGCGGAATACGATGCGGTCCTGAAGCGCCTGCTGACGCCTGCCAGCGATGAAGCCCACCCGGTTGGCGCGCTGCTGGGCGTCTTTGCCGATGCCGACACCACCGATGCCGAAGTCGACGAGTTCATCGCAGGGTTCAAGCCCGCCGAAACCTCGGTCGCGGCCAAGGGTGGCGGCGGTTCTGCTCCCGCCCCGGCGCCAGCCGCAGCCCCCGCTGCGGCGCCAGCCCGCACGCCCACCAAAATCGTCACCAACCGCGCGATCAGCCCGGAAGCGCTGAAGCTGGCCGAAGCCGAAGGCGTGGACATCGAACCCATCGCCGGATCGGGTCGCAACGGGCGCATCACCTATCAGGATGTGGTGCAGGCGCTCCGCCCGGAACGCGCCGTGTCGTACAAGGGCAGCGCGCAACTGGTGGAGGACACGGCGGAAGCCTTCGCATCCCCCCTCGCCCGCCGCATCGCCGCCCAACACGGCATTGCGCTTGGCACGATCAAGGGCACCGGGGCGCGTGGCCGCATCTCGAAAGCTGACGTTCTGGCGCTGGTCAAGCCGACCACGGCGGCGGCACCCGTCTTCGGCGCAGCGTTCGAACTGGTGGCAAACCAGCCCACGGTTCAGCCGTTCGACAAGGTGCGCAAGGTTGTGGCCAAGCGCCTGACCGAAGCAAAGCAGACCATCCCGCACTTCTACCTGCGCGTTTCGGCGGCGGTCGATGAACTGGTGGCCCTGCGCAAGACCGCCAATCTGGTGCTCGGCACGAAAGCGTCGATCAACGATTACATCGTCAAGGCGGTGGCGCTGGCACTGGTGAAGCACCCGGACGTCAACGTGCAGGTGCATGGCGACAGCGTCCACAGCTTCCCTCATGCCGACGTGGCGATTGCAGTGGCCAGCCCCAAGGGCCTTGTCACCCCGATCGTGCGGCAGGCTGACCGGATGCACATTGCCCAGATCGCGGCCACCACCCGCGCGCTGATCGACAAGGCGCAGGCCGGCAAGCTGGGGTATGAGGATATGGACGGCGGCACTTTCTCCGTCTCAAACCTCGGCATGTTCGGGATCGAGAATTTCGACGCGATCATCAACCCGCCGCAGGGTGCGATCCTTGCCGTGGGCGGCGTGAACCGCGTAGCCGTGGAAGCGGATAACGGCGATATCGCCTTCGAAAGCCGCATCCAGCTTACCATGTCGGTCGATCACCGCGCCATCGACGGCGCATTGGGCGCGCAGTTCCTGCAAACGCTGAAAGGCCTGCTCGAAGCGCCGGAAGGACTGTTCGCATGACCCGCGCCATTACCAAACTCGGCCCCGTCGGCCAGCTCGCCTATCTGCCCACCGATTTCGATGCGGCAGTTCGCTACTGGACCGAAACGATGGGCGTCGGCCCGTTCTACCTGATGGAGAACGTGGCCCTCGGGCATTGCAAATACAAAGGCGTGCCGACGGCTGCGGTCTTCTCCATCGCCATCGCCTATTGGGGTGACGTGCAGATCGAACTGATCCGCGCGGAAAACGCCGAACCTTCGATCTACACCGGCGAGTATGCCGTGACAGACCGCCTGCACCACATCTGCATCTTCGTCGATTCCATCGCCGAAGCCCGCGCGGCCTGTGCCGAAGCGGGCGCAGAGATACTCGTCGAAGGCACCGTGGGCGCCGATGGCGAAGTGATCTATGTGGACGCAGGGGAAGGCCCCGGCCACGTGATCGAACTGCTCCAGAACATGACCGGCGCCGATGCCATCTTCCAGATGATCAAGGACGCTTCGCTGGACTGGGACGGTTCGGAACCGCTGCGGAAATTGGGTTGATCGACTTCACGGCATCGCACCGCGCGATGCCGTGACCGTATTGGACAGCAGACAGGCAATCGTCATCGGCCCCACGCCGCCAGGCACGGGCGTTACTGCCGCAGCATGGGCCATCTCGTCTATCGCGGCATCGCCTACCAGGCGGTCTTTCCGGCCATCCTGCCCCGGAACGCGGGTAATGCCCACGTCGATCACGATGGCACCTTCGCGTATCCAGAACCCGCGCACCAACCGGGGCGAACCTGCCGCCGCGATGACGATATCGGCCTGCCGCGCGATTTCGGGCAGCCCCCGCGTTTCGATGTGCGTCACCGTTACGGTCGCCTCACGCTCAAGCAGCAACATCGCTATCGGCTTGCCCACGATATTGGATTTGCCGATCACGACCGCGTTCAAGCCGCGATAGTCATCCACCACGGTATCCAGCAGTTTCATCACACCCAGCGGCGTACAGGGAACCAGCCCGCCAGTGCCGGTTGAAAGCCGCCCGACATTCACCGGGTGGAAGCCATCGACGTCCTTGGCCGGATCGATGGCGCCCAGCACGCGCGCAGGATCGATCTGCGGCGGCAACGGAACCTGCACAAGGATGCCGTGGATCGCGCGATCGCCGTTCAGCGCCGCAATCAATGCCAGCACTTCGGCTTCCGAACAATCGTGCGGCAGGCGATGTTCAAAGCTGGTGATGCCGACACGCGCGCACCCCTTGATCTTGCGCGCAACATAGACCTCGCTCGCCGGATCGTTGCCGACGAGGATCACCGCAAGCCCCGGCACAATGCCGTGGCGTGATTTCAGCTCCGCAGCCTCCGCCGCCGTCTGCGCATCAAGACTGCGGGCGAGCGCCGAGCCATCAATGATCCTTGCCATCTGCCTTGCCCCGCGCCTCAGCCACCGAAGACGACTGTGCGGTGCCCGTTCAGGAACACGCGGTCTTCCAGATGCGCCTTCACCGCACGCGCCAGCACGCGGCGTTCGACATCGCGCCCCTTGGCAACAAGGTCTTCCGGCATGGCGCGGTGGGATACCACTTCGACATCCTGCGCGATGATCGGGCCTTCATCGAGATCGGCGGTAACGTAATGGCCGGTTGCCCCGATCATCTTCACGCCACGATCGAACGCCTGATGATACGGCTTGGCTCCTTTGAAGCCCGGCAGGAAGCTGTGATGAATGTTGATGCAGCGCCCTGAAAGAAAGCGGGCCATATCATCGGACAAAATCTGCATATAGCGCGCCAGCACCACCAGTTCGGCACCGCTTGCCGTGACGATGCGCTTTACATCGGCCTCTTGCGCGGCTTTCGTATCGCGGGTGATCGGGCAGTGGTGGAACGGGATGCGATCCAGCATCCGGGGATGATCGCCATCGCGCGGATGGTTGGATACGATGCCGACCACGTCCATCGCCATTTCGCCAATGCGCTTGCGATAGAGCAGATCGACAAGACAGTGGTCGAACTTCGAAACCATGATCAGCACCTTGGGCGCAATCGCGGTATCACGCAGCTTCCATTCCATGCCATATTGCGTGGCGACCGGGCCGAAGCCTTCGCGCAGGCTTTCGCAGGCGTGCCCCGCCGGATCGAACACGATGCGCATGAAAAAGCGCTGGTTCGAACGATCATCGAACTGCTCCGCATCAAGGATGTTGCAACCCGCAGCGGCAAGATTGCCGGTTACGGCAGCCACAATGCCGGGCTGGTCGTTGCACGAGAGGCTAAGGATGAACTCGCGGTTCATGCGGGAATACCTTCTTTTCTGGCATAGTCGGCAATCCAGTCGGCAGTCGCATCAAGGCCGCCGAAAGGATAGAAATGGAGGGCAAGGTTGGCCGCACTATCGCGGGAAAGGCCCTGCTCCAGTTCGGAAACGAGGCGATCCGGCCCCGCCAGCCCCATCAGTTTGCCCAGCGAAATGCCGTATTTCCTGAGCACGGCTGTCGTCGCGCCAACGCCGCAGAATGCGGCATAGCGCATCAGGCGGCGGACGCCCGCAGGCCCCGGCACGCCAAGGCGGACGGGGATGGCAATCCCGCGTTCGCGCAAGCCGCCGTACCAGCCAAGCAAGGCCTGCGCATCGAACGAAAACTGCGTGACCAGCGCAGGAGCCATCCCCCGCGTGCCGATGTCATCGATTTTCCGGTCCATGAACGCGGCCAGTTGGCTGGCGTCCAGCACGGGATGGCCTTCGGGATGGCCCGCAATGCCGACAGATTCGATCCCGTTGCGTTCGAAAATGCCCGTGCGCAACATCGAAAGCGTATCTTCGAACGGTCCTTCGGGCCGGGCGGGATCGCCCGCCACAAGAAACACGCGCTTTACGCCTGCATCGCGGGCGCAGCGTTCCACCATGCCGGACAGTTCGGCCATGCTGCGGATACGGCGTGCCGAGATATGGGGCATCGGTTCGAAACCCAGTGACCGGACATGACATGCTGCGGCGATGCGGCCTTCCATGTCCTCGTTGGGCAGAAACGCTACGGCAATCTGCGTGCCCGGCGCAATGCGGCCAGCCGCATTGTCCAGTTCGGGGCGTTCTTTCGCCGTCATTTCCAGCGAGTAGTCTTGAAGTATAGGCACGTGTCTGCTCCCTCCCCAGGCGCTGCCGCCGGGGTGCACGGAAACGAACCGATGCGCGCGGGGGAGCGGTCAGGCCCGCTGCCCCGCTCTGGCGCGATCAGTCCTTACGGTATGCGCTGCGCGCGTGATCGTTGAACGGCGATGCCGCGATGGTCGCCTTGATCCTCTTGAAGCCGAAGTCTCCATCGGGATCATGTCCGGCGCCGGGATGTTCGCCGATGACGATTTCCACTTCGGTTCCGGGGGTTGCCTGCGCATGATTTACCAGACCCAGCGAAAGCAGATTTTCGATCGGGCCGATCATGCCGGTCTGGAAGGTCATGCCAACCATCTCGCCACCTGCCTCAACGCGATAGCGGGCGTAGTTGTTGAGATAATCGAAATCGCCCAGCGCATCGCGCACCGCGGCCTGGTCATATACGAAGGTCACGCGCTGGCGCGGGGTATTGCCCTGCGCGGCTTCCAGCGCATCGCGACCGTAGAAATCATGGTTGAAGGCGATGGATTTGCCATAGCCCAGTTCGAACGGCGAAACGTAGTAGTCCTCGATATTGGGTGAAAAGAAGCTGCCATGCAGCGGCTTCTGCCCTTCATAGGAAAAGACGTTCAGCCATTCGCGGTAACCCTGAAGTTCGGGATCGGTAAAGATGCCGGGCGTCGGCGTGGGTATCCAACCGCTTTCGATGCCGTTGGTGTAATAGGCCTTGCCGCCAACGTGGGCGATGCCGAACTCCTCACCAGCTTTGAGCATGGCCGCCTTGACGTGCGCCGCATCTTCCCACCGACCGATGAATTCATAGCCCGGCATCCCCGCCATGCCGTGCCGGAAAGCGCGGAAGTGGCGGCCGTCCAGTTCGACCGGCGTCGAATGGAAGAACTTCGTCTTGGGCAGCGGACCGCCGAACAGCTTTTCCGTCAGCGCCAGTGCGTGTGGCCCCTGAAGTTGGAAGCGGAAGATCATCGGATCGCCTTGCTTGCGCAGCCCGGAATCGGGATCGACCGTCAATTCGACATCGTAGCGGCCCTTTTCCGCATGATAGCGCAGCCAGCTTTGCGAAGCGGGAACGCCGCTCAGATTATAGCGCTCTTCGCCATCGCGCATGATGATGCCATCGGTCACGATGTGGCCCTCGCGCGTTACCGGCACGAATTGCTTGGCCTGACCGATCACGAAATTTTCGTAATTGTTGGCACTGTAGTCCATAAGCAGACGCAGCGCATCGGGGCCTTCGATCCACAGATCCCACATATGATGGGACAGATCGCTGAGCGCCACGGCATTGCGCCATGCGAGCTGCTCTGCGCGCCAGCCGATATATTCAGGCTCGATCACCGGCACACGCCATGCGGCGGCATTCGGCTTCCAGACGAGGTTTACCGGCGATCCGGCTTCGTCGATGGCGGCTTGCAGACTTTTCGGTTGCATCTTGTGATCCTCATCCGGTGGTTATGAGGATCGTCATAAGGCGTCCACTGTCGCCGATAGAGAGGCAATACCGCAATCTCTTGGTGCGGAATCCGCACCAATCAATCAGGTCTTTTCTGGAACCAGTCATCCAGCCAGCCGATGAAGGCGCGGATGCGGCGCGGCATCTGGCCGCCGGGGGCAGAGGCGACATAAAGCGGGCGCTGCGCTATTTTCTCGTCAGAAAGGATCGGCACAACCGTCCCTTCGCCAAGGAAGCGCGCTGCAACGGTCTGCGGCACAAGTGCGATGCCAAGCCCGGCCGTGGCGGCGCTGCACAGCGCAAACACGCTGTTGGTGGTGCAGCGCACGTTATGACGCGAGGATACTTTCAGACCGCTGGCGAACTCCCAGTCCGCTTCACCCGATTTGACCAGCAGATCGTGTTCCCGCAGCGCTTCGGGCGATGCCGGTATGCCCCGGCGTGCAATGTAATCCTGCGATGCGATCAGGCAGAATCCGATCTCCCCGATCTTCTTCACCCTGATTTCGGAATCGCGCAGGGCATTCGGCTGGATGCACAGGTCGTATCCCTGCTCGAGAAAGGCATGGGGATTGGTCGAAGGCTCTTCGAACTGCACGCGGATGCGCACGTCGGGATGTTCGACGCAGAAACTTGCCGCGGCTTCCGAAAGACCGAAGCTGCCGAGCCAGATGGGGCAGAGGATGGCAATTTCGCCGCGCACCTGGTTGCGGCTTGCGGCGATTTCATCCTCGCCTGTGGCGATATCGGCCAGCACTCTGGAACAGAGCGCCATGTAATCGTAACCGATGGGCGTGAGCGTGACCGCCCGCGTCGTGCGGTGCAGCAGGCGGCCGCCAAGGTAGCCTTCAAGGTCGGCAATGTGCCGCGAAACCAGCGTGCGGGAAAGGCCCAGCTCATCGGCTGCCGCGCTGAAGCTGGACAGGCGGGCCACGGCAAGAAAGCTCTTCATCGTCAGCAAACGATCCATGATCGACTGGCTACACCAGACTTCATGCCCACACCACGGCGCAGAGGTGCTCGCATTGCATTCCAATCGCCCAAGGTGGGATTTGAATAGGCGGACGCTTCACGCCATGCCTTAAGACGGCAGGCAAGGAGAGAGGCGTGACCGCGCAGGCTTTGCATTTCTATATCGGAACCCAGGGCGATGGTCCGGGCCTTGGCGTCTTCCACGGCACGCTCCACCCCGAAACCGGCGACATGGCGTTGCTGGGCCTTGCGGCGCAAGTGCGCCGCCCCACATGGCTCGAACCCGATCACGCACGGGGCCTGCTTTTCGCGGTGAGCGAGATCGGCAACAAGGGCGAATGCGAAGGCGAAGTGTTCAGCTTCGCCCTTGGCGAATCCGATGCGCCGCTGAGGCAGATCGGGCACCAGTCCGCGATTGGCGGGGGCACCACACACTTGTGCATCGACCCGTCAGGCGAGGTGCTGTTTTCGGCAAATTTCGGCGGCGGGCAGGCTTCACGCATCACCATCGGCACGGACGGAACGCTCGGCCCGACTACATTATCGGCACCGCATTCCGGCTCTGGCCCGCACCTACGCCAGAACAAGCCGCACCCGCATGGCGTGGCACTCAGCCCCGATCGCAAGTTCCTGCTGGTGCCTGACATGGGCAACGACCGGATCATGATCCACGCGTTGTCGCCCTCCGGCTTTGCCGATACTGCCCCGACCGAACACCCCCTGCCCGCAGGCTCCGGCCCCAGACTGGCACTGTTCGGGCCGGGCGGGCGATACCTCTATCTGCTCAGCGAACTGTCGGCCGAAGTGTTCGTGCTGGAATGGAACAGCGCCACCGGCACCCTGCGCGATGTGGCGCGCGTGGCGCTGGACCACCCCGATGCCGAAGGAGGGGCGAGCGCAGCAGCCTTCGTCCTGTCAGCCGATGGCCGAAATCTCTACGCTTCCAACCGGCGCAGCCACACGATCTGCACTTTTGCGATAGACCCGCAATCCCGCCTGCCAACGCTGATCCAATCCATCTCCTGCGGCGGTGAACGCCCTTGGGGCGCGGCGCTTTCGCCAGACCAGCGCTGGCTTCTGGTGGCCAATCAGGCGAGCGATACGGTCTGCGCATTCCAGCGATCACCCGAATATGGAACGCTCGAACCCGTAGGCGGCGCAACGATCAGCGTGCCTATGCCCACGCACATCGCATTTGCAGCAGCCTGAAGAGATTGCTTGCTAAAACCATTTTTAGATATATCTTAGACACATCTTAATTCACAGAGAGTCGAGCCATGCGGTTCGAACAGGAGAATATGAAATGACGCAGATTGCAGGACAGCAAGGCGCTGCCGGATCGGGCACGACCGAAAAGAAGGGCGTGTTCCTGATGAACCGCATCGGGCCGTCCAATTCGGCGCTGTGGATCGCGGATGCAGTGACAGGTGAAGAACGCCCGCTTCTGGCCGAACCCCGGTTCGACTATCACGGTTCAATCTCGCCGGATGGACAGTGGGTGTCTTTCACGTCGGAACGCAACGGCGATGGCAACGCCGATATCTTCCGCTGCCGGATGGATGGCAGCGACCTGCAACCGGTGGTGGAAACGCCATCGGTCGAAGACGTTCTCGTGCTCTCGCCCGATGGCACCAAGGGCGCCTATGTTTCCACCGCGAACGGTTATGTCGCCAATATCTGGGTGATCGACCTTGCCAGCGGCGTGCGCACGCAGCTCACGTTCGGCGAAGCAAAGACCGCCGCCAGCCTGCATGACAGCCCCGAAGGCAGCTTCCGCCCGGCGTGGTCGCCCGATGGCCAATGGATCGCTTTTGCATCGGATCGCGAAACCGACTGGTATGGCCATTCCGACGGTCATGGCTGGGAGCATACGCAGGAACTCGGCATCTGGATCATGCGCGCCGATGGCAGCGAACAGCGCCGCATCGTGCACCAGAAGGACTGGACTTATGGTTCGCCCAAGTGGTCACCCGATGGCACGCGCCTCGTCTTCTATTCGATGCACCGCGAACACACCTGGGGTTCGCGCCGCCCGGAATGGATCGGGCGGGTAAAGTCCGAAATCGTTTCGGTCGATGCGTTTACCGGTGAAAACATGGTCCACCACACCGATGGGCCGGACCTGAAGCTGTGTCCCCAGTTCCATCCGAACGGCAAGGATGTTTTCTATTACATCAAGGCTGGCGGCGGCGCGCCCGGCAACATGCGCGGCACCGATCAGGCATGGATTCAGGCCGACGTGCCAACCGGCCTCTATTGCACCGATGGCCGCGAGCCGATCCTGCGCCAATTGCGTTCACCGTGCTGGTCCGCCAATGGCACGAAAGTGGTCTACGAAAAGGTGGACTTCAAGTTTCGTGGGCAGGGCGATGCCCTGTTCAGTTGGGACGAAGAATGGGATTACCGCAACACCGACGTTTATCCCGTGCTTTCGCGCCAGGGCCGCGTGGCCATTACCGAAAAGCAGCAGGGCTGTTCGTCCATTGTCACCTGCAAGCCCGATGGCACTGACAAGTTCCTTGTCTTTGACGCATCGAAGGCAGGCCTTGATCCGCTGCAAAACAAGAAGGGCCTTGCCGGTGCCTTCCAGCCCGCATGGTCACCCGATGGCCAATGGATCGCGTTCGGCATCGGGCCGTGGTTCGATGCCCGCGCCACTGGCAAATCAAAGATCATGCGCGCCCGCGCCGATGGCTCCTTTGCCGAAGCGCTGACCGATGGGTCCACCCATGTCGGCTTCCCCAGCTATTCCGCCGATGGCCGTTATGTGGTGTTCCGGCAGTGGGAAAAGGACGATTGGGGCCTGCGCATCATCGATGTGGAAACGCGCGAAATCCGCGTGCTGACCACCGAAATCGACAACATGCCCGGCTGGTCGCCCGATGGCGAACGTATCGTGTTCACCCGCCAGTTCGGCCCGGCGCACTATCACGTCTGCACCATCCGCCCGGACGGCACCGACTTTCAGCAGTTGACCGAAACCCGCGCCAGCGACGGGCACGGCGTGTGGATGTACGATGGGCGCATCGGCTATTCCACGGGCCTGTATGGCTTCCGCGATGAAGCGGCGATCTATGACTTCACCTTCCAGCCCTATGGCCAGATCATGGTGATGGATGCTGATGGATCGAACAAGCGGCTGGTTTCGGACAGCCTGTGGGAAGATTCGATGCCCTGTTATGTGCCGAAGGAATTCCTCTAGGACAGAAGGCATTGCGGAGTCGGCCTTCCCCGGTTCCGCAATGCTGCACAGGGGTTCGCCGGTGAATGACGCGCCACACCCACCTGGCGCAGCGGGTATCCACGCGCTGCACAAGGTTCATCACGATCAGAGCGAAGCGGCACGGCACCGGCTGCAGGAAAGGCTGGAACAGGCCGCGCGATCAGATGGCTTCATCCTTGCCACAGCCATCAAGCTGACGCTGATCGATGGCGACTATCTGGCTTCACACATCGCCTTTGCCAGCGCGCCGCACCGTGATGCCTGGAGAGCCGAAGCCGCGCGGGGTGATGTGCTTGGCGAAAGGATTACGGACGGACCGGTCGCATGGATCGACTTTACCGGCATTGGACCCGCGATCGCCAAGCCTGCGCCTCCGCCCAAGTGGAAAATGGCCATCCTGTCATGGCTCACGATTTTCCCGACGCTTACGACCTTTCTGATACTGACCTCGCCCTACCTGCACAGTCTCCATCTCGTCGGCCGGATATTCATCAACACTGTCCTGATTGCCCCGCTGATGACGTGGGTGCTGATGCCGACGATGACCCGCATTTTCCGCCCTTGGCTCCACGCCAGCCGATAATGTCAGCGCGGCGGATCATCCCATCCACTGGCTGACCGGCACGGCGGATTCCTCCAGCGGTTGGGCAATCACATCCACCAGCGCTGGCCCATCGTGCCGCACGGCAGCGCGGATCGCAGCATCCACTTCAGCCGGATCGGAAACCATCCACGCCTTCATGCCATAGGCCCGCGCGATGGCAGCATGATCGGTGCGGGTGAAATTGACAGAGAAATAGCGCTGGTCATAGCCGCTTTTCTGGCTGGCCTTGATCCAGCCATAGGATGCGTTGGAAAACACGATGATCGCCACCGGGATGCCATAGCGGACCAGCGTTTCCAGTTCGCCCACGCAAAAGCCGAAGCTGCCATCGCCCATCGCGGCGACCACCTGCGAAGACGGGCTGCCGTGCCATGCCCCGATTGCCGCCGCCAACGAAAAGCCCAGCGCCCCGTGCGCGCGATTGGTGATGAAGCGTCGGCCAGCGCCGTTGAATTCGAAATGGCCGGAGAAATAGGGACAGGGCGTGCCCGGGTCGGCCACGATGATCGCATCGTCGGCCAAGGCGGACTGCAACGCGGCAATGACCCGCTCTGGCCGGATCGGGCGCTCTTCGGAACGGGCCAGCCGAAGGAAATTTTCGCGTTTGCGCTGACGCAGGACCAGCAACCGCTCTGCCGCACCTGTATTGCGCACCTTGCCGGAAAGCTGCCGTGAAAGCTCGGCATAAAGCGCATCGAGGCACAACCGCGCATCGCCTACCAGCGCCGCCTCGCACCGATAGTTCGCGCCTATGACCATCGGATCGACATCGATATGCACGATGCGCACGTCCCTGCCCGGCACGACGCCGTGTTCGGTGGTGGTCGAACCCGCCCGACAGCCGATGAACACCACCAGATCGGCCGCCGCAACGATTTCGCGCGTCTCCGGTGTGCCGCCATTGGTGCCCACGACGCCCACGGACAGCGGATGACTGTCCGCAATCGCGCCGTGCCCGCTGACAGTCGATGCCACCGGCGCATCCAGCAGTTCGGCAATCGTTGCAAGCTGTGCGCAAGCGCCTGAAATGATTACGCCCCCACCCGCGATGAACACCGGTTTTTGTGCGGAAAGCAGCGCTTCTGCTGCGGCTTGCACGCAAGCAACATTCGGCCCGGTGCGATACGCCGGAAAGCGCGCATGTTCGGCCTGCGCCCATACCGTACTTTCATCCACCAGTTGCTTCTGCAGATCATAAGGCAGGCCGATATGCGCCGCGCCGGGGCGGCCCGTGGTGATCGTGCGGAAGGCCTTGCGGAACATGTCGGGGATGTGGCCCACGTGATCTGCCACACCGTTCCATTTGGTCAGCGGCGCAAACAACCCCTTCTGATCGAGTTCCGTCAGCGGATAGCGTCCACGCGCCGTAACCGGCACGTCCGACGTGATAGAAAGCAGCGCGACCGAGCTTTCGTTCGCCTCGATCACACCGGGCAGGATATAGGTCGCGCCGCCTCCACTCGGCCCTTCGCACACGCCGGGTTTGCCGGTTATCCGGGCATAGGCATCGGCCATATAGGCGGCATGGCGTTCATCGCGCGTCAGCACATGGGTGATGCCGTGATCCAGCCGGGCGAGCGCATCGTAAAAAGGCAGGCTGGTATCGCCGCACAGGCCAAAGACATGCGTCACGCCATGCGCCTGCAGCATCCGAACTGCGGCTTCTGCACCGGTTATCTGGGTCATAAAACTCGCGTCCTTGCCTGCCTCGGGCCTGCCCCGATCAAGCACTGTCAATTCACTGCTGGCGCATGTTTCAGGATATTCATTTTGTGCTTTGGGTGAACATTATTGCAAGCCTCCGGCTGGTTAGTGGCGAAGGAAACGGTCATTCAATCCGACATAAGGTGCGCAAAGTCGCAGCAAGTCTGGGGAGAAGATCAATGAAGCGGACTTCATTCATGAATGCATCGGCGTGGGTCGTGATGGGCTATGCGCTGGTTGCAGGCGCAGGTGCCGCACAGGCACAGGCACAGGCGCAGAGCGACGAAGGCAATGCTGCGGCATCCGGTGTCAACGAAATCATCGTGACGGCACAAAAGCGCGCGCAGAACGCACAGGACGTTCCGATCGCAATCACCGCATTGGGCGGCGACGATATCGCCGCAGCAGGCATCACCGGCACCGAGGATCTGCGCTTTGCCGTGCCCGCACTTAACGTGACGCGCGGCGCAGGCGGTTTCGGCCTGCCGCGCATTCGCGGCGTGGGTGCAACCGGCCAGGGCAACGGCATTGAAAACCCCGTCGCGCTCTATGTCGATGGCGTTTACTATTCGGCTTCGACCGGCGTACTACAATCGCTGTTCGATACTGAACAGGTTGCCGTCATCAAGGGCCCGCAAGGCACGCTGTTTGGCCGTAACGCAACCGGGGGCCTGATCCAGATCAGCACGCTCAACCCCAGCCTGACCGAAGCCAAGGGCAAGGCCGAAGTCGGCTATGGCAATTACGACACGGTCCGCGCGGCGGCCTTTGTATCGGTGCCACTGTCCAGCACGGTCGGCGTCAGCCTATCGGGCCAGTATGAAAAACGGGGCGACGGTTTTGGCACCAACGTTTTTACCGGCAACGATGTTCAGGATGCGCGGACATATGCGATGCGCGCCAAGCTGCTGTTCGAACCGACCGATGCCACCCGCATCGTGCTGTCCGGCGATTTCAACGGCACGGACGACAGCAGCCCCGCATTTACAGCGTTTGGCCTGAACTCTCTGGGCCAGTCGGTTCCGGCCGAAGTCATCAGCCGTGGCGGCGATCCGCGCTATGACATCTTTGCCGATGTCGATCCGCAACTGAAAGCGCGGCAGGCAGGTGGCAGCCTCACGATCTCCCATGATTTCAGCGGCGTATCGCTGAAATCCATTACCGCCTATCGCAAGACCGACCTTTTCGTTGCCTTCGATCCCGATGGCACCACAACGCCAACTTTGCGCATCCTGAACGACAATGTGGACAAGAACTTCACGCAGGAAATCAACCTGATTTCCGAAGGCGATGGCCCGTTCAAATGGGTGATCGGCGGGTTCTACATGAACAACAAGGCCGGCCAGTTGCCGGGCCGCACCACCGGCCTGTCGCAGTTCGGCGGCAATGGCTACAACGACGAATTCAATCAGGTAAAGCTCACCTCGTGGAGCGGATTTGCCGAAGGCACCTATACCTTGGGTAGCGACACCAACATCACCGCTGGCATCCGCTACACTGCCGACAAGCGCACGCTGGACGCCACAAGGGTGGGCTTCAACGGCAATACCAACACCACCACCACGATCGTCAATCCTACCGAGGTCCGCAACTTCAACCGGTTCTCCTACAAGGTTTCGATCGACCATCGCTTCTCGGACGAATTCCTGGCCTATGCCAGCTACAACCGGGGTTTTCGCGCCGGGACATTCGTGCCGCAGGCCAATCCGATCACCATTCTCGAACCCGAAATTCTCGACGCCTTCGAAGTCGGCCTGAAATCGGACCTGTTCGACCGCAAGCTGCGCTTCAACCTGTCGGGCTACTACTACGATCAAAGCTCGGTTCAGGTCATGCAGGTGATCGCGGGCGTGCAGAACGTGTTCAGCGCGCGGGGCGGTGCGGAAATCTATGGTATCGACGCCGATTTCTCGCTGAACATGACCGACAATTTCCGCCTGTTTGGTGGCGTGGCGTGGAACCATTCACGCTACCGCAGCTTTACCGACGCCTTCATCTCGATCCCCTTCCCGCTTTCCACCACGCTGGGACCGGCAGGCGCGGCGGCATTCAGCACCACGAATTACAAATACATCGACAGCGTAAGCGGCCAGACGCTGGCGAACACGGTGTGTCAGGGCACTTTCGTTCCGCCCGCGCTGGCCGGAACGCAGGCTGGCCGCGACAGCTTCTATCGCAGCCGCCCGGGCGGCAACTGCCTTCTGCGGGGCGATGCCACCGGAAAGCGCCTGCAGAACACGCCGGACTGGAACGTCAGCATGGGGGCCAGCCTGGATGTGCCGACCGGGATCGGCAAGTTCAACCTTTCGGGCAACATGGGCTATAACGGCGGCTATGTGGGCACCCCGGACGAGCGCGTGACGCAGGACAGCTTCACCGTGGTCAACGCTTCGGTCACATGGCGCAGCAACGACGAACGAGTGTTCGCCCGCTTCTGGGCCAACAACCTGACCGACGCCTATTTCCGGTCGCAGATTGGCGCATCCAACAGCGGCGATAACGGAACCGCTGGCGCGCCGCGCACCTTCGGCGTCACGCTGGGCTTCGAATACTAAGGCTGCCCACGCCCTGACCCATAATGCGCAAAGCCGCCCGGCAATCAAAACCGGGCGGCTTTCGCTTTTTCGATCTACACCTTTTCAGGCCGAACACGCATGGTCTGGAAATGCCAAGGAGAACCAGCCAATGCCCCCGCCCTTCACCCCCAGTCGCCGCTCCATCCTGAAAGCGCTGGGAACCGCTGCCTTTTCGCTCGCGGCACAGCCGGCCTTTGCAAATCATCACGCCGCTGCCGATGCACCGCCGTTCAGGATAACCCTGCTTGGCACCGCAGGCGGGCCACCCCCGCACGTTGGGCGATCGCAACCGGCTTGCCTTCTGGAGATCGCGGGGAAAGCCTATCTGATCGATGCGGGTGAAAATGTTGCGCAGCAATTGGTACGGGCCGGTTGTCCTTCGCCCCGCCTCAGCGCAGCATTCCTGACCCATCTTCACTGGGATCATGTGCTTGGGCTGGACTATCTGATGGCTACCGGATGGATGATGGGCAGACGCGCACCTTTGCCGATCTGGGGACCGCCGGGAACCACGGAATATGTCAACCGCACAGTCCGCCAGATCCAGCTGGGCGAAGACATCTTCCGCGCCCAGGCCACCGACCGCCCTCCTCTGGCGCAACTCTATCCGGCCAGCCAGACAGACAGGACCGCGCCGCATGTCATCTACGAAGACGGCACCGTCACCGTCCGCGCGGTTGAAAACTCCCACTTCTCCCTGATCCGGGCAGAACCGCATTCCTATGGCGCTGACCGGGCGCTGTCCTACAGGTTCGATACGGCGCAGGGGTCGGTCGTGGTGACCGGCGACACCGGCCCGTCAGCCGCGCTGGAAGAGTTTGCACGCGGGGCAGACGTGCTTGTTGCCGAAGTGACGGATTTGCCATCCATGCGCGCGGCCCTGCAGGCCACCGGCACCACCGGCGCCACGCTGGAAACGCTGATGCAGCACATGGAGCATCAGCATCTGACACCCGAGGCAGTCGGCAGGATGGCAAAGGCGGCCGGTGTAGGCAAACTGGTGCTCACGCATTTCGTTGTTGGCCGCAGCTTCGATCCCGATACCTTTGCAGCGCAGATCCGGCCCTATTTCGGCGGGGAGATCATTGTCGGCAAGGATCTGGCGAAGATATCCGTGCGCTGATCAGCCCCCAACCCCGGACAGCAAAAAGCCCGATGAGCATGGCGCTCATCGGGCTTTTTCATTGGGCAATATACCGTTTCAGTGAGCCGCAGCAGCCGTCCTGCCGCCCGCGCCCAGCGTGGCACTGGAAACGATGGTCAGCGCCAGCAGCGCAAGCCCTGCCACCAGTGCTACCGGCACCATCGCCCGGATAGACTCCGCCGCCTGCGCGCCCTGCCCCAGCGCAAGTCCTACGATGATCGGTGCAAAGACAGAACCGAAGCGCCCCATCGCCACGGCAAAGCCCACGCCCGAACCCCGGCCCTGCAGCGGATAGACGCGCGGTGCGACACCATAGAGCGTGAACTGGCCGCCCAGCACGCCCAGCCCCACAAGGAACGCCGCTGCCATCAGGCCGGTTGGCGTATCCACGCGCGCGAACATGAACAGCCCCACGGCCATCAGCCCATACAGCACCAGCATTGGCGTGCGAACGCCCAGCCGGTCAATCGCGCGACTGGCGATTACCCCGCCAACGATGCCGCCCACGTTGATCGCAATGATGGCGTTGATGCCCACCGGAATGGGATACCCCATGCTTTTCACCAGCAGCGGCGTCCATCCCAGCAGGATCGACAGCAGCGCCAGTGTCAGGATGAAGGCTGTCCACAGCAGCAGCGTGGCCGGTGCCCGGCCATCACCGAACAGGGCCTGCGTGGCGGGCATCCGGTCTGAACGGTTGGCCGTGCCGGGACGGCGCGTTTCGGGCAGGAAGCGGATCAGCAATGGCAGCGTCAGCACGGTCAGCACGCCGCCGACAAGGAACAGGCTCTGCCAGCCGAAGTTGGTGACCATCGTCCGCCCCGCCAGCCCCGAAATGATCCCGCCCAGCGGTTGGCCGACGATCATCGTGGTAACCGCGCTCGTCGTCTTTTCCGCCGCACTCAGTTCGGTCATCGTGGCAATCAGCGTGGGCATTGCCCCGCCCAGCCCGATGCCCGCCAGAATGCGTGTGATCACCACCATTTCGTATGTCGATGAAAGCGCGGTGGCAAAGGTGAACAGGCCCAGCGCGGCGACCGATACGATCACCACCGGCTTGCGCCCGATACGGTCCGCCAGCCAGCCACCCAGAACCGCGCCAATAGCCAGCCCGATCAGCGTGGCGCTGAGGAAGAAGCCGATCTGCCCTTGCGAAAGCTTCATCACCTTTTGCAGCGCAGGCCCGGCAGATGAAATGACCTGCAGGTCATACCCTTCGAGCACCGAAACCAGAAAACAGAGCGGCATGGCAAAGGCACCCGCCTGCGCCATCTGCCCCGGCTGTATTGTCTTGTCTGTCATATCGCTCTCCCAATATGGCGAGCATAATAGTGCGTCGGGCACCGGCAAGGACTGCATCGGCAATCTTATGCGGCGTGCATCATTATCAATCGAGATCAAGCCGCTGGCATGGCATAGACCCATCGACCGAGACGAGACACGGAAAGCCGGAGATAGAGACGATCATGGATGACGAACGCAAGACCTGCCGCATTCGGCACGAAACCGCGCGCCGCCGCACGCTGACCGTGGCGGAAAAGGTGCAACTCACCCCGGCTTACCTCTCGATCCGGTTCACCTGTGCAGACTTTGGCGATTTCTCATCCGCTTCGCCCGATGACCATATCAAGCTGTTCATGCCCGGTGCGCCTGCAGGAGGTGGAAAACCGCCGATGCGCGATTACACGCCGCGCCTTTTCGACGAAGCATCGGGCACTTTCGTGATCGACTTTGCGCTGCACGAAGATCCCGGCCCGGCAACCGCATGGGCCATCGCCGCAAAGCCGGGCGATACCGTGGAAATCGGCGGTCCGCGCGGCTCGGTGGTGATTTCGGATGCGTTCGCCGCATATTGGCTGATCGGCGATGAAAGCGCCCTTCCCGCGATCCAGCGCCGTCTGGAAGAATGGCCGGACAAGCAGATTCATGTCCTTGCCGCCGTGTCCGGCGCGGAAGAGGAACTTGCCCTGCAACTGGGTGCGAACCATCGGGTGCAATGGGTGCATCGTCCCGCGCATGAAGCAGCAAGCAGCACAGGCCTGCTTGCCGCGCTGGAGGCCAGCTTCCGGGCCGACAGCGAAACTTTTGTATGGATCGCCGCCGAAGCTGGCGTGACCAAGGACCTGCGCGAGGCCGTGCTGGCGACCGGCCATCCGCTATCGCAGATCAAGGCCTCGGGATACTGGACCTGGGGGCAGGCCGATACCACCGCCAAGTTTGAATAGGTCGGGCCAACTGCCCTGCCTGCATCACATCAGGCAGGGCAATTTCAATCAGGCTGCCTTTGCCTGATCTTCTTCCACCATCCGGTCGATCATGCGCAGGGCCATCATCGGCGCACGATCGATCGCCAGTGCTGTCTTCTGCCGAAGTCCCGTGCGTTCCTGTTCGCGCTGGATGGCACTGGCCATCACGTTGTCTTCATCGAACGTCTTTTCCAGGCTCCCGCGCAGCTTTGTGTTGAACGCATCGTCGCCAACGCGGAAATTGCGGATGTGCAGCCAGAAGAAGTGCGTGGTGGATTGCGTTTCCGGCGTCAGGAACTTGTAGCTGTACGTGCGCACGCCTGCGTTCATCGTCTGATCGCTGCGTTCGGCACCTGCCGGAATCACCGCGATATCGACAAAGCTGGTCGCCGGTAGCTGAAAATGGAAGGCGATCTGCCGGTCCACGCGCCCATCGCCAAAATCGCGGCTTTCGCGGTCGAGCGGCGTAGGCGGAATATTCTCGATCCACCGGAACGCCTTGAGGCCATGTTCCGTCCGGCTGACTTCCACCGGAATGTTCTTCGCGGCGGGATTACCGATCGTTTCCTTGTGCAGGAACGTGGTGTGCGCCGGGTCCATCAGATTCTCGATCTCGATCCGGTAGTTCGCGCCGTGATGCTGATACCCGTTTTCCAGAATTTCCCAGCCCGCTTCGCCATAGGACGGGACCGATGGCATCAAACCCTCATCCGCAGCACCTTCCCCGGTCCACACCCAGACCAGCCCGTAGCGTTCGATCGTGGGATAGGCCCTCGCCCGCGCGGTTGGCGGGATCACATCCTGCCCCGGAATCGAAATGCAGGCACCGCTGTGGTCGAACACCATGCCGTGATACCCACAGCGCAACCCGCCATCGGCACATTCGCCCAGCGAAAGCGGGGCAAGCCGGTGCGGGCACTGGTCTTCCAGCGCGCCTGCGGTGCCATCGGGCATACGGAACAGCACAACCGGCAGGTCCAGAATGCGCCGGGCCAGTGGCCGGGCGCCGATCTCTGCCGACCAGCCCGCCGCGTACCACTGGTTCCGAACGAATCCTTGTGTAAAATCAGCCTTCAACGACATCAGATTGTCTCCCAATATGGCCGAAGAAAAGCACGGATCGGGCCTGTGCAGGCAATACGAATGGCTTGCCGAACGATAGATGTTGCTTCTGAACCCTAAAGTCAGGACCTAACCGGCCACGGCAATTACCGTGTCGAGAAATTCGCGCTGCAGGCCTGTGGGCAGCCAGTCGGCGCGCATGGTCACGCCGATGGAAGGATTTTCGCCATCCAGCGCATAGGGCAAGGCGATCAGCGTGTCGGCCTCGGATTGCAGCTCGAACGATGTGATGATCGTCAACCTGTCGCTCACCGCCAGAAGTTTGCGGATGATGGTCAGCGATGATGTGGCAAGCGAGGATCGCGGCGGCGTGCCCGCTCCGAACAGGGCGTTGAAGCAGGCACGCCGGGTCGAACCTTCGGTGCCCACGATCCAGTCATAACCCGCCAGATCATCGCGGTTCAGCTTCGGTCTGCCGTCCAGCGGATGATCCCGCCGCGCCACGATGCAGAACGGCGTCTCGATCAGACGTTCGCTGCGCAGATCGTCCGCATCGTCTTCCTGCACGATGCCCAGCAGGATATCCACTTCGCCCGCCCGCAGGCGGCGGATCATTTCAGACGTGCTGTCACTCACCACCCTGATATCGGCATCGGGGCGATGATCCAGAAACGCCTTCAGCACATCGGCCAGCAGCAGCACGCCGCCAAACGGCAACGCACCGATCACGATCTGGCGCTGCCTGCCGCCCGCCATCGCGCTCAGTTCGCTAAGGCCGGATTCGATTTCCTGCATCGCCAGCTTCAGCTTGCGGCCGAACGCCATGCCTTCGGGGCGCACGGTCAACCCCACGGCAGCACGATAGAACAGCGGGCGGCCGATATTCCCTTCGATATCGCGCGTGGACCTTTGCAGCGACGCTTCGGTAAGTTTCAGCGCAATCGCCGCATCGGACAGCGTGCTGTGCTCCATGATCCCGATCAGCGCGCGCGCCTGCGACCGGGAAAGGCGATGGACGATGGCGCTTGCCTGTTCCACGCCATCAGCACCACCAATGGCCACCACCGCTGCCGCCAGTTGGGCGAACATGCGCCGGGTGCGCAGGTGCAGGATTTTTCCCGCCTCTGTCAGATAGCTGCCGCTGGCCCGCCGTTCCAGCAACGAAAAACCGACCTGCCGTTCAAGTTTGGAAAGGGCCTGCGTGACCGCGGGCTGCGACAGGTTGCACTCTTCGGAGCCTTGCCGCACGCTTTCCAGCCTGCCCACGCTTTCGAACAGGCGCAGTTGCTGAAAGCTGATCGACGCCGCGAAACTTTCGCCCTCCAAAGGCTTATCCTCTCAAATCCCGGACCCAAAATTGATAGGCCTAATGCCGCCAATCTATGGGATTCCAGTGCCAGTTCAAAAGAAATTCACCGGCTGCACCGATAGAAAATTTATCGGTTGGCACATGGATTGAACTGATCCTCCACGCTGATGCGCTGTAGCAACCGGCGGTGTCGAGGAGAGGATGACATGGAAGTTCGCGGCGAATTGCTGATCGGTGCCCAATGCACCGCCGGAACGGGGCCGGGCTTCCGGTCCTTCGATCCCGCACGCAGGCAGGAAATCGAACCGGAGTTCAGGGCCGCAACGCTGGCAGATGCCGAACGTGCCTGCGCGCTGGCAAGCGCTGCCTTCCTGGCATTTCGCCAGACCGGTGCGGCCTTGCGTGCCGCATTTCTTGAAACCATCGCCACCAATATCGAAGCCGCCGCCGAACCCATCGTGGCCCGCGTGATGGCGGAAACGGGGCTTCCCGAAGCGCGCTGCCGGGGTGAACTGGCGCGCACCACGGGCCAGTTGCGCCTGTTTGCCCGCGTCGTGCGCGATGGCCATCACCTTGATGCGCGGATCGATCCCGCCCTGCCCGATCGCACGCCGCCCCGCGCCGATATCCGCATGGTGCAGCAACCGGTGGGACCTGTCGTGGTCTTCGGCGCCAGCAACTTCCCGCTGGCCTTTTCCGTTGCTGGAGGAGACACGGCATCGGCGCTGGCCGCAGGCTGCCCGGTGATCGTGAAGGGCCACAATGCCCATCCCGGCACGTCGGAACTGGTCGGCCGTGCAATCCAGAGCGCGGTCGCACAGCATCAACTGCCCGAAGGCACGTTCTCTCTGCTGTTCGACGATGGCTTTGCCATCGGCAGCGCGCTGGTAGCCGATCCGCGCGTGCAGGCAGTGGGATTCACCGGTTCGCGCCGGGGCGGCATGGCGCTGGTGGCCATCGCTCAGGCACGACCAAGCCCGATCCCGGTCTATGCCGAAATGAGCTCGATCAACCCGGTCATTCTTCTTCCCGTCGCGCTTGAAAAAAGAGCCGAACAGATCGGTGCAGCCTATGCGGCCTCGTCGATGCTCGGCGCAGGGCAGTTCTGCACCAATCCCGGTCTGCTGCTGGCGATTGACGGACCAGACCTGAACCGCTTCGTGCAGAGCGCCCTTGCTGCGCTGGCTGCAGCCGCGCCGCCCGTGATGCTGACGCCGGGCATCCACGATGCCTATCGCAAGGGCGTGCAACGCCTGTCCCAAAGCGCTGGCGTAGACGCGCTGCTGGCAGGTGAGGCGGACGACGGCATCGTGTGCAACCCCGCCCTGTTCGAAACCGACGCGGAATCCTTCACGGCCAATCCCGCGCTGGCCGAGGAAGTGTTCGGTTCCGCAGCGCTGCTGGTCCGCTGCCGCGATGCGGCACAGTTGCAGGCCGTGGTCGGCAGCCTCGAAGGGCAACTGACCATCGCCATCCACGCCGACGATGACGATATCGATCTGGCCGGGCAGCTCATGCCATTGGCCGAAAGCAAGGCGGGCCGCATCCTGTTCAACGGCTTCGGCACCGGTGTCGAAGTGTGCGATGCGATGGTGCATGGCGGCCCCTTCCCGTCCACCAGCGATGGGCGGACCACTTCGGTCGGCAGTCTGGCCATTGCGCGGTTCCTGCGCCCTGTCTGCTATCAGGACGTTCCGCCCGCGCTGCTGCCCGATGCCCTGCGCGACGAAAATCCCGCAGGCGTCCCCCGCATGATGAATGGCCAGCACAAGGGCGGGCGATAAGTATTGCATCGCAGCCGGCAGAATCCGCGCAACCAGCATTGATGCCCGGTCATCGGCATGGTTGCAGTAAAGATAACCTGGGAATGAGGAGCACCCCGTGGCCGCCAAAGTGTCACTGAAAATCGCCGTAGCCGAACACCCCCACACATCGGCCATCCGGTCCGGCGCCATCGAGATCGAAGGCGTGGATGCAGAGATCGTCACGGTAAAGCCGCAGATCGGCGCGTTCCGCCGGATGGTGCGCGATGTGGAATTCGACGTGTGCGAAATCGCGCCGACGACCTACATCATCGCCCGCGCCTATGGCCGCCCGTTCAAGGCGCTGCCGATCTTCGTGGTGCGCCGCTTTCACCATTCGGGCCTGCTCGTGCGTCCCGATGCCGGGATCACGCACCCCAAGGATCTTGAAGGAAAGCGCGCTGGCGTGCGGGCCTATTCGGTCACCACCGGGGTCTGGACCCGTCAGGTTCTGATCGACGAGTTCGGCGTCGATAACGACAAGATCCACTGGTTCGTCGATGATGAAGAGCACGTCCAGCAGATGCAGCTCCCCGCCAACGTCAGCCACGTTGCCCCCGGCGATTCCCTGGCCGACATGATGGCGCGGGGCGATATCGTGGCAGGCTTTGCCGCAGCCGCAGGCATCGGCCGCACCGGCGCGCCCACGGGTGGCTGGCAGGAAGTCGAGGCCGATTACCCGGACCTGTTCCCCAATGCCGAAGAGCTTGAGGCCGATTACTATCGCCGCACCGGCGTCTATCCGATGCACGGCACCATCGTGGTGAAGGACAGCGTTCTGGAAGAGCATCCGTGGGTCGCGCGGTCGATCAACGATGCCTTCACGCGCGCCAAGGACGATTGGGTGGCCAAGCTGCACGCCGGAACCGCCGAGGGCGAGAATGCGAAGAAATATGCCGCTCTTGCAAAGATCGTGGGCGACGATCCCCTGCCCTATGGCATCGAAGCCAACCGACCCACGATCGAAGCGCTGGAAAAGACCGCATGGGACCAGCGCCTTACGCCCAAGCGCATGACCATCGACGATCTGTTCGTCGATCCTTCGAAGATTTGAGGTTCGGGATATGATCATCGATTGCCACGGCCATTTCACCACCGTTCCGCAACGCTTCCGCGATTGGCGTACCCGGCAGGTTGACGCCGCAAACGATCCTGCCAACGCACCCGATCCGAAGGAAGCGATCCTTACCGACGACGAGATACGCCAGGGCGTTGGCGGCGGGCAGTTGAAGCTGCAGCAGGAGCGCGGGTCGGACCTGACGCTGTTCTCGCCCATCGCCGGGCTGATGAGCCATCATCTTGGCAACGAACGCACCAGCATCGAATGGGCGACCGTTTCGAACAACAACGTTAAGCGCGTGTGCGAACTCTATCCCGACAACTTCGTGCCGGTCTGCCAGCTTCCGCAATCACCGGGCGCGCCGCCCGCAAACTCCGTGCCCGAACTGCGCCGCTGCGTTGAGGAAATGGGCTTTGTCGGCTGCAACGTGAATCCCGATCCCACGGGCGGTTACTGGACGGGCAAACCCTTTACCGACCGCGAATGGTATCCGCTGTTCGAAGCGATGTGCGACCTTGATGTGCCGGGAATGGTCCACGTTGCCGCATCGTGCAATCCGAACTTCCACGGCACCGGCGCGCACTATCTGAATGCCGATACATCGGTGTTCATGCAGATCCTCCAGTCCGATCTGTTCAAGGACTTTCCCACGCTGCGGCTGATCATTCCGCATGGCGGCGGGGCCGTGCCCTATCACTGGGGCCGCTATCGGGGGATGAGCCTTGAAATCGCCAAGCGCCCGCTCGAAGGCCTGCTGGACAACATCTTCTTCGACACCTGCGTCTATCACCACACCGGTGTGGAACTGCTGACCAAGGTCATTCCCACCACCAACGTGCTGTTCGGATCGGAAATGATCGGCGCGGTGCGCGGCACGGACCCGAACACCGGCCACTACTTCGACGATACCAAGCGCTATGTCGATGCCTGCGAAGCGCTGAGCGACGATGACCGCGCGCTGATCTTCGAAGGCAACGCCCGCCGGGTGTTCCCGCGCCTCGATGCGCATCTCAAGGCGAAGGGGCTGTGACGATGGTGATCGACATTCACCCCCACGTCATTTCTGATGACGAAAGCCGCTATCCCCCAGCGCCGCTGTTCGGCAAGCGGTCGGACTGGTCGCAGGAACGCCCGTCAACGGTGGAAACCCTGATCGCGCAGATGGATGCTGCCGGGGTGGACAAGGCCGCCGTGGTCCACAGTTCCACCACTTACGGCTTCGACAATTCCTATGTCGTCGATGCCTGCAATGCCTGGCCCGATCGCCTGCTTGCGGTGGGATCGGTCGATGTGCGGGCGCCCGATGCCTGCGCCGTGATCGCGGATTGGACGGCGCGCGGGCTTGGCGGCCTGCGCATCTTCACCGGCGGCAGCACCAAGGATTTCGATCCCAGCGAACTGGAAGACGAAGCGGCCTATCCGGCGTGGGAACTGATGGGCGAACTGGGCCTGACGATGTGCATCCAGACCGGCCCGGTCGGCCTGACGCAGGTCAGCGCCCTTGCCCGCCGTTTCCCCAACGTGCCGATCATCCTCGATCACCTTGGCCGCCCCGATCCGACCGACGGCCCGCCCTATGCCGCTGCACAAAGCCTGTTCGATCTGGCAGCGATCCCGTCGATCTACCTTAAGCTGACACCGCGCATCATGGGCGATTGCGTGAAAGGCGATGCCGATCCGGCAAGCTGGTTCGGCACGCTGGTCGAACGGTTCGGGGCCAGTCGCATGGCCTGGGGGTCCAACTATCCCACATCGCCCGGCACGCTGGCCGAAATCCGGCAAACGGCGCAGGATCGCCTCGCCTCGCTTTCGGCGGAAGACCGGGAATGGATTTTCGGCAGGACGGCAGCAGCGCTCTACTCACGCCTTGCCTGACGCCTGCGGGCGGTCAGGGCACACAACAATGCAGTTCAGGACTTGAATCATGGCTCAAATCGTCTTCGGCATGGCCGTTCCCCATTCGGGAATGCTTGGGCAGACCCCGGAAGAATGGCTCCACAATGCTCCGCGCGATCAGGCCAACCCCGAACTGTGGTTCCGTGGCCGCACCTGGACTTACCCGGAACTTGAGGCGGAACGCGGCGCGGCATTCGAACCGTTCCTGACGATCGAGGAGCGCACCATGCGCGCCGCGAAATGCGCCGCAGCGCTTGATCACATGCGCGAAGCCTATGCCACCGCCGATATCGACGTGGCGATCATTCTGGGCAAGGATCAGAAGGAAATCTGGCCCGGCATGTCCCCCTCCATCGCGATCTATACCGGGCAGGACGTGCACAACGGACCGCCGCAGCGGCCCGTCTATGCGCCCGATCATCATGTGGTGCATCAGGCCCATCCCGAACTGGCGACCTATCTGATCGGGGCCTTCCAGCAGCAGGGCTTCGATCTGACAGACCTGATCGAATGGCCCGAAAACGTCTGGATGGAACGCCAGATGAAGCAGAAGGCCGATTACCCGGTGGTCCCGCACGCCTACAGCTTTGTCTATCACCAGATCATGGGCGATAATCCGCCGCCGCATGTGCCGGTGCTGATGAACCTGTTCTATCCGCCAACACAGCCTTCGATGCAGCGCTGCATCGATTTCGGCCGGGTTCTGCGCGATGCCATCCTGGCCTGGCCCGAAGACGTGCGCGTTGCCATCATCGCCAGCGGCGGTCTTTCCCACTTCGTCAATGACGAGGAGTTCGACCGCAAGGTGATCACCATGCTGGCCGACTACGATTACGAAGGTCTGGCCGCCATTCCCGACACATATTACCAGTCGGGCACGTCCGAGATCAAAATCTATTCGACCGTCATGATGGCGCTCCAGCACACCGGAGCGCAGATGACGCTGGTCGATTACGTCCCGTGCTGGCGCACCGCCGCCGGAACGGGTGAGGGAATGGGCTTCATGTACTGGGCCACCGAAAAGAAAGACGCACAACATGGCTGACCTGCGCCTCAACGGCATCATCCGCGCATTCGAAGCTGGCAAACCGGCCTTCACCTGCTTTGCCAAGCTGGATCGCCAGACCGCCATCGAACTGACCGACGCGCCCTATGACGGGATCGTCTACGAGATGGAGCACAACCCCTACGATGTCGCGGCGCTGGGGGATTGCCTGCAATACATGCTCAACCGCAAGGCCATCGCGCAAAGCGGTTCGGTCGCCCCATCGGTCACGCCGATTGCGCGCATCCCGGCCAATGGCGCGGAGATGAACCAGTTTCAGGCCAAGCAGGTGCTGGATCGCGGCGTCTATGGCGTGATCGTGCCGCATGTCTGGACGGTGGAGCAGGCGTGGAACGCTGTCGCTTCGTGCCGCTATGCCCGGCCAAAGGGGGCCGCCTTCTATGAACCCAAGGGGCTGCGCGGCGATGGACCCGCCACGGCGGCACGGTATTGGGGGCTTTCGCAGGCGGAATACTATGCCAAGGCCGATGTCTGGCCGCTGGTGCCGCACGGCGAACTGCTTGTCGGCCTGATGATCGAAAGCCCCGAAGCGATCGAGAATCTCGACGATATCCTGTCCAACGTCCCCGGCATCGGCTTTTGCCTGATCGGTGAAGGCGATCTGTCGCAGGCGCTGGGCTATCCGCGCCAGTACGAACACCCCGAAGTGCTGGGCGCAATGGCCCGTATCGTGGCCACCTGCCACAAGCACGGCGTGATCGTCGGCAATCCGCACGTGGGCGCGAAGAATGTCGAACGCCTGCTGGGCGAAGGCTATCGCTTCCTGATGTCCGCGCCTTCACGATCCTATGGCGTCGTCGGCCAGGGCCGCGAGCTGGCGGGGTATTGATCGCCATGAACGGCGCCAACGCCCTTGTCGAAACGCTGGCTGATACCGGCATCGAAATCTGCTTCGCCAACCCCGGCACGTCTGAAATGCACTTTCTGGCCGCGCTGGAAAACCCCCGTATCAAGCCGGTTCTGTGCCTGTTCGAAGGCGTGTGCACCGGCGCGGCAGACGGGTGGTATCGGATGCGCGACAAGCCCGCCTCCACCCTGCTGCACCTCGGCCCCGGCCTCGCCAATGGTCTGGCCAACATCCACAATGCCAAGCGCGCCAGTTCGGGCATGGTCAATATCGTGGGCGAACATTCCGCCGCCCACCTGCGCCACGATCCGCCGCTGACATCGGATATCGAAGGTCTGGCAAGGCCGCTCAGCCATTGGGTGCGCCGTGCCGAAAGCGCGCAGAGCATCGCCTGGGATACGGCCAGCGCAGTGGCCAAGGCATCGGAACATCCGGGCCGCATCGCCACCCTGATCCTTCCGGGCGACACTGCGTGGCAGGACGCAAGCGGCTCCATCGCGCCAAAGATCGCAGCCCCGGCGCGCAAGGTGCCCGATGCGGCGCGCATCGATGCCATCGCCAAGGTGCTGCGGTCAGGCGAACCGGCAATGCTGGTCCTTGCCAACAAGGCCACGCGCGACGGCCCGTTGGAACTGGCTGGCAAAGTGGCCGCAGGCACCGGCTGCCGCCTCGGTTCGCAGTTCTTCACGGCGCGGATCGAACGCGGCGCAGGCCGCGTGCCGCTGGAACGCATTCCCTATGCCGTTCCGCAAGCCATCACGTTCCTGAAGGATATCAAGCACATCATCACGCTGGAAACGCGCGAACCGGTGGCGTTCTTCGCCTATCCGGGCCGCCCCAGCCTGATGAAATCCGCCGACGCCGTGGTTCACACTCTGGCCGATGATGACGAAGACAGCACGCTGGCGCTCGAAATGCTGGTCGATGCGCTCGGCCTTGGCGCAGCCACGCCCACCCGGCAGGCCGCCGCCGAACGGATCATGCCCAGCGGCAAACTGGATGCCATCAGCATTGCCCATGCTCTGTGCGCGGGCATCCCCGAAAACGCCATCGTCGTCGATGAATCGCTCACCAGCGGGCGGGAATCGATGAGCTATACGCTCGGCGCGCTGCCGCACGACATGATCAACAATCTGGGTGGATCGATCGGCTACAGCCCGCCTGTCGCCACCGGCACCGCGCTGGCCTGCCCCGATCGGCGAAGCATCTGCCTCGTGGGCGATGGCAGTGCGATGTACACCATTCAGGCACTGTGGACGCAGGCGCGCGAACAGTTGCCGGTCACCACGGTGGTCTTCGCCAACAACAGCTACAACATCCTCAAGGCGGAATACGCCAACATGGGCGCTGGCACCGCGCCTGGCGAACGCGCGCTCAGCATGATCGATATCGATCGCCCGACGATAGACTGGCTGGCGATGGGCCGGTCGATGGGCGTGCCCGGCGTGCGCGTGGAAACCGCCGAGGATTTCGCAAAAGCCCTGCTCGATGCGAACGGCGAGGCCGGTCCCCGGCTGATCGAAGTCAAACTCTACTGAACGGGATCAAGACAGATGCTGACCCTCAAGGCAAATGTTGCCGAATATCCGCAGACCAAGGCCCTGCTCGACGGGCGCGTCACGTCCGACATTGTGAAGCTGGATTTCTGCGGCCCGGAAAAGGCGCACAACGGCTTCAAGGACATGCTGCGCCGTGGGGCCTATGATTGCGGCGAACTTGCCATCGTCACCTATCTGCAGGCGGTCGCTTATGGCAAACCGTGGGTCGCCCTGCCCGCCCCCGTATCGGGCCGGTTCCAGCACCATTGCGCCGGCTTCAACCGCGAACTGGGCCATCTTGCGCCCAAGGATATCGAAGGGCGCGAAGTCGGCGTCAGAACTTATGCGCAAACCACTGGCCTCTGGGTGCGCGGCGTGCTGCAGCACGAATACGGCGTCGATCTCGACAAGGTTACCTTCAGGACCGTGGGCGAAGGCCATCTTGAAGAATACACCGATCCGCCCAACTGCGTAGCCCTGCCCAAGGGGTCCGACATCGGCCAGATGATGCTTGATGGCGAACTGGCCGCAACGCTCCAGGGCGTCGATCTGCCCAAAGACCCGCGCGTTGAACGCCTCGTGCCCGATCCATTCAACGCGGCAAAGGCGTGGTACGCCAAAAGCGGCATCGTGCCGATCAATCACCTGTTCGTGGTCCATGCCGATATCGCGCGCGAACAGCCCGATGTGGTCCGTGAACTCTATCGCATGATCGGCGAAAGCCGCGATCAAACCGAGGGCGGCCTGCCCGATCCCTTCCCGCCGATGGGCTTCGAAGCCAATCGCGCCGGGATCGAGCTTGCCATCCAGCTTGCGTTCGAACAACGCATCATCCCGCGCAAGCTGAGCATCGAGGAACTCTTCGACCCGGCCATGCAGGCGCTGAACTGATTGGATGGCGCAACAGCGATGATGGCAAGATGATGGAGGCGCAATCGGGCCATCCTTTCGCATTCAGGAACTATCGGCACTTCTGGACCGCGCGCCTGTTTTCGATGCTGGCGCAGAATTGCGTCAGCGTCATTCTGGGCTGGCAGGCCTATGAAATTGCCCGCCGGACCATGAGCCTTGAAGGCGCCGCAGCCCAATTGGGCATCATCGGCCTGATCCAGTTCCTGCCGATTGCCACGCTTTCGCTTCACGCAGGCCTTGTGGCCGACCGGCACGACCGGCGCTTCATCGTGGGCGCGTGCCTTGCGATACAGGCCTGCGTCTCGGTCGCGCTGGCGGTGCTGACGGCAAGTGGCCAGATCACGCTTGGCAGCATCTTTGCCATTGCTGCGGTTCAGGGCGGCGCCCGCGCCTATTATCTGCCTGCCATGAACGCGCTGGGGCCAAATTGCGTGCCAAAGGCCGTTCTGCCGCGCGCCGTGGCGTTCTCCACGCTTTCGGGCAGGTTCGGCGCCATTCTCGGCCCCGTTCTGGGCGGAGCCTTGTTCACCGTCGCTCCGGCCCTGCCCTATCAGGCCGCCGTGGCCATGCTCCTCACATCCCTGTTGCTGGTGCTCACCATCCGCAACATTGACCGCCCACCTGTGGTCGCCCGGCCCAACCCCTTGCGGGAAATCGCCGCAGGGCTGCAATACGTGCGGCAAAGCCGCGTTCTGCTCGGTGCGATTTCGCTCGATATGGTTGCCGTGCTGGTGGGCGGCGCCACCGCGCTGCTGCCGGTCTTTGCCAGAGAAGTGCTGAATGTCGATGCCGATGGCCTCGGTGTGCTGCGCGCCGCGCCTGCGCTTGGGGCGATTGCCACCGGGCTGTGGTGCGCGCGCCATCCGATCGATCGCAACGTCGGCCCGAAGATGCTGGCATCGGTCGGCGTCTTCGGCCTCGCCACGATCTGCTTCGGCCTTGCCACCACGATGCCGCTGGCTCTCATCAGTCTTTTTGCCATCGGCGCGTCAGACATGGTTTCGGTGGTGGTGCGCCAGTCGATCATCCAGATCCGCACGCCAGATGAAATGCGCGGCCGCGTGGGTGCGATGTCCGCCCTGTTCATCTCCACGTCCAACGAACTGGGCGAGGCGGAATCCGGCTTTGCAGCGGCGCTGTTCGGCCCCGTCATCGCCGTGGTCGGCGGCGGCATTGGCGCGGTGATCATCGCGATTGCGTGGGGCAAGCTGTTCCCCGCCCTCGCCCGCGCAGACCGCCTTACCGAACCGGCTTAGCGCCCCTTCACCCGTTGCGCCCCCTCATCCGTTGCGCGTGGTGGCCAGTTTCTCGAACGCCCAGGCCGAACTGCACATGTCGGCAAGGTCGCGCTGTGCCACCCAGCCCAGTTCCTCGCGCGCAAGGTCCGGCCCGGCATAGCACGATGCCACGTCGCCGGGGCGGCGCGGGGCGATCTTGTAGGGCACCGCCACGCCATTCACCGCTTCGAACGTGCGCACCAGATCAAGCACCGAATGTCCGTTGCCGGTGCCAAGATTCCACACCGAAAGCGTGCGTTCGTCCGCCCCGATCCGGTCCAGCGCAGCCAGATGCCCCTGCGCCAGATCGATGACGTGGATGTAATCGCGCACCCCCGTCCCGTCCGCCGTATCGTAATCGTCGCCGAACACCGAAAGCTGCGGCAAACGCCCCGAAGCCACGCGCGTCACAAAGGGCATCAGGTTGTTCGGCAGGCCGTTCGGGTCTTCGCCGATCAGCCCGCTGGCATGGGCGCCTACCGGATTGAAATAGCGCAGGATCGCAATCCGCCATTCAGGGGCCGACGCCGCGAGATCCTCCAGCATCTGCTCCACGATCAGCTTGGTCCGGCCATAGGGATTGGTGGCCGAACGCGGATGCGCTTCATCCAGCGGCAGGTATTGCGGCGCGCCATAAACCGTCGCGCTCGATGAAAACACCAGCTTGCGCACGCCAGCCTGCTTCATCGCCTGCAACAGGCACGCCGTGCCCCACACGTTGTTCTCGTAATAGTCCAGCGGCTGCGCCACGGATTCGCCCACGGCCTTCAGCCCGGCAAAGTGGATCACAGCATCGATGGCATGATCGGCAAACACCCGGTCCAGCGCGGCACGATCGCGAATATCGCCCTCGACCATCACCGGCACGGCCCCGGCGATCTGTTCCACCTGCACCGCCACATCGGGCTTGCTGTTGGCGAAGTTATCCAGACAAACGACCCGATGCCCCGCTTCGATCAGCGCCACGGCGGTATGGCTGCCGATATATCCTGCACCACCCGTAAGAAGAATGTTCATGCCTGAAGTCACCAAGTTATCTGCCTCATTACCCGCACATACCACTCAGCGCGATTACGGCAATTTGCATACGATTGTAGAATGCCATCGCGTCTCCACGCAAATGCGTTTATGCGATTTGGGAATGCCGGTGCGGCTGTCAGATGAAATGCGGCCCACCACGATCAGGTACGGCACTGCGGAAGAAAAAGTGAATGGTTGCAACGATCAAGGATGTGGCCACCGCGGCAGGCGTGTCGTTCAAGACGGTGTCGCGTTTCATCAATGGCGAAACAAACATCCGGCCAGCCTATCGTGAGCGTATCGAAGCAGCGATCCGCGAACTGAACTACCAGCCGACGCTGGCCGCACGTCAGCTTGCCAGCCAGAAAAGCTTCATCATCAGCCTTGTCGTTGCCGATGTGCTGTTCAGTTACAACGCCCGCATGATGCTGGCTATCGCCGCCGAATGTCGCCGGGTCGGGTATCATCTGATGACCGAAGTCCTGGGCGGCGAGTTTCTTCAAGGTCCGAACACCAACCGGATCAATCTGTCCGCGCGCCCGGATTGTGTAATCCTGATCCCGCCCTTTCCAGATGACGTGAACCTGCTCCGCCAATTGGAGGAACAAGGATTGCCCGTCGTGCGGATCGCGGCAATCGGCGATGGTTACGGCACGACGATACGGATCGATGATGAACCTGTCACGATGGAGCTGATGCAGCACTTCTTCGATATGGGGCACAGACGCATCGCCATGATTGCTCCGCCCCTGCCGGAGCGCGCTTCAGAATCCCGCGTGCGCGGCTATAGACGCGCGCTTGAAGAGGCAGGGATTGCTTTCGACCCGGCATTGCTGGTGCGCTGTCCGTTCAGCCTGGCAACCGCTGTTGACGCAACGACCGAACTGCTTGCACTGCCCGATCGGCCGACGGCGATCTTTGCTGCCAGCGACACGATGGCGCTGGGCGCTATGGCGCGCGCCCATCAGCTAGGTTATCGTGTGCCCGACGATGTGGCGATTGCAGGTTTTGATGACGCGCCTGAGAGCCGCTATTCGTTTCCGCCCATCACCACGATCCGGCAACCCATTGAAGACATGGCCCGCGCCGCAGTGGTGGCCGCGACGAAGCGCGGCGGCCCTGCACCCGAAATCCGCCAGCGGCTTAAACTGCGGGGATCGACCACCGGTGACAGGATGATTTGCCGGGAAACGAACTTCGCCTGACGCCCGCGCTAATGTGACTGCGTGCCAAGCGCTGCCACGATCCGCGCGTGTTCATGGCGATCTATGCGATAGCGCATCAGCGGTATGAGCGCGATGAGCGAAAGCCCTCCCCCAATTGGCCCATACAGCAGACCGACCGCGAACGTTTCCGCCTCGTCCAGACCATCGGAGGGTGAGAATTTCAACAGATCGAGAGCCAGGCCGGTGAAAGCTATGCCCAGACCGTTGGCCAATTTGTTGGCAAAGGCCGTTGCCCCGTAAAACGTCCCCTGCAGGTTGGAGCCGTAGAGCAGCCTGTGCTCATCGGCGATGTCCCCAATCATCGAATTGAGCGTTGCCCCGGTCAGCCCAAGGGCCAGCCCTCCCATCACGCTGGTAATGCTGAGCATCATGGCGATCTGAAACTGCGCAAATGGCAATGCGCCGAAAAGATGAAGTGTAACCGGGCCTGCTTGCACCATGATGAACCCGATCAGGCCTGCACAGGCCACTGTCTTCTTTTCAAACCATCGAACGATCCATCCTGCCACCGGGGCCGCGCCAAGCAACCCCGTGAAAGACGCCAGAAGAACGCAGCTGACTTCGGTCTGGTTGAGTTGCCAGAATCGGATCTTGGTATAAAGATTCAACATGTTGCCGATGCTGAAGCCGGCAAAGAACACGCCTGAACCCAGCACCAGCAAACGAAACGTCGGATTGCGGACAGCCTGCACGAACGAGACCAGCAGCGATAGCCCCGCGTTCTTTCCCCCGCTGGTCCCCGGACTGCTTGTCGGCTTCAGGCGCCATGCCGCGATGGAACCGGACACCCCGCCTGCCGCAACAACGCAGGGCAACAACACGGCGAACCGTTCGAAGGCTGCCGGATCGCCCGCCTCCGCGCCCGTCACTTCCCACGCAAGGCCGCCCAATACTGCAATCAGTCCGCCACAGATATTGCAGAACCAGCGCAACGCAGTGAGCCGGGATCGCCGTTCATAGGGCAGCGCCATGTCTGCACCCAGCGCGAGATGCGGCAACTGAAACATCGAAAGGGAAAGGCGCGCAACGATGGCAAGCACGGCCAATTGTGGCACAAGCACATGAACCGGCGCATCGGGCAGCGCGAACACGCCGTGGATCGACCATATGGCGAACGGCAACGCCATCAGCATGAACGGCAGCCGCTTGCCGAAGCGCCCTCTGAGATTATCGGAAGCCGAACCGATCAATGGTGCCGCGATGGCATCGACTACAACCGCGGCAGCCAGAATGATCGCAGCCACATCAACCGGAATTTTCGTGGCGGTAGACAGATAGAAGAACAGGAATGTGTTGAGGGCGTTGAACATCACGCCATCGACCAGGCCGCCCGCAGCATAGGTCAGTGCAAGTCCCCGTGACGGGAAACGGTGCCTCATTGCCCCGCAGGCTGCAGATTCGCCGCCCTGCATGGTCCTCTTCAATTCCCCTGCGTCTGATCTCGATGGCCGACGCTCGACGCGATACCGTAAAGTCACCCAACGGGGAAATGGTAAACTTCGAAAAATGGGACGGGAGCCGCAACTCCCGCCCACTTAAGATATTGAAGTCTAGAACTTGTAGCCCAGCGTCGCGCCGATATACCGGAACGCGCCCTTGGGCAGGAAGCCCGTGAGATTGTTCGGAGTAAGGTTCTGCGCGGTAAGCGACGAGCCGTGACCCATGCCGGTGTAGTAGCGCTCCTTCGTCAGGTTCTTGACAAAGATCGAAGCGCTGAAGCCCGTATCGACCGGCTTCACCCCGATCGTCGCGTCGATTGTCATGTATCCCTTCTGGACCAGAAGCGGGTCCTGTTCCAGCGCGAAGCCCACTTCGCTCTGATACGCCAGATTCATGTCGGCAAAGATGACGTGATCGGCACCCAGTTCGGTTTCATACCGCGGGTTCACCGTAATGCGCCATTCGGGCGTATTGGGCAGGATACCGCCGCGAACATTCTGGATGCGTCCAGACAGGACGCCTGCCTGGTTGCGCTGACGGAAGCAGGTGTTGGCAGGCTGCGCTGCGCCAAATGCCACCGTCACGGCGGCGAGCTGATTTTGCAGCGGACAGCCAATCCCGTCGGCATCGAAACGGGCGTGCACATAAGCCACACCGAACCCGACCGAGAAGTGATCGTCGGGACGCACGGTTGCCTCGATCTCGACACCCTTGGTCTTGGCCTTGCCGGCGTTCGTCACCACGAAGTTGAAGGTGCCCGTCGATTGATCCGACCGGTTCGCCTGCACTTGCAGGTTGCGATAGTCGGCAAGAAATGCCGCGACGGAGATCGTCAGCTTGCGATCGGGCGTGCTGCCCTTGAAGCCGACTTCATAGGCGTTCACCGTTTCGGGAAGAACGACCGGGTTGTTGTTGAACGTCTGGTTGAATTCCGTGCCAAGGCTCTGCCCCTTATACCCACGATTGTAGGTGGCATAGAGCTGTGCGTTGCGATTGAATTCGTACTGCAGACCCGCACGCCCGGTAACAACATCGTCGGTTGCCTTGGCCGTGCCGCTGGTCAGCGTCGCGCCGGAGAACATGGGGATATCGCCCGCAAATGGCGCTGCGGCATTCTGTGCGCCGTTGACCTGCAGACTTTCATGTTGCGCGCGTAGCCCGGCGATAACCTTCAGCCCGCCGACCAGCGCATAATCGAGTTGGCCGAAAATCGCATAGTTCTCGTTATCGAGATGGGCGAAGTGGCTCCCAGATGTCGCAACACGATTGCCGACCGGGCACACCGCGCCCAACTGCAGCGCGTTGGTGTTGCACGTTATCGTGCGGCGCACGAACGAGCGATCGAGGTTCAGGTTGGCATAATACAATCCGATCACATAGTTCAGATCGTTCTTGCCGGTCGACGCAAGGCGTAGTTCCTGGGAGAACTGGTTCAGGCTGAACGGACCGCCGTTGACATCGAACTGCGCATAATAAGGCGCCGCAGTTCCACCGGAATAGATCGGTTCAGGCGTGTTGAGAGCATCGACATCGACGTTGTTGTCGAACTTGAACTTCTGGTAGGCCGTGATCGACGTGATCGCGGCGCTGCCAAGATCGTAGTTCGCCTCCAGCGAATAGGTCTGTTGCGACGTTGCGCTCAGCGTCTCGAGGTTCGAACCGACCTCGGTGTTGTTCGGACCCGCTACGACCGGGGCCTGCAGGATGGCCAGCGTCGGATTGTCGGTGCGGATTGCAACCTGCTGGCAGCATGTCGCATCGTTCTTGCTGTAATCAGCCGTAGCGAGAAGGTTCAGCGCGCCAAGGTCGAACTCCAGCTTGCCACGCACGCCCCACGATTCATAACCGTTGGTCTTGCGATCAAGGACCACGTTGCGGATGTAGCCTTCGTCCTTGTTGTAGAATCCGCTGACGCGCACCCCGATCTTGTCGTTCACCGGGGCCGAGACGGTGCCGTTGAGGTGATACTCGCCCATCTCGGCAATCGATGCGTTGATGCGGCCGCTAAGCTCCTTGGTGGGCCGGGCCGTTGTAATGCTGATCACGCCGCCGGTGGCATTCTTGCCAAACAAGGTGCCCTGCGGACCACGCAGAACTTCGATGCGTTCGATATCGGCAAGATCGGAAAAGCCCTGCGCCTGCCGGGCCATGACCACGCCATCCATGACCACGGAAACCGACGCTTCACCGCCCTGGCCGAAAACCTGGGTACCGATCCCGCGGATGCGGAAGGTCGAATTCGACGGGTTGTTGCCCTGGGTATAGGTCAGCGACGGTGAAACCTGCGTCAGGCTTTTCGTGTCGGTGATGCCACGGGTGGCAAGCGATTCGGCGCTGACGGCGGTGACTGCCAGCGGAACGTCCTGAAGGCGTTCGGCGCGGCGCTGCGCGGTCACGACGATTTCCCCCGGCGCTGGCTCGGCCGCAGCAGTCTCTTCCAACGGAACTTCGGCAGTCTGGGCAAGGGCCGGAGCCGAAATTGCAATCGCGGCGATGCCGGACAGCAACAGATAACCAGAACTCTTACGCACAATCACTCTCCCTGTTTTGTACGCGGCCAGATAGGCCGTCGGAGAGATTTGTAACGCATAAAATCAACGTTGTCACAAAAATTTGACAGCCCTGTCCAAATTGCTAAGACCAAGGTGCCGAGAGGCTGTCGGCACCGTAATTTCCGACCATCGGCGTCGCTTATAAATCATAACTATATCATGGAGATGATGGGGTGAACTGGGCAAAGTGGCGCAAAAACACCGCGCAGCCGGAAAGCAGGACGGGCAAAGCCGCGCTGCTTCTCACAGCTGCGGCGCTGACAATGCCAGCGATGGCTGCGGCAAAGGATTCCGGCCACTCTTCGCGTCCAAAAAACATCGTTGTCATAGTACTCGATGATGTGGGCTTTTCGGATATCGGCGCGTTCGGATCGGAAATCCGCACACCGGCGATCGATTCGCTCGCTGCGGGCGGGCTGCGGTTCAACCGATTCGATACCAAAGCCGTATGCTCGCCCACGCGCGCCGCATTGTTGACCGGCCGCAATCCCCAAACAGTGCGAATGGCGGATCTGCCCGCCCACGTTCTCGACCCCACCGATCTTACCCGCGACCGGGGCGAACTGCCTTCGAACGCGCGCACCATCGCGCAGGTTCTTCGTGCCTCGGGCTACGAGACGCACGGCTTTGGCAAATGGCATCTGGCGCCGGAAACCGAAGACGGCACGCCGGGCAAAAACGGATCGTGGCCGCTGCAGCGCGGGTTCGATAGCTTCTATGGCTTCTTCCTGGGCTGGACCGATCAGTACCATCCCAAGCTGATCGAGGGTAACCGCCGGATCGCCGCACCGGAGACGCCGGGCTACCATTTCTCGGTCGACATTACCGACCGTGCCATTGCAGCCCTTCCTGCCCCGCAAACGGGCCAGAAGGCGCGCCCCCGCTTCATCTATCTCGCCTATGGTGCAGGACACGCGCCGATTCAGGTGCCGCGCCCCTGGATCGATGCCTATGCAGGCGTCTACGAAAAGGGATGGGATGCCATGCGGGCCGATCGGCTCGCGCGTCAAAAGGCGCTTGGCATCGTGCCGCAGGAAACACAGCTTCCGGCGCGCAACCCCGGCGACCGCGCATGGAATGATCTCACGCCAACCGAGCAGACGGTCTTCGCGCGCTTCATGGCCACCTATGCCGGCTTCATCAGCCACACCGACGCGCAGATCGGCAGACTGGTCCAGCACCTGAAAGCGACGGGGCAGTTCGACAACACCCTGATCGTCTTCATGAGCGACAACGGCGCAGCTTCCGAGGCAGGGCAGGCCGGCAATTTCGAGCGCCTCTATGCGCCGAACAAGCTAACGCCCGAACAAATGCTGGCGCGGCTCGATGAATTGGGCACCGACAAGACCCAGTCCGAATACCAGCGCCCCTGGGCAATGCTGGGGGCCACCCCTTTCCGACGCTACAAGCTTTGGCCGCAGGCCGGGGGCGTGCGCACGCCGATGATCGTTTCCTGGCCCGGCGTGGTGAAGGACAAGGGTGCCATTCGCCGTCAGTATGTCGATGTGGTCGATATTGCGCCGACCTTGGCCGACGCCGCAGGCACACGTTTTCCGGCAAAGATCGGGACGACAGCCGAACTGCCACTGGCAGGTCGATCGATACGCAACATCGTGAAATCCGCCACTGCCCCCGGACGGGATGTCCAGTATTTCGAACTGCGCGGCAATCGCGCGATCACCAGTGGCAAATGGCGCGCCGTATCGATCCATCGCCAGGGGCAGGACTTCGACAAGGACGTCTGGCAACTGTTTGATACCGAGGCCGACTTTTCGGAATCCACGGACCTTGCTGCGCAGTATCCCGCAAAACTTGAAGACCTGAAGCGCCTCTGGTGGCGCGAGGCACGCAAGTATTCCACCCCTGCCCTGGCCGAGGCGCCTGAACGCTTCCGTATGCGCGAAGCCTTTGACGACAGCCCCGACCGGCCTGTCCTGCCCCAGCCCAAAACATCTGCAGAGACCGAACAATGACTCACACCCGTCGGAATTTCATCCGGGCAAGCCTTGCCTCCGGCATTGCCGCAACCGCATCGGTCACCAACGGCGCGGTCGCGCGTGCAGCCACCTCGGCACGCCCGAACATCGTCTGGATCGTGAGTGAGGACAACAACCCCTATATCGGCGCCTATGGCGACAAACTTGCCCAGACACCGGTAATTGACGCGCTGGCGCGTCAAGGCATCCTCTATCGCAACGCCTTTTCCAACGCTCCGGTCTGCGCGCCTTCCCGCTTCGGAATCCTGACGGGCGTCCTGCCCGAAAGCTGCGCTCCGGCCAATCACATGCGCGCCGATGCCAAGGCTGCGGGCATTCTGCCGACCTATCCCGACCTTCTGCGCAAGGCGGGATATTATGTCACCAACAACTCGAAGACCGACTACAACTGCGACATCGATCCCGATGCGATCTGGGACGACAGCAGCGCAAAGGCCCATTGGAAGAACCGGCCCGAAGGCAAGCCGTTCATGGCCGTGTTCAATCTGATGACCACCCATGAATCCCAGAATTTCAACCCGACGACCGGCAAGGTAAAACCGGCCGACGTTCGTGTGCCGGCCTATATGCCGGACACACCGGTCCTTCGGCAGGATATTGCGGGATATTATCACCGCATGGAGATCATGGACGGGCAGGTCGGCTCACTCCTTGCCGAAATCGAAGCTGCAGGTCTGGGTGAAGACACGATCGTCTTCTATTACTCCGACAACGGCGGCGTCCTGCCGCGCTCCAAACGCTACTGCTATGATTCAGGCCTGCGCTGCGCTCTCGTCGTGAAGTTCCCGGCAAAGTGGGCACACCTTGCCCCGAACCGGGCAGGAAGCACCATTACCGAACCGGTCAGTTTCATCGATCTGGCACCGACGGTTCTGTCGCTTGCAGATGTGCCGGTTCCCAGCGTGATGCAGGGCCGCGCATTTCTGGGCAGAACCGCCTCCGCGCCAAAGAAGTATGCCTTCGGAATGCGCAACCGCATGGACGAACGCTATGACTTCGTGCGCACTGTCACCGATGGCCGCTGGCGCTATGTCCGCAATTACATGCCGCACCTGCCGCTGATGCAGAACCAGGCTTTCGCGTGGCTGGCCAAGGGCTATCAGGAAATCGACCGTTTGCGGATGGAAGGCAAACTTTCGCCCTTGCAGCAGCGCATGTTCCAGGAGCGGACGTTCGAGGAGCTTTACGACACGAAGGCAGACCCGGACGAGGTCGTCAACCTTGCCGGGAAGCCGGACCATGCGCAGCATCTCAAACGCCTGCGCGGTGCACTCGATGCCCATATGAAAGCCATCAACGATAACGGCTTCATCCCCGAAGGGTCCGCAATCGAAGGCTATATCCCCAGCCGCGTGGCCGGAGCCTATCCACTCGATCGCCTGATGGCACTGGGCGAAGTGGCTGCCGGGGGTGATCGGCGCAAGGCAGGAGTCCTTCGCGCGGCGCTGGGCGATGCCAACGAGGTCATCCGTTATTGGGGGGCCACCGGATTTGCTGTTCAGGGCGCCACAGGTGCAGATGTGACGCTGCTGGAACGGATCGCCCGGACCGACGCGGTTCCGCAGGTTCGGGTCGCAGCCTGTGATGCACTTTCCCGTAGCGGCGCCAGCGATGTGGCGTGCAAGATCCTTGCACCGCTCTTGGCCGAAGATCAGCAAAGAGCCGTCAGGCTTCAGGCGCTCAACGTGCTGACCCGGATGGGTGAAGCAGCCCGGCCAGCGCTTCCCCAGATTCGTGCGCTCACAGGTTCATCGGATGAATACTTGCCCAACGCTTCCAGGTATCTCTCGCAGAGGCTGGATGGCACATTCGACCCGGCAAAACCCGTTTACGATCTTGAGGCCCTGATGGGCCGCGGCGCCAAGATCGGCCTGAGCCCGAAAGGCTGACGCAGACATGAAGAAGCATCTTGGCGGAAGCCTGAAAGCCATCGCCGCAACGGCCCTGCTGTGCACGGCACTGCATCCGCTTGCTGCACAACAACGCGCGCAAGCCGTATCGAGTTCGCCAGCCCCCGCTGCACAGGCACGCAGGCAGGGGCCGCCCAACGTCATTCTCATCCTCGCTGACGATTTTGGCGTGGAAGGCGTCAATGCCTATGGCGGCGAATACAACACGCCGAACATCGATCGGCTTGCCGCCGAAGGCATCCGCTTCGACAATGCCCATGCCACGCCGCTGTGTTCTCCTTCGCGCATCCGCCTGATGACCGGCATGGAAAGCGCACGAAACTATGAAGCGTTCGGCTACATGGCGCCCGGCACCCGCACGTTCGGCAACATGATGAAGGATGCAGGCTATACCACCGGCATGGTGGGCAAGTGGCAGCTCATGGGCAACGGCTTTGATGGCCGCAAGGGCATCACGCCCGAAGCAGCCGGATTTGATGAAAGCTACCTGTGGCAACTGCAGGCACTGACCCCCAAAGGCTCCCGCTACTGGGGGCCCACCCGCGCCACCAATGGTCGGCCCAAGATCAACGAGGAAGGCTTCGGGCCTGATTACGACAGCAAGTATGCGCTCGATTTCATTTCCCGAAACAAGGCGCGACCGTTCTTCCTCTATTACTCGATGGTGCTCACGCACGACCCCTTCGTCCAGACGCCAGATTCCTTGACCGCCACGGGCGCCAAGGCCCGCTTTACGGGCATGGTTTCATACATGGATCGTCTGGTTGGCGATGTGATGGCCAGGCTGAAGGCCGAAGGGCTGGACGAGAATACCGTGGTGATCTTTACCGGCGACAACGGTACGAGCCGTCAGATCACCTCGATGCGATCGGGCCACCTCGTTCAGGGCGGCAAAGGCACGCCAACCGTCAATGGAACCCACGTTCCGCTGATCGTGCGTGCCCCCGGTGTGGTCAAGGAAGGCTCCGTCAGCAGTGCCTTGGTCGACTTTTCCGATGTGGTCCCCACGCTGGCCGATATTGCAGGGGCGCCAGACAAGGCGGGCAACGTCGATGGCGTAAACCAGTGGCCTGTCATCACGGGCAAGATTCCGGCCGCCCGCAAATCCATCTTCATGCACTACGCGCCCGTCTGGCAGTTCGAACCGGTGCGTTTTGCATTCGACGCGGGCTGGAAGCTCTACGGCGATGGGCGATTTGTGGCGATCGATCCTGTGGCCGGGACCGAAACCGAAGTCCCCGCCTCTGCGCGGAAGGGCGAAGCGGCGCGACACTATGCAGACCTGCGCAAACAACTTGATCAGGCGGGCGATGGCCCGCTCAACCCCGAACGATATCCGTGGTGCGCCACACAGGAATCGTTGAAGCCCGGCACGCCTTCAACCGTGGCAGGCTGCGCGCGAATGCCAGGAGGTGACGAATGACCATATCGACCAAAGCCGGGAAAATCGGAAAGTTCGCAGCCGCAGCCCTGCTCACAGGGGCTGCGCTCAGCGGTCTGGCCGGTTGCGTCGGCACCGATGCGTCGGCGCCTGCCCGCAATGCTGCGCAAGCGCCCGTTGCACACCGGCCAAACGTGCTGGTCATCCTTGTGGACGATCTCGATTGGGCCGACGTTTCGACATACGGCCGCAACGATGTGCCCACGCCCAACATCGATCGCATCGCACGCACCGGCGTAGGTTTTTCGGACGGCTATGTCGCGGCATCGGTCTGTGCGGTATCGCGGGCAGGCCTGCTTACCGGCAAGATGCCGCAAACCTTCGGCTTCACGTACAACATCAATGACGAAGGCGATGAAGGTGCCGGTCTTCCGCTTGACCAGCTGACACTGGCAGAGCGGCTGAAGCCAATGGGCTACCGGACCGGAGCCTTCGGCAAATGGCACCTCGGTGCAGACCGCCAATTCTATCCCACCAATCGCGGCTTCGATGAATTCTACGGTTTTCTGGCAGGCGAAACGGTTTTCGTCGATCCGCGCACACCGGGCATCGTCACCACGCCGACCAAAGCCGACAAATACCCGCTGACCGAACGCAAGCGGAACGGCATTACCGTCGAAGGGCCAGGCGCAAGGCCCGTCAACGATTTCGACAAGTACATGACCGACGAGATCACCCGCCGGGCGGTCGAATTCGTCGATCGTTCTGCTGCCAAACCGGGCCAGCCGTTCTTTGGCTATGTCGCCTACAATGCGCCACACTGGCCCTTGCAGGTGCCGCAGAAGTGGTACGATCGGTTCGCCCATATCAAGGATCCGGTGCGCCGGACCTATGTGGCGATGATCGCGGCGATGGACGATGGGGTCGGCCAGATTCTCGACAGGCTGGAAGCCACTGGCCAGCGTGACAATACGATTGTCGTGTTCCTGTCCGACAACGGCTGCCCGGTGCAGTTCGGTTTCTGCAACCCTGCCCATCCTTTCGGAACAGGCAAGTTCACCTATATCGAAGGTGGCGTGCGCGTGCCTTTTGCCATGTCCTGGCCGCGCGGGCTGCGGCCTGCGGGTATCGTCGATACGCCGGTCAGCGCCATCGATATCGTCCCGACCGTCCTCCACGCTGCCGCGCCGCGCAGCGTTCTGCCCCAAGATCTCCACGGCGTAGATCTGGTGCAAACCGTCGTGTCACCGCCAAAGGAGCCGCGAACGCTGGTCTGGGGTCAGGAGCCGGTCTATGCGGCACGGCGCGGGTCCATGAAAGTCTGGATATCGCAGGATCGCAAGCAGTCCTATCTCTACGATCTTTCGAAAGACCCTGCCGAGCTGACCGATCTGTCCAGCCGGGACGCGGCCAGCAAGGCCTCGCTTGCTGCAGCGATCGAAAGTTGGAGATCGGGGCTGCCCAAACCCCTTTGGAAGTTGCATATGACGCGCACCGGCACGTTCTTCGAAGGTCGTGAGACGCAAATCGTCTACTGATTTCGCAATGCCCCCGGAATGCGCTCGGCTCTGGACAGAAAGACAAGGTGACATGACAAACAAGACAACAGCGCTCGCGACCGCTGCAATGACAGCGCTGGCAATATCGCACGCCAGTGCACAGGAAGCCCCTGCGGTTGATATGAAAGCCGCCGACGCGCGGGCGGCGGCAACGGTCAGCCAGATGACGGCGGACGAAAAGGTCGTGCTTACGCATGGCATCATGCCCCTGCCGCTTGGTGGCCCTACCCCGCCCATGCCGAAAGACGCGATTCCGGGCGCCGGTTACATTCCGGGCATAGAGCGCCTCGGCGTTCCCGCGCTCAAGGAAACCGATGCCAGCCTTGGCGTGTCCTATGTGATGGGCATCCGCAAGGACGGCGCCACGGCGCTGCCGTCCGGCGTTGCGCAGGCGGCTTCGTGGAATCCCGATCTGATGTACCGAGGCGGTGCGATGATCGGTTCCGAAGCCCGGGCCAAAGGTTTTAACGTGCTGCTCGCAGGCGGCGTGAACCTGATGCGCGACCCGCGCAACGGCCGTACCTTCGAATATCTTGCCGAAGATCCGCTGCTGTCGGGTATGCTCGTTGGCGCCGCGATCCGCGGCATCCAGTCGAACCATATCATCTCGACCATCAAGCACTTTGCGCTGAATGGCCAGGAAACCGGCCGCAAGTACGTCGATGTCAAGATCAGCGAAAGTGCCGCGCACGAAAGCGACCTGCTCGCTTTCAAGATCGGCATCGAACAGGGACAGCCCGGCTCGGTGATGTGCGCCTACAACCGCGTCTGGGGTGAACAGGCCTGCGCCAACGAATGGCTGCTCAACAAGGTCTTGAAGGGCGAATGGGGCTACAAGGGCTTCGTGATGTCCGATTGGGGCGCCGTGCCCAACCTCGAATCCGCCATGAAGGGTCTGGACCAGCAATCGGGCGAACAGCTTGATCCGGCAGTCTTCTTTGGCGACAAGCTGAAGGACAAGGCCGCAGCCGACCCGGCATGGAAGGCGCGTGTCGATGACATGAACCGCCGGATCCTCACCGCGATCTACGCTTCGGGGCTGGACAAGAACCCGGCAAACCCGGGCGGCAAGATCGATTTCGCCGCCAACGGCATGGTTGCCGAGGACGTGGCAAAGCAGGGCATCGTTCTGTTGAAGAACAACGGCGCGCTGCCGCTTGCCAAGACGGCAAAATCCATCGCCATCATCGGCGGCTATGCCGATGGCGGCGTGCTTTCAGGCGCCGGTTCCAGCCAGGTCCACGGTGAAGGCGGACCGGCTGTAACCAAACCCGTGGCCGGCAAGGGCGTATGGGCTGGCTTCATTGCACAGCAATATCACCGCTCCAGCCCGATGGACGCGATCCAGTCCTTGGCGAGCCAGGCCAAGGTTACCTTCCGCGATGGCCGCTATATCGCGGATGCTGTTGAAAAGGCAAAGCAATCGGAAGTCGCCATCGTCTTTGCCACCCAGTGGCAGACCGAAGGCCTCGATGTGCCGGACCTGTCGTTGCCGGATGGTCAGGACGCACTGATCGCAGCTGTTGCCGCAGCAAATCCCAACACCATCGTCGTGCTGGAAACCGGCGGTCCGGTGAAGATGCCGTGGCTCGACAAGGTCGCAGGCGTCATCGAGGCGTGGTATCCCGGCGCGCGCGGCGGCCCCGCCATTGCCTCGGTGCTGTTCGGCGATACCAACCCTTCGGGCCGCTTGCCCCTCACCTTCCCCGCCAGCGAAGCCCAATTGCCGCGCCCCAAACTTGACGGCAGCGATTGGGTCGAACCGGACTTTTCGGGCAATCCTTCGTCGGGCAGCGATAAACTCGTCGCTGATTACGATATCGAAGGTTCCGACGTCGGCTATCGCTGGTTTGCAAGGAACGGTGCCAAGCCACTCTTCCCCTTTGGATATGGCCTTTCCTACACCACGTTTGAAACCACCGGGCTAAAGCTCAAGGGGCTGTCGGCCAAATTCACGGTCAAGAACACGGGCCAGCGCGAAGGCGCTGATGTCGCGCAGCTTTACCTCGTGTCACGCAATGGCGAGGCAAAGCGCCGTCTCGCAGGGTTCCAGCGCGTCAACCTTCCCGCAGGCGGATCGCAGACGGTCAGCGTGACGATCGACCCGCGCATTCTTGCCGATTGGAAGGATGGTAGCTGGACGATGCCGTCGGGCGAATATGCCTTTGCGCTCGGCAAGGACGCCGAAACGCTTTCCACGCCCGTCAGCGTCAGGCTGACAGCGCGCAAGTGGAAAGACTGATACGAAATCCTCCCTCGTCGCTCTTACCGGAGCGATCAGGCACTCGATCGGGGAGATGGCTTGCCGTCTCCCCGTTTTTTTATGCACCGATGGGATGCGTCCCGCTGCCAGCGCACGGAATCAGGCGCTATGCCCCTCCCCCGGATCGGCCGTGCCGTCAGGATCGGGTTCAACGCGCATGGCCGCCAATATCCCGCGCCGAATGAAGGCTCTATCGATGATGTCCAGCCGGTCTGCCGGTTCGGGCAGAAAGGCGAAAGTGAAGAACACCCCGCGCAATGTATAGCCAAGGCGCGCGGCGGCTTTCTGCGGGTCGGCAGCGCCAATCGTCTGGAAAATGCGCTCGTCCAGCTTCTCGCGCGCGGCGAACAGATCCTGCAGCAACCGGTTCGCTTCCTTGTCCCGTCGTGCCAGCAGGAAGCATTCATAACGCGCAAGCTGCGTTGTCTCGCTGATGTTCCGGCGGACATTCTGAACCAGATCGTGGAAAAACGACACGGCATCGTCGAGCGTGAGCGTCTGATTTGCAGAAATCAGTTCGCCGATGCTCGTATCGTAGCGGGTAAAATCGTTCTGAAACAACTCTCTGACGACAGCGCCAATAAGATCTTCCCGACGACGGAAATAGGCCGACGTGGAGCCATCGGGCAGCTTCAGATGCTGATCGATGGCACGATGGGTCAGCCCCTTGCTCCCGTGCATACCCAGGATTTCCAGCGCCGCTCGCGCTATCGCCTGGCGCCGCTGCCCCCGTTCCGGGCGGACTTTGGGGGCAGACACATCAAGATCGTCGTCGTTCACCATCACAGATCAATAGCGATCAGGATAGGAACCCTTCAAGCTCTCTGAAGCGCCGTTGACCCGGTAAGGCAGCATTTGCGCGTTCCACTGGTCCCACAGGTCGCGCATGGCGGCAAGGCGTTGCGGTTCGGCCAGCGCGCGCTCGGCACGTTCGCGTTCGTCTTGCGCCAGATTGAACAAGTGTTCCTTCCCGCCAAGTTTCACGTATTTCCAGTCGCCCTGCCGCACGGCGGCCTGCGCACTGGCATTGAAACGCCAGAACAGCGTGCGCTCCACAGCGGCTGCGTCGCCCACCATCTGGCGCGAAAGATCCATCCCGTCGAACCTGCCGGCCTTTGCCACGTTACCCCCGGCCATTGCCAGCAGCGTCGGCAGAAAGTCCATCGACGCCATGACCTGATCCGACCTGCTCCCGGCAGCGATCCGCGCTGGCCAGCGCATCATCAGCGGCACACGAATACCCCCTTCCAGCACTTCGCCCTTTTGCCCGACGAAGGGCCACGTTTCCGAAAAGCGCTCACCCCCGTTGTCGCTGGTGAAAACGACGATCGTGTTGTCCGCCTTGCCGGTGCGATCCAGCGCGGCAAGCACCTTGGCCACGTTCTGGTCCATGATTTCGACCATCTCGCGATACTTGCCGAGGCTTCCGCCATCGTTGTGCGTCGATGTGCCGATAACCTTTGCCGCAGCGGCGTCTTCGCGCCCTTCCCACGGCCAATGCGGCGCGTTGAAATGCAGGCTCAGAAACAGCGGCTTGTCGCCTGCGGCCTCAATGGTTCGGACAGCCTCGTCGCCGAATGTGTCGGTCAGGTATCCCCCGGCCTCGGTGCGGGCATTGTCGCGCGCCAGACCGATGCCGACTTCCTTTCCACCAACGACCATGCGGTGGCGGAAATAGTCCGCCGCCCCTTCGACGATCCCCAGAAACTCGTCATACCCGTGCTGAAGCGGACCATGCACGCCCGGTTCGCCAAGATGCCATTTCCCGATCAACTTGGTGTGATAGCCCTGCGCCCGGAACACCGATGCCAATGTGGGCCGATCCGACGGCGGCCCCAGATCGGGCGGAGCATTGGCCGTGACCGGCTCTTCCAGCCCCAGCGCAAAACGCTGGGCATAGCAGCCAAGCAGCAGCGCCGTGCGCGTCGGCGAACAGATCGGCGTGCTCGAATACCCCTGTCGCAACATGATGCCGCCTGTGGCGATGCTGTCGATCGCCGGGGTCTTGATATGGTGCGATCCGGTGCACGAAAGATCGGCATAGCCCATATCGTCGGCCATGATGAAAACGACATTGGGTTGCGAACCCTTTCGGCCAGATGCAGCGCGTAACGGGGCTGCTGCCAGGGCGACAGCGGCAGTCATGCCTGCCATGACATTGCGGCGGCTGTGAAACGTGGTCATGCAGGCCTCCTCAACGACAACCGACATCGAAGCTGGACAAGTCTCGCGCCAGATCAACCGCCCCGCCATAGCTTTCACCGATACCTGCGCGCAAAGCCGGTTCCGACAGGCGCAATGGCCCCGGCGGTATCGCAAAATGCGTCAGCACAAGGTGCCCGACCTGCGCATCGCGCGCCATCTTGCCCAGATCGGGCGCTGTCAGGTGATGCGTGGAAAGGTGCTCGCGCATCTGCGCAAAGACGGCAGGCGGCATGTCAGGCCGCCGGACGCGAATGGCGGCCACGATCTGTTCAAGATCGATGACCTCGCTGACCAGCATGTCTGTTTTCGCTGCCAGTTCGGCCACCGCCGCACTCGGCCCCGTATCGCCGGTATATGTTATCGACCGCCCGCCCAGATCGAAGCGATAGCTGAGCGAAACCGGCGCATCCGTTTTCACCGGTCCATCATGGTCGAAATGGCTGTTGGCCGCCGTCCTGACCACCAGATCGCCCAGGCGAACCGTCGCTCCACTGGCCAGTTCAACCACGCGAACCGATGCCGCCGGGTCGAGCGTTGCCGTGCCCAACCCAAACCCGACGCGGGCCTGCGGCTGCATCGTTTTCAGAACGCCGTCCACTATTTCCCGCGTGCCTGCAGGCCCATAGACCGTCAGCACGCCGGGGAACGTGTTCATCCACCTGAGGCCGATTACTGCGGCAAGTCCCCCGGTGTGGTCCATGTGGTGATGGCTGATGAACACGGTCTGCACCCCGCCCAGTTCCAGCCCGGCCTTCGCCAGTTGGCCGACCGTGCCATCGCCGGTGTCGACCAGGATCTGCTGGCCGCCTGCCACCAGCAGATTGGATGGTTCGGATCGTTCGGGCGTCGGCACGGGACCGCCCGCCGTGCCCAGCGTGGTCCAGCGCAGCGCCGGGCAGATTTCGCCAGCTTGCGCCGGTCTGGAGGGGAGGACCACCAGACCGGCGACAAGTGCGCCCAGCGCGAGCGAACGAAGCAGGTTCATGCGCAACACCTCAGAAATCCGCGCTCAATCGCGCGCCCCATGTGCGCGGGGCGCCCACCGTCGTCACCGCCATGCCAAGGGGCGATTGCTGGGGGAACAGATAGCGGCGCTTGTTTTCCAGATTGAGCGCGTAAACGCTCAGCGACCATCCGGCGTCAGGATCGCGAACGGTCAGGCTGGCATCGGTGGTCCAGTAGGCCGGAATGCGTTCGAAGGCCAGAAACTCGAACCCGCCCCATTGGGAATCGCGCCATGCGGTATCGACCCGGCCAACCAGTTCAACCGCGCCGCCGACCGGCACCACCTGCTCTATGCCAAGATTGACCGTCCACTTCGGCGCAAACACGCCCTGGTTGCCCGAACAGTTGAAGTCTTTCACCTGCTGGCCACCGGCACGCACCGGCGTTCCCGCAGGATTGGCGGCAGTCGCCGGATAGCGCGCGCTGCCATAGGTTACCGCGGTGGACGGACAGCCCAGATTGTCACGCGGGGCAGCGGTATAGAGATGCAGATCCTTGTACGTGGAATCGAGATAGGCAACCTTGCCCGACAACGTGGTATTGCGCATCGGCTTGACGATCAGGTCCGCTTCCACGCCCTTGATGTCCACTCGCCCCGCGTTCTCGTTGGAATTGACCAAGGTGCCGCTAGTATCCACGGTGAAGTACGTGATCTGTTGATCGCGGTATTTCCACCAGAACGCTTCCAGATTGAGCTGGACCTTGTTGTCGAAGAACCGGTTCTTCGACCCCACGGTGAAGCTGTCGAGGAATTCCGGCTCGTAAGTCGGATGCCCTTCGGCAAGCTGCATCCCCCCGGCGCGATAGCCGGTTTCATACGTGGCGTAGAGCAGGCTGTCGGGCGTCACGTCGAATTCGGCCGAGGCTTTCCACGTCCAGCGATCGAACACGCGCGTGGCGTTGACGGGGCTGTAGGTCTGCTGAATCGCGCCACGGCCATTCAGCAGCGGGAACACACGCGGCGCGCCCGGCGTGGTCAGCAGCGTTGATGACGGTGCGATCCAGTTGTTCGAAATCAGCCAGTCCAGCGCGGCGCGTGGATCAAGAGCATTCGGATAGCGCGGCAGCGCCGTGGCATCATTCGCGCCCGAACAGCGCGCGATTGCGCCGTTGGCAGGGTTCAGGTTGGCTGGCGGCGCAGCACCGCAGAACGTGATGAAGTTGGTGATCAACCCGTCCATCCGCTTGGTGTCCTTGGTGTAGCGCAGGCCACCCAGCAGTCGCAGCCGGTCGCTGACGTTGAACGTCAGCTGGCCGAACCCTGCCCAGCTCTTGGTCGAATGGTTGTAGCTCTGGATCGGAAGGACGAATTCCTGATTGAACTCGTTGTTGGCGTAAGCATCGTCCTTCATGTAAAAACCGCCGACGATATAGTCGACGGGGCCGACATTGCCCGCAAGGCGCGCTTCCAGCGTGAACTGGCTGTCATCGACGATATTGATCGCGGTATTGAAGGCCGGGCCGTTGAACGCCGATCCGCCCTTGTCCGCGCGATAGGCCGCAATAACCGTGAACGTGCCAATACCTGTGTCGGCGTTCAGTTCACCGTTGAGGCCCCAGTACTCCATATCGATATAGTTTTTCTGGTTCAGCGGTCGCAGCAGGCCAAATCCCGGCGCCCCGCGCAGGGTCGTGCGATAGGCGTTTGCTGCATCGGTCCCCATGCCCTCATAAAGGTCCAGCGGGCTTGGGATGAAGGCATAGGTCGGCGCCGGACCGAACGAGCCGAGGTAATGGTTGCCCGGCCCTACTCCGCCAACCTTGGCATAATCGCCGCCGATCCGCACCGACAGTCCATCATAGGGTTCGAACAGGATCTGGCCACGGGCCGACCACAAGTCACGGTCGTCACTGCCATCGCGGTTGATGCCGTCCTGAACCTGACGCGATGCGGCAATGCGCACGGCCAGATTGTCGCCTATCGGCATGTTGACATAGCCGTTGGCGTTTACTGCGTCATAGCTGCCATAGCTGACCGAGAATCCGCCAGCGCGCTCACCCAGTTGCGGCTTGGCGGGCAGGATGTTGATCGCCCCGCCGGTGGCATTGCGGCCATAGAGGATGCCCTGCGGCCCTTTCAGAACCTCCACACGCTCAAGATCATAGAACGCAGCACCGGTCAGCGCGGCAGGCCGCGCAACGTAAACGCCGTCATAGGTGATGGCGATGGCCGGATCGTTGTAGGCATTGTTGGTGCGGTTGCCGACACCGCGCAGGAACAACGATGAGTTCTGCCCGCCGCCGTTGCCGATCGTCAGCGAAGGCACGATCTTCGTGATGTCGCGGGCATTGGTCACCCCCTGCGCAACAAGGTCCGCCCCCGTCACCGCGTCGATCGCGATGGCAGCATCCTGCAGCGATTCCGCCTTGCGCTGGGCCGTGACCACAATTTCGCCGATGCCGCCCTGATCGCTGGCTTGGGCTTCGCCTTGAGCCTCGAGTTGTCCGGCCTGAGCGAACGCCGGTGCAGACAGCCCCACCCAGATTGCAGACGTCAGAAACAGAGACTTGCGCACGTGATCCTCCCCGATAGCGCCGCTTGCCTTTTGCGGCTTCTACGTTCGTATTCTACATATGTAGTATTCTAGCGCAATCCTGTTTTGTCAAAAGAGTCGGATCGATGGCATCGACAGGTGCGGATCGCCCAATCCGGCAGACGGTGAATGATCGCCGCCACGTGCGCGATCCTCGATCAGACGTCCGATTGTTCGGCCAGCGACACCCCAATGCGATCAAGACCCTGTTCGATCTCGTGAATCGCAACGACATGGAGCGAACGAAATTCACGGCCAGTGTCTGGTCGCACCGTTCCGCTCGTGAGGTCGAACTGGCGGAAGCGCGCCGCCGCTCGCGCAACGGGCTTGGCGCGCTGAGGCGCCGTATCGTGGTTGGGGAACAGGTAAGCCGTCCAGGGCCGCTGTTACGGCTGCTACCGCGCCGCCAGACTTTGGTAGCCAGCTCTTGCCGACGAACATTCGGGTAAGATTATCCGTTTCACGATCTAGGGTCAGGACCTGACACTAGAAAGCGGTCCGATGCGGGCTGAGGACGCAGGCACTACCTTGGCAGCCCAATCGCAACACGAGACGAGATAAGATCGCACATTATCAGGGTGCGAGAGCCGACCTTGCGGCTCGGTCTACCACCCAGTCACAAATTTCGTCGAGCGTGTAATCGCCATCACCGAATGGGCGTATTATGCCTTTTGCGATCATCGAGACGAGGCCGTAAATCGAGGTCCAAAGCCCCATATTTCGCAGGCCCGCTTCTTTCTCGCTGAGACCAGGCATGTTTTGCATGATGATCTCCGTCCCTGCCGTGTGGCTCTTTTCCTGAAATGTCCTGAGTTGAGGGTCAAGTTCTGGCCGAGTCAGTTCGCTCTCATACATGAGTTCCAGCATGTGCGGATTCTCGAGAGCAAAACTGACGAATTGCCTCGCACGGTCGGCTACACTTTGATGAGTGGATATTCCAGAATCCGCATCATCGGCGGCCTGCTCCTCCAATTGCTCGAAGCTGTCTACAGCCAATGCCAACAGGAATGACCGGCGATCGGGGAAGTGGTGATACGGCGCGCCGGGCGAAACGCCAACTTGCTGTGCCAACTTGCGAATGGAAAGCCCGTGGTGCCCGTTCGCGCGGACATAATCCCGCCCAGCCTCCAGCAGGTCCCGCCGCAGATTCTCTTTGTGGTATGGCTGCTTCGCCATCATCGAACACCTTTCCAGTGATTAGATTGCCCTAAGCAGCAAATCAGGTGTTGCACAGCATTAATGGCTTGCGCTCTATTTAATCGCCGATTAGATAAAATGCAAACCGGTCGGTTAGACCGGTAGGAGGGGCCTGCAATGACGACGACCCGGCGCGATGCGCTTTCCATGTTGGCAATGACCAGCCTTGCGGCAACGGCAATGCCTGCCGCGGCTAAGGTTGCGGCAAGCGCCATTCCTGATGCAGGCTGGAAGCCGCTGTTCAACGGCAAGGATTTGTCGGGCTGGACCTTCTTCCAGGATGGCGTGGGCGATCGGGATCGCGATGGCGCCGTCGCTGTCGAGCATGGAATGCTGCATATCCTCGGACCCAGGTATCACGGTCCCGCTGCTGCCGGCATGGGCTATCTCGCAACCGCGCAGGAGTATGAGAATTACCACCTCAGCCTCGAATACAGGTGGGGTCCGCGCCGGTATGAGCCTCGCCTGAACTGGAAGCGCGACAGCGGCATCCTTTATCATGTGGCCCCCGGACGCGAATTTCTGTGGCCGGACTGCGTCGAATACCAGATCATGGAACACAGCACCGGCGATGCGATCCCGGTCAATCACCGGGCAATCCAGGCCATCTCAATGGGCGGACTGCCCGCCTGGCCGAACAACTTTGCGTTCAACAACCAGTACGCGCCCCAGATCAACGCCGGCAGCAACCTGCGCCAGATGATCAAGGCGGAAGGCGTATTCGACAATCTTGACGGTTGGAACACAGTCGAACTGATCGCCAAGGGTGACAGCGCTGCACACATCGTCAACGGACGGTTGATTACCGCGCTTTACGGGCTCCAATCCCAGGATTCGGCCGACAGGTCGCACTATGTGCGGCTCAGCAAGGGTCGCATCCTGCTGCAGATCGAATGCGCCGAGATCATGTTCCGCAACGTGAAGATTCGGTCGCTCTAGGCTCCGTTCTTCAACAGGCGGGTGACTGGAACAAAACCCTTACAAGTCCAGATTGCGTGGATCGACCGCCGGCAGGTTCGGCGAAAGTGCGGTCCGGTTGGAAAATGGAACCAGCGGAAAGCAGGCCGCATCGAAAACGTCTGGCCCACTCGCTTCACGCATCTCTTTGCTGCCGCGCGACGAGAATGCCCGGATCGAGTGCCCCGCCGACCAGGCGACAATCGCCAACGGCAAGCTCAATCCGGGTACCACGGCAGACGTCAGGCCATCAACGAACCGAGATGGGTTTCCCAGTTGATCGTGTCGTTGTGAGAATGGGTGAAGCCGATCGAGCGTTCAAAGTCGACGCAGGCCTTGCTTCGGAACGCGGTGATGTAGGTCCGCCGCCAGCGATTTGGCGAGCTGTTGCCACCCGAACCGTGAATGATCATCTCGTCGTGCACGGTGATGTCGCCGCGCTTCAGCGGCAACTCTACCACCGGATCGTCGGCGGTCAGCTCGACACTGAGGATGTGCGACTGGTCGCGGTCCTCGCCCATCAAGGGCCGATGCGGACGCAAGCCTTTCTTCTGCGAGCCCGGCACCACCCTGAGGCAACCGTTCTCGCTGTCGGCATCGTCGAGCGCCAGACTGCAGGTGGCGGTCAGTGGTTCGGGCGTACCGGTCGGCCAGTAGCCCAGATCCTGGTGCCAGGTGAACACGGCATCTGGCTTGGCCGGGCGTTTTGCGAGAAACTGGTCGTAGTCAAGCGTAGCGCTCTCGCCGATCAATTGACGCGAGATCGAGGCGGTGCGCCTTTCGTAGATGTTGCCTTCAAGATCTGGCTTGTAACGCCGCGGCAGGACGGCGTTGACCAGACTGAAGTCTTCGAACTTGCGATCGTAAGGCCCCGACATGTCGCAGAAGTCGCGGTCCATGCCCGGGACTTCGCCACGGATGAACCGTTCGAACTCGGGCTCGATGGCAGCCAGTTCATCCTGGCTCAGCACATCGCGCAACGTGACGTAGCCATCGCGATGAAACTGGTCGATCTGCTCGGGCGAAAGAATATAGTCGTCGCCTTGCCGGCCGTAGGTCTGTGTGGTCATTGCTTGCCTCCAGTGGATATGATTTTCGGGAGCCGGGTAATCGGCGTGATGGTGATGAGGGGAAGTTGGGCTGCGACCCCAGCCTCGACTTTGAACGTCGGCATCATGACCGGAGAACGTCGAAGGGCGAAGCGGTCAGCGCGATCAAATCCGCGTCGGCGACCTGATCGAGCACCGCGGGACGGTTGCAGGTGGTGGTCAGGACGACGCTATGATGCGTGCGTGCGGCAATCGCGATGGCTTCCATCACTTCAACCGAGTGAACGATGAAGTCAGACGCGGTACGGTGCGGCCGACCGGTTCTTATGGCCAGCGCCAGATCGACCAGACCAACGCCGCGATAATCGGCCACGGGCTGACCAACATGATTGCGACTGTTGGCCTCTGAAAAAGCCAGTCCGGCAATATCGAGCGGCTGTCGCCCTGCTTCCGCAGTCGTCAATGCCATGTCTCCACTGAAGAACATCGGGTCTGCCAGCGAGAGGATGCCGTCGGCGCCGTAGAGTTCGCCCGGCTGCAGCAACGGCGCGATCACGTCGAGCGAGAGGATCAGGCTGACCGAAGCGGTCTCGAACTCCAGGATCGCGTTGAAGGTGCTGTCCACCTCCACGTCAAAGCGCGTACCGGCCAGCGGTCCGCGGCGAATCTCGCGCTGGTCCTGCCCCGATCCCGATGCGGCATGAACCCGGCGAACCGGTCCAAGCAGGTTGATCCACATCGCGATGTAATAAGGCCCGACGTCGAGCGGTGGCTCACCGCCCGGTTGGTAGAACTGGGCGGGATTGGGATGGAACAATTCCAGCCCCGGCAAGCCGATGAAGGACGTGCCAAACACTTCCCGGCCGATCAAGCCCTTGTCGAAGGCCCGGCGCGCTGCTTGATGAGCGCTGCCGTATAGCGTGTCCGGGGCAGAGGCGATCAGCACGCCCTTGCGTACCGCCGCTGCGGCAAGCTTGCTCGCGACCTGTGCCGAAAGGGCAAAGGGCTTTTCCGTGTAGACGTGCTTGCCAGCGGCGATGATCGCGGCGTTCAGTTCATCATGCGCGATCGCCGGAGTGAGATTGACCACCATCTCGATCGAATCGTCGGCCAGCAAGGTGGCAACATCGGATCCGGCGGCACCGAATGGCGCGGCAGCTTGCTCGGCCCTGGCAGCGCTGCGCGAGGCGAGCCGGCACAATTCCAGCGCTGGTGAGCGTGAAATGGCGTTCAAGTAGACCGGGCTGATATTGCCCACCCCGATCACCCCAGTGCGCACCGGCTCCATCGTCAATCCGCTCCGTTCAATTACATTTAATCACCGATTAAATCGTTACTTGACGGGAGTCAACCGCCCAGCGGCGGCGGGCCATTAGAGGTATCTTCGGCGTCAGTCCTGCGGTCCAAGGTCAGGAATCCGGAGGTTTCGGGGCAATCCGCGCCTCTAAACGGCAGAGATTTGCGGAGTCCGGCCGTTTAGGGAAAACGACACCCGTCCCTCCCCGAACACGATCGCCGCCGCCTCAAGGATCATCCATCAAACGGCATAATTGAGGGAAAGTATCGCTCATCATGATAGGATACCAAAATGCCACTTAGGTATCCCTTAGCTTGACGTGTCGAACCTCGAAAGATAGGCTCAGCGCTATAAATGGCTATCGATCCCACCGCCTTGACGATTGCCTTCAAACGGGGCCAGCTTGATGCAATGGTGCGCACGCATCTTGGCTCGGGCGGGATGTATACCGCTGAAATGCAAAGAACTTTTGCGTTGCGGCAGTTGGCACGCGCATGGAAGACCTACCGGGAAGACCGGGCAATTTCGATGGGTGCCAGGCTTGTCGGAAGCGAGTGCGCCGCAGAACGCGACGCTTTCCTTGCGCTTCTCCTGCAGACCTTGCCCTCTCGCAATTCGCCCCTGCGGGATGCAGTTCACACCGTGCGCCGAATCGCCATCGCACCGCTTGCGGCAGAGGCTCGCCAATCGGTCGAAATTGCCGACGCCAGCATCGCGCAACTCGACGCGGTAACCACAACGCTCGACAGCGGACTTCTGCCGACCGATCCGCTGGAGCGGTTGCTCTCGCTCGTCAACCACCACCGGTATTCAATCGGGGACGAACGCGACGCTCTTGGCGCAACGGCCCTCAGCCCTTGCTGGGCAATCAATCTGCTTGCCCTCACTCGCCCCGAAGCGTTCGGCTTGTGCAAGGCTCCCCCGCCCTTCCCCGGGATCGTTCGGCGGCGGTTGTTCCGCGCAGATCTTGCGCCCGATGCGCAGCGCAACAGCGCGCGCGAAAATCTGCTGGATGTGATGCACGCCGCCATTGGCGATATGGACAGCATTTGGCGGGCAGCGCGGCGGTTCTCGGTCGAATTCCCGCAGCAGCGTTCCAACTCCCGGCTTGGCAATGCGTGGATGCTGCTCGCCGGCCTGAACGAGTTGACCCCTTCCCAGCTTGCGCGCGCTCTACCCGCTACCAAGGCTGGCGCTGGCAAATTGCTCCGTCAGCTCGCCGCGCATCACCTGGTTCGGTCCAACGGCCTTTACGAGCCGTTTTCATGGAACCCCGTGTCCGCAGCAGCTTTCGCCCACGACCTGTCCTGACGAGGCTCTGTCGGCAATACAAGGCAGGGTAAGGCTGCGCCCTTCCCTTCTCCCCTTTTCCAACTTCAGGCGAAGCTTCAGAAATACCCGTTAGAAAGCCTTTATAGGCAGTTAAATAAGTTAGACGAGTTGCCAAGCGGCTCGACTCGCCTTTTTGCGGCGAGTCGCAACATCACAGCCGTTCCCGGAATGTCGTGATTGCGTTCCTGATAGTTCGATCTTCTGTTCCCGATAGGTCGATCACCCGTTCCCGATAGGTCGAAGCTCCGCGTCACGCCGTTCCCGATGTATCGATGGAGAGTGCGATCATCGGGTTGGCCTGTGGATATTGAATCACTTTCGCCCTGCGTGTTGGATTTGATGTTCAATTTCTGTGGAGAAGCCGCAGCGCTGAAATGGGTATCGCAAATCGCGCTTAGCACGCCCGACACTTCGGGAACGCTGGCGATCCGGGAGCACGACATTTGGCGAACGCAATCCGATTGCCGGTGCCTCAGCCCTGCTGCGGGCAAGTCCGGTGTTTGGGCCGATGTTTGCAGGACAGATGATGCCAACGGCCCTCCCCTCGCCTGCGCGTTCGCTTTGCATCAGCGGTTGCGCGGCTACTCCACCCTGCCCCGGCATCACCGGCACAAGCAGACGTTATACGGATGACCGCGGAGTAGCGCACAACGCCGCTCAGCGGCGCAGCGTGTGGCCGTTCTTTTCGTGGTGACGCTTCACGAAGCCGATAAAGGCTTTCTGCCAGTTGGCAGGCAGGCGTGCTGGATCGGCATTGACCCAGCGCTCGAACTCGGCGTGCAGCGCGTGCAAGTCCCAGCCGGGGCAGGTTTCACGCAAGTGCTGGATCGTGTCGTCCGCCATGAATCCGCGCGTTGCGCTGTCGCTCAATCCCGCCACCGCGCGCCGGATCAGCGCGCTTGCATCGACGGTTTCTGCTGCCGTTGCGAAACCGCCCGATGGTCTGATTTCCCGAAGCGCCGTTGTAGCCTCGTTGGACGCGCTGAATTTCGCTTCGCTGAACTCGCCTTGGCTATGTTTCCCCGGGGAAACACCGACTGGAAGGGGGGAGGCTGACACCTTCCGCGCCCCTCCCCGCTCATCCTGAGCCTGTCGAAGGACGCCTTCTGCGCCATCCTTCCCATCGATCCGGCGCATCCGCAGCATGGGTTCGCCGCCTTTGGCGGTTTCCACTGACAGGCCGTAGCCGGGCAACGCGTCCTTGTCGGCCAGCTTCAGTATCTCGAACTTGAACCGGCGATATTCGCCTTCTGCGCCCGACTTTTCGAACAGTACAGGCATCGAGATGGCAAAGCCCGCCTCCCCTGCCCCGCCCGCGTGTTTGCGCGCCACCTTGTAGAGCCAACGTTCGCGGCCGCCGGTAATGTCGAAATAGGCGCGGTCGATCGACAGGACACCGCCCTGCATCATCACACCTTCCCAGAACCAGTTGGACAGCTCGATGGTCATCCCGCGCGAACGCTCGGTCTTTTCGTCAACCAGCTGGGTCCAGCCATCGAGCCAGGAAAACGTCGCCTCGCGCCTGTTCTCGGCCCGAATATTGGTCTTGATCGTTGTTGCCACCAACCGATCAAGCGCTTGCCCCAGCAATTCATAGGCGCGGCCCGTGGTCGGCCTGCCGATCGCGCGCAGCAGGTCATAAGGCATCAGGTGCAGCTTGCGTGGCACATCGTTCACGCCGCGCCGACCCATGTCGGCCAGCACGCTGGCGCAATAGATCAGGATATCCGCATCCCAGATTGTTGCCATGCCATAGTCGGGGCTGGCCGAAACGTGGACCCACAGCTTGCCGTCAGGGCTTGTATAATCGATGGGTTTGACCCGCTTCGATTTGGCGAGGCTGAAGAACGGGCGCTCCATCATCTCGCGCTGATCGCGCAAGGGCATGTCGGCCACGTAGGGCAGAAACATTTCGAACTGTTCGCCGCCCGAGGCGACGGGCCGAACAGCAGGGGCAGGGCGGATGCGGCTCATGCGGTGTTTAGCTCCGCTGAACTCACCTTCGGCCCGTTTAACTGCGTTGAACCTCGCTGCGCTACGTTTCCCCGGGGAAACAGAGCGCGGCGAAGTTGAGCGAAGCTAAATGTGTGGAGGCGAGGCGGGGCCAGCGTGGGGGACGTGAGCGCGGCACCATTCGGTGTTTCCCCGGGGAAACACGGGCGGATGTGTTTAGCTCCGCTGAACTTCGCCGCGCTCTGTTTCCCCGGGGAAACACGCGATGCCCACAATGATGCCGCGCCTGAAATCATCAGCGACGCACACCCCGGCCTTCGATTTCCAGATCGACCAGCACACACCGTGCCAGTTCGACCAGTTCCTCTAGGCTCATGCCCGATCCCGAATGCAGGCGCAGCGTCACGCCCTGCCGGTTGACCGATTGCAGGGTGAGGGCAGGGCGATCAAAATCGCTGTTATAGGTAACCGGCCCGCTGCGTTCGTTGTCCCGCTCCCGCGCGTTCAAAAGACGGGCGATGACTTCGTTCGCCGGAATAGCCGGATCGCCCATGCGGCGGCGTTCGTCCTGCACTTTGGCCAGAACTTTCGCCTCGCGCAGGATTGCCGGGGCGGCGCTGCGATCGTCCAGCGCCTGCGCCAAGGGATAGGCGGGCTTCAACTGCACGTCAGCCGGGCTGGCGAAAGCGGCAAGCACCTGATCGGGCAGGCTGGCGACCTTGAGCATCTTCGACAGCCAGCCTTTTGACAGCTTCAGCCGTTCGGCCATGCGCGTCAGGTGGCTGCCATAGTGATCGCGCAGTGCCGCTGCATAGTTGCGCGCGCGCTCCAGATCCGACACATCCTTGCGCGCCCGGTTTTCCAGATCGGCAAGGCGGAACGCCGCTTCGTCGTCCAATTGGGCGACTTGCGCCACGAACTGCATCTGCGGATAGGAGTTGGCGCGCAGCCACGAAACCGACCAGTGCCGCCGCGTGCCCGCAATGACTTCAAAGTCGTGATCAGGATCGCCATCGATCCGGCGCACCACCGCAGGCACTTTCTGCCCACCTTCCGCGATCAATGAATCGATCAGTTCGCGGCAGGATTCTTCCGACAGGTGTTCATAGGAACGGGCGTTGCCCTTCCACACCCGCACCCGTGCCGGGTCGAGCAGAAGCTGCGTAACCTGCCGCACTTCGCCGCTGGCCACACGGGCCAGCGCGCTTTCGCGGCCCAGTAGGGTCGTGCCGCGCAACCGTTCGGCGCGTGCGGGGGCAGGAGAGGGGGCTTCGATTTCAGCGGGCGATTCGGCGGCGCCTTGCGCTTCCGTTTCTGCTTTTGTTTCAGCCGCTTCCTCATCCGCCAACAGGGCGGCGAGATAATCCGATTGCTTACGCGCCATACGTCACCTCACTTGCACAGGCGCAGAACATAAAGTGAACATATCTTTGTAGGAAAGAGGGTGCATCACGCATGAATTACATCCTCCTCACGCGCCGGGGCAACGCGGCCCCAGCCTGCGCGCACCAGTTGTTCGATCTGGCCCATCGCTTCATCAAGGTTGGCGCGGCAGCGCTTGTGTGTGCGCGGGGTGCCAATGGGCTTTTCGAGTTCGTAGACCGTCATCATTCGCAGTGCGGCGTGGCTGATTTCGGCGCTTTCGAGGATAGGGACCGGGAGCAGCGCAGGGCCGAAGGTCTGCTCCATGATCGTGCGCACCATTTCGTGGCTGGGATCGCCGCCATCGAATTTGGAACAGATCAGGCGGACGAAGGAATAATCGACAGCGATCCCGGCTTCGATCAGCTGGGCGATCACCTGATCCATCATCGACAGGAACTGCACCGTGGAGCAGAAATCGGGCGTGGTGGCGGCGAGCGGCACGAGCAGGGCGTTGGCCGCCTGCATCACGGCAAGCGAGATCGTGCCGAGCGCGGGCGGCGGATCGAGGATCACGACATCATAATCGCGTGCCATGTCCATCAGCCCGGCCTTGAGCTTGCGGAAGCGCGCGGCAAGAACCGATTGGCCATCGGCACCGGCGGCGGCCAGTTCGTATTCCACATCGAACAGTTCAAGGTTCGACGGGATCAGATCGACATTGGGCCAGGGCGTGCGCTTGACCGCATAGAGCAGATCGGTCTGCGTCGGGTCGATCGAGAGATAGGGATAGAGCGTTTCGTCGCGCGTGATGTTGAAATGCGGATTGAAGCCGAACAGCGTGGTCGTGGTGGCCTGACTGTCGCAATCCACCACCAGCACGCGATAGCCTTGCACGGCAAAGTAGTGCGCGAGGTGCGTGGTGACGGTGCTCTTGCCCACGCCGCCCTTGAAATTCTGCACCGCGATGATGGCGGGCACATCGAGCGGAGCGCGGGCAGGGGAGGCGCCGAGCACTTCGCGCATGTGCATCAGCTCTTCCATCGAATAGCCAAGCCGCCGCCCGTTTTCACCCGATGGGGGAGGGGGCAGGCGGCCATCGTCTTCGGCCATGCGGATGCGGTTGGTGGAGCAGCCGAGCAGCTGGGCGGCTTCGGCAATGCCGACACGGACGTTGAGTCCCTTGCGGCTGTCTGGCAGAAAGGCCTTGCGCCGAAGCCGCTCGATCATCTTCTCGCCCGCTGAGGCAAGATCGCCGATCTGGCTGACAATTGAATTCGGATCAGACATCGCGCGCCTTTTTGAAGGTATTCCGCAGAACAAATAGCGTATTTCCTTCAAACACGCAATTGGAAGCGTGTTGTTGTGCGGTGTGCTGCATATTGTGGCACAACAGGTTCAGCCATCCAGATGTTGTGGTGGGACGGCAGCTGCGCTCGACGAATCAGAGGGTAGCGAGCGCTTGGCGATGAGGGAAATTCGGACTATATTCGGTTCGATTTTCGTTGGAGGAAAGCATGGGCTTTGAAAGCCGCATCAAGCCGATCAGCTACGTCAAGGCCAACAGCGCCGAAGTGATCCGCGAGCTCAACGAGGGCGCACCGCCGCTGATCATCACGCAGAATGGTGAAGCCAAGGCCGTCCTGCAGGATGCTGCAGACTACTACCAGACGCAGGAGACGCTGGCGCTGCTGAAGATTCTGGCGCTGGCGAAAGAGGATATCGCTGCGGGCAGGGTGAAGCCGATCGAAGGGCTGGGCGACAGGATCAGGGCAAAAGCAAGAGCAGCGGCTTCAGGAAAATCGGAAGTTTGACAGGTGGTTCGCGTCACGATTTCGGATGATGCCGAAAATGATCTGTCCGGCATTTACGAACAGCGTCTCGCCCTGCGTGGCCCAGATGGCGAGGACGGGGCCGAGGCCCTGCTCAACAGTCTGCTTGGAGCGATGGAGCGCATTGTCGATTACCCGGAAAGTGGGCCGATTGTTCCTGAGCTGCGGGAGCTGGCGGAATCGGGATGGCGGCAAATCTCCCTGCGGCCCTATCGCATCGTTTACCTTCTCTCGGACGATCATGCCACTATTGTGATGGTGGCAGACAGCCGCCGCGATCTTGCCAGTCTGTTGCAGCGGCGGCTGTTCGGCAGAACCTGAAACCTCAAACCTCGATGGTGCCATTTATGAGTTTACGGCCTAGCCCAAGGCCTTCAGCGCCGCCCCCTTGCGCGCTTCATAGCGGGCTGCCGTGCCGCGTGTGAATTGTGGGGCGTAAACCGTTGATACGGTGACGAAATCGGCAATCGCGGCGTCGGGCGTTATCGTGACCATCGTATAGCCCTTGGCGTCCTGATCGCAGAAGGCGACTTCGGGGCTTTGGGCGGCGAGGATCTGGCCGAGGCCGGGGAGGAGCGAGCCGTAGGAGGGGCTGGTGATGGCGGTTGCGCCAAATTCGCTGCCGATGCGCGCGCCGCTGTCGTCGTGCAGGTCGTTCGCCCATGCGGCGTGGCTGTCTCCGGCAAAGGCGAGGGGGTTTGCACCGACTTCGCGCAGCATGGCGTAAAGGCGTTCGCGGGCAGGGGGGTAGCCATCCCACGCATCGAGGTTGAACGGCAGGCCCGCCTTGAACGCGGCCTGTGATGCGGCGATCATGCCGCGATAGGCCTCTGGCATCTTGCCGAGCATGGCTTCGAACTTTTCATCGCCCAGCGCGGCGCGCAGATCCGGCCCCGGCACGCGCGCCATGACCACCTGATTGCCCAGCAACTGCCACGGCTTGCCCGCTTTGACCGAGGCGGCGAAGGTGCCTTTCAGCCACGCGAACTGGTCTGCGCCCAACATTTCGCGCGAGGTATCCTGCCGCGCGGCGAGCATGGCCTGCACTTGCGCCGCATCGGGGGCGGCACCTTTGCTGGCGATCTGTTCGGAACGGGCGAGGAGGCGGGTTTCGACCATCGCCAGCGTGGCCAGATCGCCAAATTCGAAGCTGCGATAGATGGCTGCGGGATCGCTGCCCTGTTTGGGGGCGCGGATCGGCATCCATTCGAAATAGGCCTGAAGTGCCGCCGCTTTGCGCGCGCGCCAATCGCCTTCCTTGGCCGGATCGTGGTTCTCTGCGCCGCCGATCCATGCGTCATTGGCGGTTTCGTGATCGTCCCACACGCAGATGAAGGCAGCGCGGGCGTGGGCGGCCTGCATCTGGGCATCAGCCTTTACCTGCGCGTGGCGGCGACGGTAGTCGGAAAGCGTGACGATTTCATGCGCGGGATCGGGCACACGGCCGATCTTGCGGCCAACATCTGCGCCATAGCCATCCGCGCCATATTCATAGATGTAATCGCCCAGATGGAGCACGGCATCGAGCCGTTCCTGCGTGGCCATATCGGCATAGGCATTGAAGAACCCGCCGGGGTAGAGCTGGCACGAGGCGAGCGCGATGACGATCTTGTCCGTCTTGCCCACCGGCAGCGTGCGGAAGCGGCCCTTGGGGCTGGTGGTGCCATCGGCGGTGCGGAACCAGTACCAGAATTCGGTGGCGGGCGAGAGGCCGGACACTTCGATCTTGGCGGTGTGGTCAGCAGCGGCGGTGGCCGTGATCTTTCCTGATTTCAGCGGCTTGCCGTTCTCTGCGGAAGCAACATGCCAGTCCAGCGGCACATCACCGCTTGCGCCTTCGGCGATGGTGGCGCGGGTCCAGATCACCGCGCCGTCTGCCGCCGGATCGCCGCTGGCAACGCCGTGGCGGAATGCGGCGGTCTTGAGCGAGGGCGCTGCGATGGCCGCAGGCGCCAGACCGATGCCGGTGCCCGCACCGAACGCGGCGAGCAGGTTGCGGCGATTGATCGAAAGGGTCATCGGTCTGGAGTCCTTGGGTTTTATGCAGTTCAGATTGTCACAATCGCTTCGTCATTGCGAGGAGGTGTAACTGACGAAGCAATCCAGTGCGGTTTGCGGAAACTCTGGATTGCTTCGCCCCACTTGCGTGAGGCTCGCAATGACGAAGGCGGTTACGATCAAAACCGCGCGGTGAGAGCAGCGCCGAACATGCGCGGTTCGGCGGGGATGAACGTGGGAATGCCGAACGCGCCACCGGTGTTGCCGGCATCGAGCAGGTAGTCCTTGTCGGTCACATTGCGCATGAAGGCCGAGATTTCGTAACGGCCGTCAGCAAACGACACGCCGCCGCGCACGTTGACCAGCGTGACCGGCCCCTGGCTCAGCAGATCGCGGTTGGGCAGTTCGAAGAAGATCTTGCTGCGATAGGTCATGCTGGGGGTGATGAAGGCGCGAATGCCATCGGCCACCGGGGCATTGATGGTAAAGCCACCTGCGGCCTGCCATTCGGGCTGAAGGCGAAAGCGTGCGCCGGAGAAGGCGGGGGCGAAGGTGTTGTCCTTGTCAATCCCGCCATCGATATAGCCCACGTTGCCAAAGACTTGCAGCCAGTCGGACGCCTTGATCGCCACTTCGGCTTCGACACCCAGATTGCTGGCCGTGCCCGCGCTTTGCGTGATCGTGGTGCCATTGCTTTGCAGCACGCTGACCTGGAAGCCATCGTACTTCTGGTAATAGACGCCGATCGAGCCGGAGACGGGGCCTGCTGCGCCCTTGAGGCCCACTTCGTAGTTCCATACCTTTTCTTCCGGCACGTTCTGCAGATTGGCCTGCGGCGTGCCGTTTACCCGCGCCGCCGAAAGCTGGACGACCGGCGAGCGGCGGCCCTTCGAGATCGTGGCGAAGACATTGGTGCGGTCGGACAGGCGATACAGCACGTTGAAGCGCGGCAGGAAGGCGTTGGATTTGCCGCTGGCGCGGAAGGTCTGTCCGCCCGTGTCGACTTGCCCCGGGACCAGCGATGTTGCGGTGGGGTTCAGCACCGGGCGCGGCACGCGGGCGAAGTAGGTGGATGTGCGATCTTCCCACACATAACGCGCGCCAGCGGTGACTTCGAGCGCGGGGGAGGGCATCCACGTGGCGTCGGCAAACACCGAGTACGCGGTGTTTTCACCGCCGTTGATGAATTCCGACGAATAGGGGATCTGCGTGAAGCGGCCCCCGGTGGCAAGCGCCGTGGCCTGCGCTGCGGTGACGACGCCTGCCGCATTGATGCAGCCAAGGCCGGGGATCACATTGGCCGCGCATTGCAGGAAAATGCCTTCTTCGGAACTGAAGGGCACAGCCTGCGTGCTGTCTTCCTTGAACACGTTCCAGCCAGCCGAGGCACGGATGGCGCTGGACTGATAGCTGAAGCGGCCCTCGTGGCTGGCCTGCCAGCCCTTGGCGTTTTCGGCAAATTCGAGATACCATGCCGAGCTGCCATCGGCATCGAACACTTCGCGGCTGTCGAAATCGCGATAGCCGTTGACGGTGGTGAAGGTGATGGCGTCGGACAGTTCCGCCGTGACGGTCAGGTTCGCGTCATAGACATCGCGATTGAGGCCGAGTTGCGAATTGCCCAGCGCCGTGGCCGAAAGCGGCGAACCGCCAAGATTGGCATCCCCGAACGGATTGGCAGGGCCGCTCGCGGTGGCATACGTGCCCGAAACGAACGGCGTGCCGCCATTGCGCTGGCGATCATAAGTGCCGATCAGGTCAACCGTTACGCGGTCTGAAGGCTTCCACCGCACCGAAAGGCGCAGGCCGAGCTGGTCCTGAGCGTAAAGTTCTTCGTCCTGCGACGCAGCGAGGTTTTCGACATAGCCATCGCGGGTGCGCCATTCAAAGGCGATGCGCGCGGCGATCTTTTCATCGCCCGAATTGAGGAAGCCGCCGAGCAAGGTCTGATTGTAGTTGCCGATACCGCCGGTGACCATTGCCGAAACGCCGGGTTCGGGGCGCTTCGACACCATGCTGATTGCGCCCACGGCAGAGGCGGTGCCGAACAGCGTGGCCTGCGGTCCCTTGATCACTTCTACCCGTTCGAGATCGTAGATCGCCTGATAGCTGCCACGCGAACGCGAGATATCGACGCCGTTGTAATAGAGCGTGACGCGCGGACCCTGCTGCGCCGAGCCGGAATCCGACGTGATGCCACGGATCACCACGCCGGGATTGTTGGCGCTCTGTTCCTGAATGTTCAGGCCGGGGACATAGGCGGAAAGCTCATCAAGATCGGACACGCCCAGTTCGCGGATGCGTTCACCGGTAACCGCAGAAATAGTGATGGGAACATCAACCAGTTTCTGTTCGAATTTCTGTGCGGTGACAACAATTGTGTCAAGGTTCTGGTCTTCCGCAGGTGCGGGCATTGCTTCCTGTGCGAAAGCATTGGCCGACATGATCAGCGAAGTCGTCAGTGCGGAACCGAAGAGAAAGATCTTTTTCATTGCAACCCACCTGTTGTGATGGGCGGCGGATAGGTGGCCAATGTTTCGACTACGTGACGGAGATCACATCCTTTTTGGGCAGGTTTGTGTGCAAGCGGCTGGCCTGGCAGGCCCACCCGGCGCTCCACTCCCGTCCTTCGACAAGCTCAGGATGAGCGGGAGGGGCTGGGGTGGGTTTTATGGCTTTGGCGCGGCGTCGGATTCGCGGCTGATCAGCGTGTAATCCAGCGTGACGTGGCTGGGGGAAGGGGGGATGCCGTTTCGCGCGTTGCGGATGCCTTGCACAAGGCTGTCCAGCGCCACTTCGGCCATCTGGCGAATGGGCTGGCGGATCGTCGTCAATTCCGGCCAGATGGTGGATGCCAGCGCCGTATCGTCAAAACCGCAGACGGTCAGATCGCGCGGCACATCCACGCCGCAGCGGTGCGCGGCGGCCACGCAGCCTGCAGCCATATCGTCGTTCGCGGCGAAGATCGCGGTGGGCCGTTGGGGCAGGGCAAGCATCTGCGCCGCAGCATCAAGGCCGGAGCGGTAGGTGAACTGGCCCTGCAGGATGAGCGCTTCGTCCACCGCTATGCCCGCATCTGCCATTGCACTGCGGAAGCCCGAAAGGCGCAGGGCGCTGGCCGATTGCTGCGGGTTGCCGATGATGAAGCCGATGCGCCGGTGGCCGAGCGCAATGATGTGCCGGGTCATGGCCTGTGCGGCGCGCGTATCGTCGATCATCACCGCTGCGCGGCCCGGCTGGGCCTTGCCGGGGCCGATGAGCATGGCGGGCAGGCGCGCTTCGGCAATGCGGGCGAGCAGGGCGGCGTCTTCACACAGCGGCGGGGGCAGGAGGAAGCCGTCAATGGCGCTGGCGGCAAGGCGGGCGATAACTTTGGCCGGATCGGTTGCCGGGTCGCAGCGTTCGACCACGAGATGCGCGTCGAGCCTGCTGGCCGCATCCATGCAACCGATCAGCAGTTCGCTGAGATAGGCGGCAGAGGGGTTGGCATAGAGCAGCGCGATGCGCAGCCCAACCGCGCCCGCGAGGCTGCGGGCCGCACGATTGGGCGCGTAATCGAGCTGGCGAATGGCGGCTTCGACCGCAAGCCGCGTTTCTTCGCGCACGCTGCCGCCACCGTTGATCACGCGGCTGACGGTCATCGGTGAACATTCCGCCAGGCGGGCCACATCGTTGACCGTGGGGCGGCCAGACTGCCGCCGCCGTGATCGCGTCTCGTTCATCGAATAGCAGCCTCCGGTTGGATCGGTCCTGACGGGGCAGGGCGGGATTGGCAAGGTTTGACGTGCTGTCAAACCGTGGTAGCGATATCATCGCGTAAGGAATAGCTATGAGAACGTAAACACCGTCATCGACGGCGCGCAGCGGTTGGGGCTATGTCGGGACCAGAAGAAGCAAGATTTACAGCATTCTCCTTTTCGTCACCCTGAGCTTGTCTCAGGGTCCATCTATCCGCAAGAACGGCAGTTTGATCGGCGAAATGGATCCTGAAACAAGTTCAGGATGACGATCACTTTTTTACCGAACTTCAGTTTCAGATGAGCAGCAAGAACACGTCGGGAGAGGGATATGGCGACCGTCCAGCAGGACCGGGTGAACATGGCGCTGGTGGGCGCGATCGTGGCGGTGGCGACGATCGGGGGCCTGCTTTTCGGGTATGACAGCGGCGCGGTGAATGGCACGCAGGCCGGGCTGAAAGCTGCGTTTGCGCTGGATGACAACGGGCTGGGCTTCACGGTTGGGTCACTGCTGGCGGGCTGTGCTGCGGGCGCGTTTCTTGCCGGGCGTCTGGCGGACCGGTTCGGTCGCAAGCGGATCATGATGCTGGCGGCGGTGCTGTTTCTGGTGGGCGCGCTGGTGCAGGGGCTGACCGGCAATCACACGCTGTTCGTGGTGTTCCGCTTTCTGGGCGGAATGGCGGTAGGCGCGGCGAGCGTGCTGTCGCCTGCCTATATTTCCGAAGTCGCCCCGGCGGCGATCCGGGGTCGGCTGACGAGCGTACAGCAGGTGATGATCATCACAGGGCTGACGCTGGCATTCGTCGTCAACTATGTGCTGGCGCAGCAGGCGGGGGATTCGCTGGGCATGATTGCCGGGTTCCCGGCGTGGCGCTGGATGTATCTGGCGCAGGCCGTGCCTGCGGTGGTGTTCCTTGTGGCGTTGCAGTTCATTCCCGAAAGCCCGCGCTATCTTGTCAGCAGCGGGCGCGAGGATGAAGCGCGGGCCGTGCTGACGCGGCTGTTCGGAGAAGGGGAGGCGGCGCGCAAGGTGGCCGATATCCGCGCTTCGTTCGCCACCGACCATCGCCCGCGTCTGGCCGATGTGCTGGCACCGGGCACGGTGCTGCGCCCGATCGTGTGGGCGGGCCTGATCATCGCGCTGTTCCAGCAGTTCGTCGGGATCAACGTGATCTTCTATTACGGCGAAACGCTGTGGAAGCTGGCGGGCGTTTCGGAAAAGGCGGCGCTTGAGCGCAACATCATTTCCGGGCTGGTTTCCATCGCGGCGTGCTTCATCACGATGGCGCTGGTGGACAAGGTCGGCCGCAAGCCGCTGCTGCTGATCGGCTCTGCCGGGATGACGCTGGCGCTGGGCGCGATGAGCTGGGCCTTTTCGCAAGGAACGCTGGATGCTGCCGGTGCCTTGCAGATGGACCAGCAGCTTGGCTTTATCGCGGTGATCGCGGCCAATATCTATGTGATCTTCTTCAACATGAGCTGGGGCCCGGTGATGTGGGTCATGCTGGGCGAGATGTTCCCCAACCAGTTGC
>NZ_JBMLSM010000013.1:0-9231 GCF_049240505.1 Novosphingobium sp.
TGACTATGGGTGGCCGACCCCCTACGTGCGGGGGTGGGTATCGAAAATTCGTCATTTCGTGTATCCGCACGGCAAGCGGGGGAGGAATCGTGCTCGATCGTGAAGGGGCGGTGCCGCTCTACCACCAGATTTACCTCAGCCTGCGTGACGAAATCCTGTGCGGCCAGCGCCCCTTTGGCAGCGTGTTGCCCACGGAGCAGGAGCTTTCCGAACATTACAGCGTCTCGCGCATTACCGCGCGGCGGGTGCTTAATGATTTGGCCGACCAGCACTATGTCGAACGCCGTCGCCGTCTGGGCACGCGGGTGATCTTCAAATCACCGGCCAAACCGATCGAGGCGAACATCGATCAGGCCGTGGACAGCCTGATGGCGCTGGGCGAAGGCACCACGGTCAACGTCATCTCGGTAGAGCGCCGCCCGGCGACCGACATCATCGCCAACGCGCTGCAGATCGATGAAGGCGCAGACGTCATCCGCGCGGTGCGCGTGCGCTGTCTTGAAGGTATCCCGCTGGGCTATATCGTCAGCTATGTGCGCGGCGATCTGGCGCAGGTCATTTCGGAAAGCACGCTGCCCCGCGCGCCGCTGCTGAAACTGCTCGACGAAGCAGGCTTCCACGCCGAACGGGCTGAACAGACCATCGGCGCGATGCTGGCCGATCCATCGCTGGTCGAAGCCCTGAACGTAGAGCCGATGTCGGCCATCCTGCGCATCACGCGCACAGTGTATGACCGCAACAACGTGCCGTTCCTGCGCACTTATGCGCACTACCGGTCAGACCGGTTCCACATCCGGCTGGATTTGCAGAACCCGACGTCGGCCTGATTGGCGGGGCCGCGTGTCACGGCCCCGCTTGTGTGTCACGAAACCTTGATCAGCACCTTGCCAAGGTGTGAACCGGACTTCAGATACTGGCAGGCATCCAGCGCCTGATCATAATCGAACACGCGGTCCACCACTGGGGCAAAGCCGGTTGCTTCCATCGCGCGGACCATGCGGGCCAGCATGGCCCGGCTGCCTTCGGCAATGCCTTTCAGCGTGATGTTCTTGCCGATGATGCCGCCGTAATTGGGCAGCGGGCCGTCCGCCGAACCCACGCCGATGATGACGATGCGGGCATTGACTGCGCAGGCGTTGATCGATTGCGGCAGGGTGTGCTGCCCGCCGGTTTCCACCACGATGTCTGCACCGCGCCCGCCGGTCTGGCGTTGCAGTTCGGCAGCCCAATCGGGGTGTGTGGCATAGTTGACCGTGTAGTCTGCGCCCAGCTTGCGCGCCTGTTCCAGCTTTTCGTCGCTGGATGACGTGATGGCCACGAATGCGCCGTTGGCTTTGGCAATCTGCAACGCGGCCATCGCCACGCCGCCGGTGCCAAGCGCCACCACAAGATCACCTGCGCGCACCTGGCCGACCTCTACCACCGCGTGCCACGCCGTCAGCGTAGCAGCCGCCAGCGGGGCGGCTTGCTCATCGGCAATCGCGTCGGGAATCTTCACCAGCGCGGCGGCAGGCACCTTTACGTATTCGGCCATCCAGCCATCAAGGCTGGTGCCGAGGTCTACGCCGAAATAGCGCATTTCAAACGGACCATCGATCCACGAAACGAAGTGCGCCAGCGTCGCGCGGTCGCCCACGGCGATGCCGCTCACACCTTCGCCTACGGAAACGACTTCGCCCACACCTTCGGAGAAAGGAATGCGGTCTTCGGCCTTCTTTGTGCCGTACCGGCCTTCGAGAATCTGCAGGTCGCGGTTGTTCAGGCACACGTAGCGGACTTTCAGAACCGCTTCGCCGGGGCCAGCGACCGGATCGGGCCGCGTGGTCTGGTTCAGCGATTCAAGCCCGTTCTGGGGGCCGAGTTCATAGGCTTTCACATCTGGCTCCTGTAGGAATCGAGAATATCGCACCCGCGCGCAAACCATGTGGCCGGGCGGGCTTTCAGGTCGGCCAGCAGGCGCTCGAAAGCGTCCATGCGATAGGGCAGACCGATGATATAGGGCGTGAGGTGCAGCGGCAGCAGCCGCCCGCCGCCAGCGGTCGCCTCTGCGGCCAGCCAGTCGTGCGCATCGCACATCTGCTCGGCATAGCTGTCTACCGATTGCTGCTGCACGTTCAGGATCTGCCGGTCGGACAGTTCGTGGTTCAGCGGCAGGTTCACCAGACCGTTGGCGAAAGTCCACGGCACTTCGTCGTTGGCCCAGTCGCAACAATATTCGATGCCCGCTTCTACCAGCAGATCGGGCGTGGCAAAGCTTTGCGACCGTGCGATGGAATGCCATCCGCGCGGTGCGCTGCCCATCACGTCAGACAGGGCGGCGATGCTGTCGCGGATGAGCGCGCGTTCGTCGTCTACCGGCAGGGTCGAAGCGATGGTGCCGTTCATGTCGGTTGAATGGGCGATGATCTCGTGCCCGGCGTCCACGATATCGCGGATGACCGAGGGATAGCGCTGCGCGATGGCGCCGTTCGCCGCGACGGAAACCTGCACGCCCGCTTTGGCAAAGGCATCGAGCAACCGGTAGAACCCGATGCGCGTGCCATATTCGCGCGCGGTATAGTGGCGGTAATCGGGGTAGGCCGTCTGCATGTGCCCCGGCGCGCGGAACGGCGTGTCCGAAGGCGTGATCGGAAACCATTCAAGGCTGACGACGATCCATGTCGCCACGCCCTTGCCTTCGGGCCAGGCCAAAGGCTTGCGGGTGGGCAGAGCCGAATAGGCATAGAGATCGTGATCGTAGCCAAGGCGGCGGCGCGGATATTCGAGATAGCCGGGATCAAGGCTCATGCGGCGTCTCCCGGCTGCGCACTTCTCCACGCATCGGCAATGTCGCCCGCGCGGGTGATCCAAGCGCGGCCATCGGCGGCGATGTGGCGCAACACTTCCTCGAATGCGCCGATGCGGTGGGGCTGGCCGATCAGATAAGAGTGCAGCGGAATGCACATGACGGTGCCAGACTGCTCGTCGGCCAATCGCTCGAACTGCCGGATCAGGGTCTGCGCATATTCACGGGGCGACATGTTGTAGATGAAGAACCCGTAGTGGTCGTTCACCTCAAGGCTGTAGGGCATCGAGATCAGATCGCCGCTGGCCGTGTTCACGCGCTGCGGCTGATCGTCGTGATAGAGGTCGCAGGTATATTCCAGCCCGTATTCGGCAATCAGATCAAGCGTGCGCGGCGTGTGGGTCAGCGCGGGGGCCAGCCAGCCCCGGATGGTCTGCCCGGTGGCATCGCGCACGGTGCGGATCGAATCCTCGATGATCGCGCGTTCCTGTGCCTCGTCCATGCCATAGGAATAGCGGGTGTTGTAAATCCCGTGGCTGAAGAACTCCCAACCGCGCGCATTCGCATCGGCCACAACATCGGGATGGTGCTGGCACAGTGCGACCGACAGGCTGACCGAACCGGGAAAGCCGTGTTTGCTCATCACATCGGCCATACGCCAGTGGCCGACGCGGTTGGCGTGATCGCGGTGGGCATAGCCGACCACATCGGGGTGCGGCTTGGTCCAAGACTTGCGATGCGGGTTCGCGGGCGGGTCTATCTCGTAGTATTCAAGGTTGGGCGAAACCCACACCGCCACCTTCTTGCCGCCCGGCCACGCAATTGGCTTGCGCCCGCGATAGGGTGCGAAGTCATAAAGGCCCGGATCGCCAGCGCCCTCTTGCATCAGCGCGCCTCCAACCAATCGATCACCGTCTGCACGGGTTCGACATCGGCATACTTCAGTTGAAGGTCGGTCAGATTTGCGAAGTGATAGCTCTCGTGCTTGTCGGCGCAGGTTTCGATGGGAACGATGGTGCGATAGCCCCGGCTCAGGCTGTCCACCGCCGTTGCGCGGATGCAACCCGATGTCGATCCGCCGGTAATCACCACGGTATCGACCTTGTGCCACACCAGCAGGCTTTGCAGCGGCGTTTCGAAGAAGGCCGATGGCATCCGCTTGGTATAGATCGCATCGGCGGCGTCGATCTCGCACCGTTCGTCAAAGGCGTGACGATCGGATTCATATTTGATGTTCTGCAAGGAATCCGGCGTGTTGGTGCGCGTGCCCCAGACGCCCGCATCGCTGGCGTCCTCGGCATAAGCCACATGCGTCCAGATCACCGGCATCCCCTTATCGCGGGCAAGGCGCGAAATGGTATTGGTGTGTTCGATCTGGCGCGGATCGGTTTCGTAGGCGGTCTTGTAGCGATCGATCCGGGTATAGGCGTTCTGGAAATCGACATTCACGATCGCCAGCTTTTCCCCAAAGCCGAACTTCGTGCGCGCGGGGTTGGCCATCACTTCATCGAAAATCTGGCGGGCGGTCTTGCCATCGCAGACCATCTTCGTGCCGATCACGCTCATTCCTGCCTGCTCCACCGTCTTTATGGGGTGCCAAAGCCCGCAGAGGCGAGAAGCACCTGCGGGCATCGGTTTTCAAAGTAGCCATGACGGACGGAGAGATTCCCGCCGCGTCATGACTGGTCGCTTGTCGATCAGATCTTGAAACGGACCCTTGCGGTGTAGCGGCGCGGATCGCCGGGGAACAGCGAGAGGAAATTCGCCGTCACCGTCTTCTGATCGGTCAGGTTCGAAACTTCGAGCGAGATCTTGTAGCTGTCGTCATCGGCGGTGAAGCTGAAGGCGGCGTCCACATAATCTTCGGTCGTCGTCGTCGTCGTGTTCAGCACGGCCACCCAATAGGGCGAGTTGTGCCGCCAGGTTGCGCTGGGCGTGAAGTAGCCGCCCAGACCGGGAGCGGGGATTTCATAGGAAGCGCCGCTGCTCATCTGGAACTTGGGCACGCGAACCGGGGTCAGCGCGGTGGAAAGCGTGGTGGCCAAGGGCGAGATGTAGACATATTCGCCGTGCATCAGCGAAGGGTTGGCAAAGAGGCTGAGATTGCCGAACTTCGCCGTCGCTTCCACTTCCACACCATAAACGTCGAGCGTGCCGGCGTTGAACGGCAAGCTGGCAATCACGCCCAGCGAGTTGGGCACGCCTGCCGTGACCTGAAGACCCTTTGTACGTGCGTAGTAGCCGGTCAGGTTGAAGCGCAGCTTGCGGTCAAACAGTTCGGACTTCAGACCCGCTTCGTAGGACCACGTTTTTTCTGGTGCAAAAGTCACCGCGTTCTGCGGGGCTGCAGCAGTGCCGTTCCACCCACCGGACTTGAAGCCATTGGTTGCCGAAGCGAAGACCATCACATCGGGCGTGAACTTGTAATCCACGGCGATGCGCGGGGTGAAGCGCTTTACCGTCTGTTCCAGCGGAATGCCAAAGGCGGTGACGGCAGAATCGCCATAGGAGAGCGCGGGGAACTGCGTGGACCTGATGAAGTTCAGGTTCTTCTTTTCCCACGTATAGCGCCCGCCCAGCGTAAGCGTCAGCTTTTCGGTCGCATGGAAATCCGCCTGCGCATAATAGGCAGCGGTTTCAACCTTGTGCTTGTAGAGCGCGTCCTGAATCGGGCGGAACGCGGTGGTGCCGCCAGAGAAGCTGGTCTGCCGGTCGTCCGAAGTTTCCTTCAGGTAGAACAGGCCGGTCACCAGATCGAGCTTGTCACCGAACGAATAGTTCAGCTTCAACTCGTGGCTGTGCTGTTCATGAACGGCGTTGTCTGCCAGCACGAACCCGGCATACTTGTTCACCGCCGAAGCATTGTATTCGTTGATGTAACCCTGATCCAGATGGCGGTAGCCGAAGATATAGGTCAGCGAACCGTTTTCGAGATCATAGTTGACGTTGCCGCCGATCGCGAAGTTTTCCGAAAGGTTGCAGTTGCCGCGTTCGGTGGTCAGCAGCGTCGATACGTTGTCGTCGGTGCAGCCGACCTGACGCAGGCCCGATGCGCTTTCATAGAACACCGGCTGGGTGGTCGATCCCTTTACATAAGGGTTGGAGCCGGGGATATTGCGCAGGCCGGTATAGGTGCTGGAATTGCTGGTGAATTCCGCCGAAAGATCGATCGTCAGCGCATCGGTGGGCAAGAAGCGCACATCGCCACGGATGCCGTAGCTTTCCTCGCCATTCAGCCATTCGCCGGTGGTGATGTTCTTCAAATAGCCGCGATCCTGCACCATGAAGGCCGAAACCTTGGTGCGCACAGCATCGCTCAACGGCAGGTCGGCGGTGGCCTTTACTGTGTAGCGTTCATACGATCCGCCGGTCATTTCCAGCTTCATGCCTGCCGTGTCCGAAGGCTTGCGCATGATCACGTTGATCGCGCCGCCCGTGGTGTTGCGGCCAAACAGCGTGCCCTGCGGGCCGCGCAGCACTTCCACGCGCTGGGTATCGAAGAAGGCGTAATTGTTCGCGTTCTGGCGCGCGATGTACACATCGTCGACATAGGTGGTGACCGGCGCATCGAACGTGGCGGTCGATTGCGAGTTGCCAAGGCCGCGCAGGAAGTAGGCGTTGGCCGAAGCAAGGCCCGCGTTGTGCTGCGAGATCATGCCGGGCACGAACTTCGACGTGCTGATCGTGTCGGCAACGGCAAGGCGATCGAGCATCGCTTCGCTGAAGGCGGAAACCGTGACCGGCACGGCCTGCAGCTTTTCCGCGCGGCGCTGCGAGGTGACGACGATTTCCTCCAGACCCTTCGTTTCGGGCACAACCTCGTCGGCGGCCTGAGGCGCGGATTGGGCGTGGGCGGGGATTGCTGCAAGGGCAATCGGAACGAGCATCGAACTTAGGAGCAGATGGCGGCTGGTCATGTCATTCCCCTCATGAGTGGCATTCGGCCAGCGCCTATTGTTATAATGATATAAACATATGTCAAATGAATGACGCAACAAAGGTAAGTGTCAGGAAAGTTTAGGATATTTTCCCAGAAACAGGAATCCTGCGGCGCAAAGCGGGATGATTGCAGCGGAAATCTGCAATGCCGGGGCAAAATCGTGGAAATGATCCCGAATCATCCCGAACACGAGCGGCCCGAACCCGGCCCCGGTTGAAAAGCACACATAGAATATGCCGTAGATGCCCGCGTAGGCCCGCATCCCGAAATAGCGCGACGTAAGATAGGCAACGACGTCATATTCGATGCCCAAGGCAAAGCCGATCAGCAGGATGGCAAAACTCGCCATCGCCGGATCGAGTTGCCCGCCCGCAAGGATCAGGCAGGATATCATTGGCATTCCCAGCAGCACGAAGGCCACGCCCGGCGCCCAGAAGCGGTCGAGCAGCCATCCTCCGATCAGCCGCCCGCCGATGGAGGCAAGGCCGATCAGCGGGGTCAGCGTCAGGATCGTTGCCGGATCGATACCCCGGTCCAGCAGGATCGGTTCAAGGTTCGGCACGGCGCCAGCCAGGGCAAAGGAAATCGGCACAAGGATCGCGGCGATCAGCCAGAAGCGCCACTGCCGCACCGCTTCGCTGCGGGTCAAACCGGTGAGGGCGGTCGGCTCATTTGCAGTCACGCCGTCCACTGTCGATTTCGCTTCGGACGGTTCGCGAAACAGGAGCAGCGTGATGGGCACCCCGATAAGCAGCGGCAGCAGGCCCAGCGTGAAATATCCTGCACGCCAGCCGTAATCGCCGATGACCCACGCCAGCAGCGGCTTGCAGGTGATTCCGAACAGCCCCGTGCCGGTCATCGCCAACCCAAGGGCCAGGCCCCGATGCTTGTCGAACCAGCGATTTACCGTGCGCGTAAAAGTGATTGGCAGTGTGCCAGCCCCCAGCGTGGCACCGATGGCCCATGTGGCGTAAAAGCGTGGCAGCGAATTGTCGAGCGTGGCCAGCGAGAGGTAGGCAAGGCCAAAACACACTAGCGAGGCGATGGCGACAGGGCGCGTGCCGATCCGTTCGCACAGAATGCCGGCAGCAGGGGCCGCTGCCACGACCACCACGGTGGTGATGGTCAGCCCGGCCATGATCTCGCCCATTGACCAGCCAAATTCGCGCGCCAGATGGGGGGCAAACACGCCTGCGGTGTAAAACGGCATGGCCGCCAGCCCGCAACCGATCCCCAGCATCGATGCCAGAAGGATATGCCAGCCGCGCCGGAATTCACTTTCGCCCGTCAAATCCGTCACGCCGCCCATCTCCAATGCTACGGCATGGACAGGAACAGGTGGCACCGGAGAAGCACAGCAGCGCGCCAGCGCCATCCGCAGGTCGGATAAGAGAACGGTGAAGATCGTGCCGCACGTGCGTTTCGCACCGTGGAACGCTGCGCAAGGCTGGCCGTGGCAGCGCGTCCGGTCAGCCGCTAGCTTCGGCTCCACAAGCAGCGGCCATAAACGCCGCGGGCCGGAGGGACGAGATGCCGGATAAGACAGGTGCAACGCGCAAGGGCCATGTCCTTGCTGCGGCTATCATACTGATTTCAAGCGCCGTGCCAGCGCTTGCCGCGCAGAAGCTGGGCGAAGTGCAGGGCGCGCGCACGCCCGATGCCATCTATGCGAAGACCTGTGGCTACTGCCACGGTCGCAATGTCGGGCCGATCATCCTTGGGCGGGCGATCCCTGCCGAAACGGTGAAATATATCGTCCGCCACGGCCAGAACGGAATGCCGGCCTTCCGCCCGACCGAAGTGACGCCTGCCGAACTCGATGCGCTGGCAACGTGGGTGGAAAAAAGCGCAAGCCGCAAGCAGGAGCACGGGCAATGAGCGAACTCAACCTCGACCGTCGCGGCCTGATTGGCGCGGGCATTCTTGGCGCGGCCAGCCTCGGCCTTGGCACTGGCGCATCGGCGCAGAACCCTGCCCCGCTCGCCCCGCACATGACCAAGGCGGATTTTGCAGGCGCGATGAAGGCGTTTCGCGGGGTCGTCGGGGCGGAATGGGTCTTTGGCGATGAAGAGGCCGTCGCGCCTTACGCCAAGGTCTATGTCCCCGATCCGCTGAACCGCCATGTTCCCATTGGCGCGGTCTGCCCGGAAAATGTCGAGCAGGTGCAGGAAATCGTCCGCATCGCGAACAAGCATCGGCAGCCGCTCTGGCCCGTCTCCACCGGAAAGAACATGGGCTATGGCATGACCGCACCCGCCACGCCGGGGCAGGTGGTGCTTGATCTGAAGCGGATGAACCGCATTCTGGAAGTGGACGCGGACCTTGGCACCTGCCTTCTGGAACCGGGCGTTACCTACCAGCAGCTCAAGGACTATCTGGTAGAAAACAACATCCCCCTGTGGATCGACGTGCCCACGGTTGGTCCCATTGCCTCGCCCGTTGGCAACACGCTGGATCGCGGGGTCGGCTACACGCCCTATGGCGAACACTTCATGTTCCAGTGCGG
>NZ_JBMLSM010000014.1:0-2533 GCF_049240505.1 Novosphingobium sp.
GCTGGTCATGCTCGTCGGCCTTGTCGGCGCGATCAGCTGGGTGATCGCACAATGAACGGGTTTCCCCTTCTTTCGCTGATGCTGCTGGTGCCGCTGGTTGCGGCCGTGGCCTGCCTCGTCGTGCCGCGTGAACAGGCGCGCAATGTGGCGCTCGTCGCTACGCTGATCGATTTCGTTCTCGGCGTGATCCTTTGGGCGAACTACGACATCGGTGGCGCACAGTGGCAGTTCACGGAAAGCGCTGCGATCTTCGCAGGCTTCTCGTGGAAGCTCGGCATCGATGGCATCGCGCTATTGCTGATCGCGCTCACCGTGTTCCTTATGCCGGTGTGCATCGGGGCAAGCTGGACGTCTATCGACAAGCGTCAGGGGGAATATTACGCGGCGTTCCTGCTGATGGAAACGCTGATGATCGGCGTGTTTGCGGCGCAGGACCTGTTCCTGTTCTACATCATGTTCGAAGCCGGCCTTATCCCGATGTATCTGATCATCGGCGTGTGGGGCGGTGCTGACCGTATCTATGCCAGCTACAAGTTCTTCCTCTACACGCTGCTCGGCTCGGTGCTGATGCTGATCGCGATGTTCTGGATGGTGAACGAAGCGGGCACGACCGACATCCCGACGCTGATGGCCTACAACTTCCCGGTTCAGGCGCAGACCTGGCTGTGGCTGGCCTTCTTCGCCAGCTTTGCGGTGAAGATGCCGATGTGGCCGGTCCACACCTGGTTGCCTGATGCCCACGTGCAGGCGCCAACTGGCGGTTCGGTAATCCTTGCAGGCGTGCTTCTGAAGATGGGTGGCTATGGCTTCATCCGCTTCTCGCTGCCGATGTTCCCGGAAGCCTCGGCCCAGTTCGCGCCGCTGGTGTTCTTCATGTCGATGGCCGCTGTGGTGATCACGTCGTTGATCGCGCTGGTGCAGACAGACATGAAGAAGCTGATCGCCTATTCCTCGGTCGCGCACATGGCGATCGTGACGGTTGGCCTGTTCGCGTTCAACCAGCAGGGTCTTGAAGGCTCGATGCTGATCATGCTCAGCCACGGCCTTGTCGCGGGTGCGCTGTTCCTCAGCGTCGGCGTGATCTACGATCGTCTGCACACGCGCGAAATCAGCCGTTACGGCGGACTTTCGATCAACATGCCCTACTACGCGGTGTTCTTCCTGCTGTTCACGATGGCATCCATCGGCCTTCCGGGCACGAGCGGCTTCGTGGGTGAGTTCCTCTCGCTGCTGGGCATTTATCAGATTTCCAGCTGGGTGGCGCTGATCTGCACAACGGGCATCATCCTTGGCGCGGCTTACATGCTCTATCTCTATCGTCGTGTTGCCTATGGCGAACAGAAGAACGCGGATGCCGCCGCCATGCCCGATCTCGACAAGCGCGAGTGGGCGATGATGATTCCGCTGGCTGCCGTGGTGCTTTGGATGGGCGTTTATCCTGAAAGCTTCATTGCCCCGATGCGCAAGGACATTGCAGCACTCGATGCGCGTCTGGCGCAAGCCAAGCCCAAGGGTGATGCGCAACCGACCGCTGGAAAGCCGATGGTTGCTGCCCATTCTTCTGAACACAATGCCGCGCCTGAGGGGGCACACTGATGGACTTCGCCCGTTCACTGGCGCTCACCGCGCCTGAAATCCTGATTTCGGTATCAGGGCTGGTCCTGCTGCTGGTTGCAGCCTGGGGCGGTGACAAGGCTTCTCGCCTTATCTCCATCGCTTCGGTCGCCGTATTGACGGCTTGCGCCTTCCTCACCGCACCCACTCTGTGGGGGCAGATGATGGGGCCTGACGTTTCAGCTTTTGGCGGCCAGCATCGTGCCGATGCCTTTGCCGCGTTTGCCAAGTTGCTGATCTATGCGAGCGCAGGCGTTACGCTGATCATTGCACAGTCGTTCTTTGACAAGGCAAAGGCGATGCGCGCGGAATTCCCGCTGCTTATCCTCTTCGCTTCGCTCGGCATGGGCATGATGGTCTCCGCCGGTGATCTGCTCGCGCTCTACATCGGCCTGGAACTGAACAGCCTCGCTTCATATGTGATGGCATCTTCGCTGCGGACGGACGAACGGTCGGCAGAATCGGGCCTCAAGTATTTCGTGCTGGGCTCGCTCGCTTCGGGCATCCTGCTGTTCGGTATGAGCCTGACCTACGGCTTCACCGGCACCACCAGCTTCGCCGGAATCAATGCTGCGCTCAGCGGTGGCCTGTCCACGGGCGCGACCTTCGGCGTGATCTTCATGCTGGCAGGTCTTGCCTTCAAGATCAGCGCCGCACCATTCCACATGTGGACGCCGGACGTCTATGAAGGCGCGCCGACCCCGGTGACGACTTTCTTCGCCACCGCATCGAAAGTCTCCGCGCTCGGCTTGCTGATGCGCGTCAGCTTCGAAGCGTTCGGCAGCCAGCCGCACGCATGGCAGCAAGTGGTGATCTTCGCCTCGCTGCTCTCGATCGTGATTGGTGCGCTTGGAGCGATTGGTCAGAACAACATCAAGCGCCTGATGGCCTATTCGTCGATCAACAATGTCGGCTTCAT
>NZ_JBMLSM010000015.1:0-5425 GCF_049240505.1 Novosphingobium sp.
GCTACGATCCCCAGGTCCGTCACGTGTGTCTCAATCCCAAGGGCAGCCTGCCGGGGGGGGCACCCCAAGGGCAATTCGTGGTGCAGCTGCGGACAAGAATCAATTGACCCTACTGGATCAGTCTTGGCGCCAAACAGGAAGCGCGATGCCGAAGGGGCGGGCCGCGGCCTCTACAAATGCTTCCTCAGCCGCGTAACCACACCCCGCTGTTCAGTGCCGCCATGAGTAGTCCAATCCGTCACGTTTGCCCACCGATAAGCCATTGTTGCCAGACCGGTTCTCGCTTCATGTATCGCGCCCTTTCACGACCGGGATGCGGGGGAGGGCAATCACAACCTCAGGGTGATCCTGACTTGGTGAAGGAAGACTTGCTCATTTGCTAGGGTGGAGCACAGGGGGCATGCAGCCATAAGCATGCCTTAAAGGTTTTTTCCTAGGCCCCATCGCATGGCCAAGGTGGGTGGTGACCAGAAAAGGAGTATGTGGCGGCGCGGGCCCTACCGCGCCTCGCCGCATAATGCGATCTCTGCTGCACTAGTGCTGGCAATGATCTCGCTCGCAATTGTGTTGGATGTGGACTGGCTTGCGCTTGCGGCGGCAGGTGCGGCAGGATGGCTTGTCGGACAATGGGGAAGGCCCGCCGCAAGGCCTGCTCTTGCTGATGATTTTGCCGGCATCGATCTGTCTGGCCGTGGTCAGGTCACGCCGCAACCATTGACAGCGCAGTCGGGATCGGACCTCAGCGAACAATTCGCAGAGCTCCAGTCGATTGCTGCGAAGGATGCGTTAACCGGGCTCGCCAATCGTTCAGGCTTGGAGGCCTTTGTCGAGCATCACCTTCGCATCAGTGAACCCGGCGCACCGCATTGCCTGATGTTCATCGACATCGACGGCTTCAAGCAGGTCAATGATGGATTGGGTCACAGCCAGGGCGACATGCTGTTGAGTCTGCTGGCTGAACGCCTCAAGATGGTGGTGCGTCATGACTTCGTGGGCCAGGCAGAGGGCGATTACGGCAATGTCGTGGTCGCGCGGTTTGGCGGGGACGAGTTCGTCATTTTCGTGGCTCGTTCGGGGTCTGGCAACACTGCCCAGAAACTCGCCAATCGCATTCTTCGCGTTGTGGCTGATCCGTTCCAGTTGGGGTCCAAATCGGTGCAGGTGGGCGCCAGCCTGGGGGTTGCCTTCGCCCCGGCACATGGCAACGATTACCGTGAACTGATCCGCAAGGCCGATGTGGCGATGTACCGTGCAAAGTCGCTCGGGAAGAATCGCTGCGAGTTTTACCATGACTCGCTCCTTGAGGCTGCGCGCGAGGCCGAGCGTGAGGAAAACGAGGTTCGCGAGGCGGTGGCGCGTGGGGAACTGGAGCTCTATTTCCAGCCGTTGCTGGATGCCCGGACGATGGAGATCTGCTCGGCCGAGGCCTTGCTGCGCTGGAACCACCCAAGACGCGGCATCCTCGCGCCCTCCGAATTCTTTCCCGCTATCAAGCGATCCAATCTCACCACGGCGATCGACGAATGGGTGATTAACAACGCGGTATCAAAGATCGCGGAGCTGGAGCGGGCAAACATCCCGCTGATGATCGCTGTAAATGTGTCACCCAATCGTCTGGAAACGCTCGAATTCCCTTCACTTGTCCGATCGGTGATCGGGCGTTGGAATTGCTCGCCGCAATTGCTCCAGATCGAAGCGACTGAAGATGCGGCCGTCTCCAATCCGCAGGTCAACATCAGGAATCTCGCGAAGCTGACTGAAATCGGGGTAAGTGTTGCCATCGACGATTTCGGGACTGGCTATTCCAATCTCGCCAATCTCATCATGCTGCCTGTATCGCGCCTCAAGATTGACCAGTCGCTGCTCAGGGACATTGAGCACCGTCCGGAAGCCTATGTGCTGGTTCAGACGATCATCAGCCTCGCCAACAGTCTCGGTTTCCACTCGGTCGCCGAAGGAGTGGAGACCGAAAGGCAGATGCAAATCCTTCAGTCGATGGGCTGCGATGTTTTGCAGGGCTTCCTGTTTTCGCGACCAGTGACATTCGACCAGCTGAAGATGCTGCATCACAGCTTTCCGGCTCGGCTCCGGAGGGGAGGGTTGAGGAATGCTAAACCAACCAAGGCTAACCGCTCTGCGGTAGCCTGATTGGAATACATGACCGCAATGAAAAAGCTCTCCATCTCCATGTTGGTCTCGGTTGGTGTGGCCGGCCTATGCGCGCCGGCTCATGCACAGGACGATGTTCCCTCGGAGCAAGCCGAAACACCGCCGGCATCGAACGCCAATCTCCTGGACAGGGATCTTGAAGACCTGCTCGTTTTGGAGTCGACCTCTGTCGCCAAGAAGCGCCAGAACGTCCAGGATTCCGCAGCCGCGGTCTACGTGATCACGCAGGAAGACATCCGCAATTCGGCCTCTTCAACGATTGCAGATCTGCTGCGCGTGGTGCCCGGGGTCGAGGTTGGACAGGTCACCAACGGTGTGACCGCCGTGTCGATCCGTGGCTTTAATGGCCGCAATTCGGGATCGCTGCTGGTGATGGTTGATGGCCGGTCGGTCTATGTTTCGACGCTCTCGGGCGTCTTCTGGGACCAGCTGGGTGTCCCGCTTCAGGATATCGAGCGGATCGAGGTGGTACGCGGGCCGGGGTCAACCCTGTGGGGCGCCAACGCAGTCAATGGCGTCATCAACATCATAACCAAGAACAGCGCGGATACGCTGGGTCTTCAGGCCAATGCGCGCGCAGGTCTGCGCGAACAGATTGTCGAAATGTCATCGGGGAACGAACTTTTCCCTGATGCCACCGTCCGCATCAACGGTCTCTATCGCCGCGATCAGGGCTTGCAGTCACTTTCCGGCGCCGATCTTGGCTCGGTCGCTGATGAAGGGGCGCTCGGCGTGCGATTGGATTGGCAGCCGACTAACCGCGATGCGATCACCTTGCAGGCCGATTACAAGACCGGTTCGCGCGATACGACCACATTCAACATTGATCCGGCCCAGATCGACCCGACGCCGATACCGGTGATGACTCCGGTAGATTACAGTGAATTCAGTCTTCTGGGGCGCTGGCGCCGTGCGCAAAGTGACAAGCTCGATTTCTCCGTGCAGGCTTATTACAGCGCGGTCGATCGGGAGGAGCTGGGCTATTTCGTATTTGACTGGTCGATTGCCGATCTGGATTTCGGTGCCAATTGGCGGCCTGACGAGACCCACGACATTAACTTCGGCCTCAACCTGCGGGCCATGTCCGACAGTTTCACGCTGATCGATCCTCGGGTCGATTTTCTGGAACGGGCGACAACCGACTACTGGATCAGCGGTTATCTTCAGGACGATATCAGTCTTGTCGCTGATACGCTGCGACTGACTCTCGGCGCCAAGCTGGAGTATAATGATTTCACCGGTGTCGAGTTTCAGCCGGGCGTACGCTTGTTCTACCGCCCACAGCCTGACCTCGCGATTTGGGGTGCGGTGACGCGCGCGGTGCGCACCCCGTCGCGTTTCGAGCGCGGCGCCGATTTCCAGCTGTCGGCAATTCCGCCCAATTCACGGCGCAACCCGGCGCCGCTGCCGATTTTTGCAAGCTTTCTGGGCGACCCCGATGCCGAGGCAGAGAACCTGCTGGCAATCGAAGCCGGCTTCCGCAAACAAATTGCGCCGCAGTGGAGCGTGGATTTCGCCGGATACTACAATTTCTACGACAGCCTTGCTGAACCCACGGTCGTTGCGGTCCAGCCAAACTTCATCCCGCAGTTCCCCTTTCCCGTGAGCCTCACCACCACGGCGCAAATCCAGTTCCGGGGCAAGGCCGAAACCTGGGGGCTGGAGGCGGTCGTAAAGGGGCAGTTTGCGCCTTGGTGGAACGTGCAGTTGGCCTACGCCCGTTTCGAAGGCCGCGCGGGGAATGATCCGCTCACAGGCAGACGTTTCAACGGCTTTCTGCCATTGGAGGGTTCGCCCGAAAACCAGGCTACGCTGGTGAATACTTTCAAGCTGGGCAGCGCCGTTACCCTCAATACGCAGGTCCGCTACGTTGACGAGTTGATTGGCGGCAAGGTGCCATCCTATTTCGATGGTGACCTGCTGCTGAGGTATGAAACTTCCGGGGGGCTCGAGATCTCGCTGGTGGGCGAGAACCTGTTTGAAGCACGCCGGTTCGAATATCTGTTCGACAACTACCCTGCGCCCCGATCGACCGTCCCGCGCAACGTGGCGCTTGACCTGCGTTACCGGTTTTAAGGGGAGGTGGGGATGTTTCTTACTCACCGCCCCTCCTGGCTTTGTCGCTTTGGCCTGATGATGAGCCTCGCTGGTGCACTGATCGCGAGCCCGAGCACTGCGCAAACGAGCGATCCCAATCAGCTGCGGGCAGCAATCGTCTTCAACGTGTTGCGGTTTGTCGAATTTCCGATCGAACAGGGTGGCACGATCGAGTTTTGTGTCGCCGCGGAGGCGCCCGAAAATGCAGCCTTGCGTTCCCTCTCCGGACGCCGGGCCGGTGCGCGTCCGGTTTTGGTCCGCACAATCCGCGGTGGTTCGTATGGCGGTTGCGATGTGGTCTTTCTCTCCTCTGCCGATAGCGATCAGATCGAGCGTGCGTCAGGACGGGGCCGTTTGCTGATCGGAAACGGACGAAGCTTTATCGATAATGGCGGAGCAGTTGGCTTGGTGCAAAATGGCAGCCAGGTGCGCTTCCAACTGAACCTGCGGGCGGCATCCCAGAGCAAGGTGGTCATCAGCTCTCGCCTGATCCGCCTCGCGTCCAAGGTAACCCGGTAATGCGCTCAGGGCGTATCAGGTTGCTGGCGGCCTTGCCTTTCAAAACCAAGCTGACCGTTAGCAGCATCATGCTGGTTTCAGTGGCGCTGCTATTTGCCAGCATCGGGTTGATTGGAATCCAGTTCCTGACCGAAAGCCGGCTTGCCGCACAGCGCCATAGCCAGATTGCCGAGATCATCGCGTCCAATACCGGGCCTGCGCTTCTCTTTGGTGATCCCGACGCCGCGCGCGAGAACCTCGCTTCGATCGAGGGGGTCGAGGATGCTGCATCGGCGCGCGTCTTCAGTAAGAACGGCTCCCTGTTTACTTCCTACACAAACAGGGATGCCGATTTCGAGGCGGATGCCGACCAACTGACGACGATCACTCAGAAGGTAACGGTTGATGGAGAGGCAATCGGCAAGGTCGAACTGAAGGTCCGGCTGCGTTCGTTCGCGGACATTCTTCGTGAAACCCTGCCTACGATCTTCATTCTGTTTACGCTGTGTCTTGCGTTGTCGATGGTGGTTGCGCGGACGATGAACCGCATGGCTTTTGCGCCGATCGAACGGTTGAGCGACGCGATGCAGAAGATCACTGTGTCGAATGATTACACGATGCGCCTCGAAGCCGAGCTTGACCCGGATTTCTCGTTGATCAC
>NZ_JBMLSM010000015.1:5525-16781 GCF_049240505.1 Novosphingobium sp.
GATATTCACGAATTCGACGTGTCGAACATTGTGCTGGAGTGCAGCAAGATGCTCGAGCCGATGGCGATGCAGCGCGGCAATCGCATTCAGGTCCAGCTGGCCGATGACATTGGTATCGCCCGATCGGACTCGGTCAAGCTGCGACAATCGCTGCTCAATCTGGGCTCGAATGCTTGCAAGTTCACTGAAAACGGGCGGATCTTCATCCTCGCGCGGCGCGAAGAGCGCGATCTGGTTTTCTTCGTCTCGGACACGGGGATCGGCATGAGCGAGGAGCAGATCGGCAAGCTGTTCCAGCCCTTCAGTCAGGCCGATGCGACCACAACCCGCCGCTTTGGCGGAACAGGTCTGGGCCTTACGATAACGCAGCGTTTCGCTCAGCTTCTGGGCGGATCGATCGAGGTGGAATCGCGCCTCGGCATGGGCTCGAACTTTACCTTGCGCATCAAGGCAGAGCTTGATCGCGCTGAGAGCGCAATCGATCCGGCGGTTCTCTGCGCCGATGAGCAGGATGTCTTCCCACTGTGCGACGCAGACCTCGATAGCTCCAAACCGCTGGCGATTGTGATTGATGATGAGCCGAGTGCTGCCAAACTGCTGGAGCGAATGGCGATGCAGGCCGGCTATGCAGCACTGGTCGCGCCTGACGGTGACCAGGGCCTTGCGCTGATCCGTCGTTATAATCCGTCGATCATCCTGCTCGATCTCGCGCTGCCGACGGTCAGCGGCCTCGATGTGCTCCAAGTGCTGCGGGATGATCCGCAGCTCAGCTCCACACCGGTGGTGGTGGTCTCTGTCAGCGAGGACCGCAAGAAAACCATCAATGCCGGAGCCTGCGAGCATTTGATCAAGCCGATCAGCCGGACTGAGGTGAGTGGCGTGCTCGCACAATATGCTACGCGGCGTTCGGGCCATCTCCTGATTGTAGATGACGATGAGGCCACGACCAGGATGTACAGCCGGGGTATGGAACGTGCCGGCTACACGGTCAGCGTGGCAGCCAACGGCAGGGAAGCACAGGCCTTGCTGCGTGATTGCGACTTCGATTTCGTCATCACGGATCTGCGCATGCCCGAGCTCGATGGGCACGACCTCGTGGAATGGATTGGAGCATCGACCGATCGTCCCAAACCGCTATTGTTCGTACTCACCGGGAAGGCGATGAGCCATGAGGATGCCAGCGCGCTCGAAAGCAAGGTGCACCGCGTCCTTTCGAAGACCGGCCTGAGCCCCAGCCGTTTGGCTGAAGCCCTTTCCAATGCCCAGGCGGGCAGAGCTGACGGAGTGCGAGCGTGATTGAAACTGCGCGGATCGATCCGGACCACAACAGCGTGACGGTGCTGGTGGTCGATGACATGGCAGCGAACCGTTCGGTCTTGTGCCGTCAACTAGAGCTGAACAAGTATCATGCGATCAGCGTCGAGAGCGGCGAGGCCGCGCTTGAATTGCTGACCCGGACCCGACCGGACATCGTCCTGCTTGATTACATGATGCCCAACATGAACGGTATAGAGGTGCTTCGCCACTTGCGTTCGGATCCGGCCCTGGTTGATTTACCGGTGATCATGGTCACAGCCCGTGCCGAGAATGAGGCGACGATCGAAGCGCTTGAAGCCGGGGCTGATGACTATGTCACCAAGCCGATCGATTTCGCGGTGTTGCGTGCGCGTATCGATTCCCATCTGCAGAAGCAGGGGCACGCCTCCGCACTGCGCATGTCCAATGCGGCACTTGATGAGAAAGTGACCATGCGCAGTCTGATCCTTGCTGATCTGAACGGCGAGCTGGAAGCGGAGATTGCGCTGCGCAAGCAGCTCGAACAGCAGTTGGCCAAGCGGTCAGCAGCACATGACGTGGGTGCACATGACAGTGGCGTTGATCTGGCGGAGATTGCAGAGAAATTTGATCTTGTATTTGATAGCATTGTCGCAGGCAAAACACCCAATCTTGCGGTGATGTACGAGATCAAGGAACTACTGCGAAATCTCATGGTCCAGGAGCAATAGCGCGCCATGGCAAATGGGGGCGCAAAGCGCGATACTCCCCTTGAGTCTTCAGGGTGCTTCGCGGTGTACGCGTTAGCGAATTCTGTCGGATTGCGTGATGGCCAGATTCAACCGGCTGACGTGTGACTACGGAGCGTACAGGCGCTGGTTCTCCTTTTCACGCCTCCGGTAGGGCTTGGTCGGCGGGGACTGCCTTCTGGACTGCATCGATTGCTGACGACACATGAATTCCGGGGAGCCAAAGCTCGAGGACATCCAGTCTGATCAGGATCTGCTTCAGATCACCGACGATCTGCTTTTGCAAATCCGTGGTCAGAGTTTCCCCGAAGCAGCTCCCGTCACCAAGGATAGCGACTGCGGCCCCTTTAGGGCTTCGCCCCGTTATGTTTTGCACTGTCGCGCTCCCCATCATTACAGTGGCATGAGCGCAGGCTACATAGAACTTACAAGAGCAGCAATTGTCGAAACGTGTGCATTTCTAAGCGAAACGCGTAACAAATAATCAAAACGTTTAGGGGGCATGCGGCCTTCCGGCTAGCCGGAGCGTTGCGGTTATCCCGCCTCCCATATTGGGGGTCAGGGATATCGAACCGGAATGGTGTTCTGCAACTTCCTGACAGATGGAAAGGCCGATGCCGGCCCCGGTTTCCTTTGTGCTGTGGAATGCACCGAAGGCCCTTTGCAAATCCTCTGGAGCCATGCCTTTGCCATTGTCAACGATCAGCACCTCAATCCAGTCAGGCTCTGTCCTCCGGCAGGCGACAGAGACCACGCTGCCTTCAGCGGACACGTCGAACGCCTCCATGGCATTTCGCAAGAGATTGACGACGGCAAGAGCAATCTCCGGGGCGCAGACCAGCGCGGTTGTGTCTGATGCTGGCGGTTCAAGCAGGAGTTTGATGCCACGGTTGTCGAATTCAGCCTGCACCAGGTTCACCTGATCCCTGACGATCTCCGCCACGTCGGCCAGAGCATAGCTGCGATCCTTGTTTGTTGTCAGGAGGCGGATATTGTCGATTAGTCTCGCGGCCCGGTCGACATTGTTTTCGACCCCGGCGACGGCGCGTAGAGTCTCGGGCGCACCCTCACATTCGATGGCGGCCCAGTTTCGGGCCGCTCGGGAATAGGTCAAAGCTGCCGCGATCGGTTGGTTGATCTCGTGGGCGATGCTCGCTCCGAGCGCCTCGACAACCGAAATGCGGTTGAGCTGGATACTCCTCTCGCGTGCCTCACGCCTCGCATTTTCAATTTCTATTTGGGCCTCGAGCGCCGCCATCTGAAGCCTTGCGGCGCCAAGTTGCTCGATCAACATGCCCCGCACGGTCAGGACGAGATGCTGCAGCAACAAGCCTGCTGCGCTCAGCACTAGGGCGCTGAGCATGAACGGTTGCGCTTGCGGGTCGCCTGCCGCCTCGATGATCCGCGAGGACTGCGCCGCGCAGGCGAACACTGCGGCAAACACTGCCAGATTCATCGCCAAAACCACGTATAATTTGAATACGATAGCGTTTATAACAAAGTACATCACTGAATAACATACTGTGATGACCTTTATGGGCATGCCAAGTATGAATACATCATGCAGATTTAATATTATATAGGACGAATTGAAAATAATGATTGCAAAAGGTAAAACAAAATATTTCTTGAGGTATACGCTCAACGAGCACACGGCAAGCGTGAAGAATATGGTGAATGTGTAAAATGAGTATAATGATATTGCCCCACTCAGAAATGAGTGCCGATCATTGATAAATAAGAGTATGAAACCAATTGCGATTGCTATCTGGGCGAAGCCTGAAATCTTCTTGTTCGATAGAAGCCCGCCCCATTCCGACTGGGTCAAAATAAGGTGCTGCTCCAGCCGCGTCATGGCTGATGCCGATACGTGTTGTGTAGCATCACGAATGCGCCCAGATTCTTTCCTTGGATCTTGGATCTTATGTTGCGTCGATGCACTCGGACAGTCGAGGGACTTAGATTGCGGTTGGTGGCGACTTCCTTCACCTGGAGACCGGCCGACAAGTCGTCCAGAACTTCGCGCTCTTTTGGCGACAGGAGCAGAAGGCTGGCCTTGTAGTCGTTGCGGATCCGGTCGGCTTCCTCGGTCTGTTCTGAACGGGCCATTGCGTCGGCGACCGCGTCGATCAGCTGTTGCTCGCGGAATGGCTTGGGCAAGAATTCGGCGGCGCCAGCCTTCATGGCCGCTACAGCCATCTCGATATCGCCGTGCGCTGTGAGAAAGATGATCGGGATCGTGCGCTTTGCTTCGCGAAGCCGCCGCTGGATTTCCAGGCCGCTTACCACCGGCAGGCGCATATCAAGGAGAACGCACCCTGAAATGCCCGCCTGTGCCCGTTCGAGGAAGCTCATGGGCGCGGTAAAGACCTCGACCCGATACCTTAGCGAACGCAGCAAAGATCCAATCGATTGGCCGATATCCTCATCGTCATCGACGATGAAGACAGTCTTTCCTTCCACGGAGACCTCCCCAGTCCTCAGCGTGATTGCCTCGTCGTAATTGACCAGATCCAGAGCTGCCAAGTTCTAATTGGCGACCTGCTCATTTGCCCGAAGCTACCTTGGGGCGTCGCCACCTTCAAGCTGGCGGGTTGGTTCCGGGACCTGCTTTTCACCCCTTTTTCGGCAGCGTTAGCCAAGCTTGCCGTCGGGGTAAGAAAGAAACCGCATTTTTCTGCAAACTTCCGCCGCCAAGCGGGAAGGGGGTTCTGCAACTATCAGAAAAATACAATACATTATAAAGATATGCGGAGTAAACTTCACACGCGATATCGCATTGGCTGCAGTGTCGATTGCCACCACCCAGGTGGCCGGCCGATACTGGCGCGATGGTCTTGGGAGGTCCGACTGGTCGAGAGCAGTTGGCAGCGGGGTGGTAGCCGCAAACCGAACCCATCTCGCTGCCGGGTTGTGATCTGTTGCCAACCTTACCTGCTAATACAAAGGGGCCATGGCCGCCGGCCAGCTATCTGATGTTCGGGCGAAGATCGGAAAGTGGCTGCATCTTGCGTATCTTGTGGAGGACTCCGATCACTTGGTGAGGCATTCGGGCGCCGCGTTTAGGCGCGTATCATTCTAGGCCGGAGAAATGGAGCAGGGGCATGGTCTGCTGTGGTGCGGGCCGGAACGCAGCTGTCAATTCTGTGCTGCTGATGGACGAAGAGGCCCGTGACCTGACAAGGCAGCGAGCTATGCCGCAAAGGACATAGACTGCGTGACGTTGTGCACCGCGGTTCTCGTGGTCGACTGCGTAGCCCTTGTAGTAGCGCTTCAGCAGACCAGCGCTGACCAGTTCGGATACTGCACGGCTTAGATTGGTCTTTCCCGACGCGCGCACGCGCCGGTGTACCTCGTCGTTAATCATATGCTCAGCAGCGTCCGGGTCGGCGGGGAGGAGTTTCTGTCTTGCCAGATCGGAAGCGACCCTTTCAGTGAGCGCACGCCTGCGCGGAGCACGCATTCCCATGGGAGTGAGGCTATCGCAAAGAAAGTCGCGCAGGGTCAGCTGTTCCTGGCTCCGGCGAATGAAGGGGCCTGCTTCACCCTCGGGGCTGGCGACCTCGGCTATCAGGCTTAGCACCATGAAAGCGTATCGTGGGCGCGAACTCGTCCGGGCCAGGCAGTCCAGCAAGAGCGAGATCTCGGAAGGTTGCGGGCGTGATGAGGTCGGGAACATTACAGGATTCAAATAAGCACAAAGAGTGACTCTTGTGAATCCCTCTTCTTCAACCCTGATGCGGGGGCAAAGCTTTGTCGTCTGTGACACTTTGCCCGGCGGTAAAGTGTCACACGCGATTCTCTTTACGGTCAGTCGCTCCAGATAAGCGCATCACATCTCGCCAATGTACCAGCTATCGCGTGATGGCCGCGACGCATCTGCCGCACTCATCTGGCGGACCGATCTCTATGCGCGCCAGCGATTGAATGCAGCCTGGCCCAAGGAGTCCATTGCAGAGGGCGCATTTGATGTAGCCTACGACAGGCATACTGACTGGCCGCGTTAGGCTTCACAGAACGATCACCGTTAGCTGCTAGCCAAAGGTATTGTCGTGAATGGGAATTACGTGTCCGGACGTATCGGGCGAACCTCGCGGGGGTGGCGTCAGTCTTTCTCGGGCGTCTCGCGCAGAGCCTGCAACTTGTCGATTGCAGACGACAGGTCGATCGCCGGGAAAAGCAGCCCCAGCTCATCGCAGACAATAAGCGCCGCCTCGGCCAATGCTATGGCACGATCAATGGATTGGACGCGTGTTTCTGGCGACGTTGTCATCTTAAGTTTTCATCCGAGACACATGATATTCGGGAATCGGACCTTGCGGCAAGATGAATTAGGTTAATGTTTGGCTTATGAGCCCATCCCGGAGGAAGAAACCGACATGCAAATGTCTGGCGTCCCAATCTGCTACATTCAGACCTTGCCCCGTGAAAAGGGCGGGCAAAATGCATTTCCCTCTCTGTACTGCCGCACAGCCCGGTGGACAAACGACTCTGGCAGGGGGATTCGCAGCGTCAGAGCGTCAAGCCCCACACCCGCATCAGATCGCGCCCGCTCAAACCTCTTGGCACTCGCTTCCACGCCTCTGGAAGCTGGAAACCGGTGCTCTTGAAATCATCGCGGCTCGATACTGCCGATTACCTCAGACCCCGAGCCAGTCGCTCGCAATGCATGACCGCCCGGTAGGGGAGGGAAGGCTTGTCCAGCTGTTCGGGACCTTTCCCGGATCGACCACACATATGGGCCACAGCTTACACTAGCCTAACGCTCGCGCGACACGACGATTAGCTGTCTATCGAGCGTTCAGCCGCACTCGACGGATATGGTTTTGCGCTAGGCGGCTGAGAATGTGGGCTAACGGAGGCGAAAGCGTGCGCTTTTAGGTTTTTATGCGTATAGGGTAGGAGTCACCACTTAGTTTATCCGCAGTACCAACTTACCTTAGTCAAGTAAGTTACCTACCTGAAGGTGTTGTCCCTAGGTCAAGCAGGGGAGTGCTATGCGTTCGGAACTCGTTAAAAATAGTGTTGGGCGTGTCCGTGCCGCGCCATCGGTGGGGCAGTTTGATCGGCGGGCGAAGATCGCCGACACCTTGGAGGCGCTAGCGATTGAGCTGCGCACCCATTCTGACGAAGAGATGGCGACCATTCCGACCGAGAGCACGCTCGTGGCTCTTGCGGCAAAGGTCTACACTGCAAGGCGCCAAATCGACACCATATTCGGGATGGCAGGTTTCGCCGTAAGTCCCGCATGGGACATGATGCTTGATCTCTACCAGGCCAAGGTGCTTGGCAGGCGCATATCGGTCACCAGTGCGTGTATCGGTGGTGCTTGCCCAACCACAACGGGTCTTCGCTGGCTACAAGTGCTCGAAAGCAGCCACCTCGTTGAGAGGAAAGCAGATCCCGAAGACAAGCGCCGTTACGTTATCGAACTGACCGACGGTGGCCGGGTCAAGGTGGAGCGCGCTCTGGCGTGCCATCTATGAGTTGATCGGGCGCCGCCACCCTCTCGCGGCGCCCGTCCCATTACCAACCCCCCTGTCCTTGCAGGGGCTCGATCAAGCGGGGCGCAACACAGAGACTGTCGCTCCACTCTGCTATCTCCGAGCGCTGTTCATAAAGGCTTAGCCTCTTGAAGACATACAGCTTGCTGTCGGGGGGCAGAGGACGAGATGGCGCAGGCAAACCATAGGCCGGATTCAGGTAATAATGATCGAGGCCGTACGGAGAGGCGGTGGGGTTTGCGGACCTCGTTGCGGATTCCAGCGCAACTTCACAGCAACCTTGGTGAGGCAATATCTGCCACAGTCCTCAACATGTCGGACGAGGGCTTGCTGGTTGAAACCTCACCGGGCTGTCTGATCGCTACCGATACACTCTATACTCTAAGGATCGAAAGCTATCTCAACAGCCAGTGCCTTCCGATCTGGCGCAGCGGGCAGCTTGCCGGCTTGGCATTCTCCCTACCAATTCACCCGGCCGTCGTTGCTGCGCTGGCGAGGCGGTTCCCCGCGATCAAATGAATGCGCCGGCCAAGAGGGCCTGACAACGCGTCTCGTTAAAACTTGACTGCAAGAGGCGATCACCCGGACGAAGCCGGGTATCGGCCTTACTGGGCACATGCCAGCCTTATTCAAGGTGAGGGGAGGCTAAGATGGGGTGCGTAAGGTATGGCACCCTGATCGATACTTTGACCTATCGCCGGCTCGGGGCCAATAGCTTAGCGTATCCGGACGAGGCCGTGCCGCGCCGGTTTGCTGCGCTTATCTGCCGATCTCTTCAAGATAGCGGGTGATGCTTTCATAACCTTCAGGCGTAAGTCGCAAAAAGCACTTGCGGCTGTCCGTGGGGTCGATTTGAGAACAAATCAGGCCTTCACTGTCCAAAACCGTGAGCCAACGCTGCGCTGTACCTTCCCCAGCCCCTGACTCAAGCACCGCACTCTTTACTGTGACCTTTTCATCACGCGCCTGATGGATATACATATCGAGCAAGAGATCCCAGGCGGGCTCTCCAAAAATCTGCTGATTGTTGAAATGTTTGGCCCGCTCACGTCGCTCATTATAGGCGCGTTCAGCTGTTTGCAGTGCTGTCTCCTGCCGGCCTTCTCTCACAGTATAATCGCTGTTAAAGGCTTCGCAGCCACTTTCCTTGCGGATTTCGTCTAGGATGAATTGTGCCGCCTCGATTTTTTGGGCGAGTCTCTTAATATCCATTCTAAACCACCATGCGCGGAAGATCTCTCGGTTGAGACGTATTATTGCGTAGCGGACTTGATGATATCATTAAAGCCAATGGTAAACTACAAGTTGCTTTGCCCTTTCCGCAAGATTTTTGAAAAATGACTGTCGGCCGGACTCGTCCATGATCTTGGTCAGTATCGTGCGGGCATGCGCTGAGAGGATCGTCGGGTCAGGGGCATCAGGCCAAGTTACGGCTCATTGAGGTATTGTTCCCATCACGAAGATTGTTGCCGAGAGCTCTCGCTGCTGGCCCTCGCGCTTGTCGCTCGCCAGTGCACGGCGAAGGGACGCCTCGAGACAGATCGTCAATAGCTGCATCGACGCTTCCAGGCGGATGCCGCAAGAGCAGGAGCATGGCAACATTGGGTCACGTGTTGGCTCACCCCACGGTGCAGGGCCGAACGCTGCGGCCATCCACATGGCGGACGCCACGATGTTGGCTAGTCAGAAGAGGCGGAATTGGCAGCAACCACAGTCCGGTTGCGGCGCATGGCGTGGCCACACGCTTCGTTCCTGTCAGGACTTGTCGTCCCTCGAGGGTACAGGCGGCGGCCGCCGAGTATCAACGACCGCCGCCCGATCTTCATATCGGGACGCTGAAGACGGTCGGACAGTACGACCTTCGCATCTGATCATCAACCTAACAATGAGACGGGCTGGGCCGGCGGTGAGCGCAGAGCGCGCAGCCTGCCGGACCTGACAAAGGGGGGCGGAGGTCTTGCATGGCCTTCGTACCGATCGCCTCACAGCCAGCGGTCTCGACCCGCAAACAGTTCTAACCCGCGAAGCACGAGAACGTCACCAATACACGCCGGCTTTTGAACGCGCGTGATGCCGGTTCCGCGACTCTTGCCGATGCGTCATCACTGCGTGCTAAAAGCCGTTGATCCTATTTGACAAATTTCGGTTCACAGACTGGCGCGCGGAGCGCCTTCTCCATGGAGCCATTGCAGGGCGGATCGAACTGCGGAATCCAAGCACACCCGCGATAGGAGTAATGACAGACCCTGGCTACCTGACTTCCCAATTCCGTATGCAGACTAAGCCGTCTCGCAGCGCGTTGGAGCACAAAAGATTGCCGGTTGGATGACTTGGTCCATTTCGGAGATCTGTTTCACCCAAAATGGGCCATTTACCAGGGCGTACCTGCAGCAAAAACCTCGGCACTGCGTGCGCTTTACGGATTTCTACTGGGATCATAATTCGTCGTTTACCATGACTCCGTTCGTAATTGTCTAGGCATCGAACAGGGGAAGACCATGCACCAGGAACAAACCACCAATATGCCGCTTCACTTCGTCGAGAGCGACACGCAGACCAGAGCCGAGATTGTCCGGGTCGGGATGTCGTTAGGCCACCACTGTGAGCTTTACAGCGATCTGTCTGAGCTCGCAGCCCACCCTCCGCGCTCGGGCGTGATAGTGGTTCGGGATTGCCCTGAGCATGGCGGCATCGATTTTATTATGAACCGTTTGATGACCCTGGGTATCTCCTTGCCGGTTGTCGCTATGGACGAAAATCCCTCGGCCACTCGTGTCGTCGACGCCGTCAAAGCCGGTGCGCTCGACTACTTGGCTCTGCCGCTCAAACCTGAACGCCTTAGCAATTGTCTGTCGCGGATCTCGCGGGAAGCGCCGATGGTGTGCGAAGTTCGCAAGCGAGCCATCGAGGCGCGGCAGCGGCTTTCTGCGCTGAGTGGCCGTGAACGCGAAGTTCTTGATCATCTTGTCAACGGAGGATCCAACAAGGAAATCGCCCGTCAGCTCGAGATCAGCCCGCGCACGGTTGAAATTCATCGAGCAAACATGATGTCGAAACTGGGGGCTCGCCACTCGGCTGAAGCCATCCGGCTGAAAATGGAATCAACCATCGGCTCGGCGATGATCTTGTCGTAACTGCAAAGTGGGTCAGCTGGCGCGGATGACTTTTCGGGCGTTCTTATGCTCCGCGCCACAGGATACGCTTCCTGCAATGGCGCCCTGGCCCGGGAATTGCAGCACACAGGGCTCGTTTCAGGCAGCGCCTGGAAAGAGGGACGATTTAAACGCCTAGCGAATATACGAAAGATCTGTGGACGCCGCTTCAGCCGACTTCCTTAGTGTTCAAGAAAAGGGCAATGGCGCCGTTCTATCGGGAAAACAATTCAATCTTCAATATTGTGGTTCCATGTGGTGGAGGCGTGTGTCTGATGCCTGTTGATGGAGGTCAGCTTCGATATGTACGGTGCTGACCATCTGAAGCTTCAGCAGGTAAACTGTAGTGGCTTGAGTTTATTAGGGCTTTCGGCGCCTAAAGGAACCAAAAAGAAATGGTTTTTCAGTTTTGGCCTGTCGCAAATACAGAAGGATGTAGGCAAGATGGTTGAGGCGCGCCGAGACATCGCAGTGGCTATGTCCAAATGAACCACAACCCTCTCGTCCGAGAGCGGGCTCGTCTGTTCGGCAGCCCGTTTCTTGAAGCGCTTACCGTTATTCCTGCGCCAGCGTTCA
>NZ_JBMLSM010000016.1:0-43233 GCF_049240505.1 Novosphingobium sp.
GCCGCCCAGCCGCCGGTGATCCCGGAGCCGACCACGATTGCGTCGAATTGCATGTTCATTTCCCCTGTGCGTCAGCCGATGCGTGTCAGCCGAAATCGACGGCGGTCCAGTCGTTGGAAATGGCCCGGTCGCCGGGCTTCAACGGCAGATCGGGATCAAAGCGTCCGGGCACTGCCTCGTAACGCAATTCTTCCGACCCACCCGGTTCGCTGGTGTAATACCCGGTCACGATCAGCGCCTTGATCGCCTTCCACGGGCTTTCACTTTCCCTGCTGGCAAAGGCCTCCGCATCAAGCGCGCTCAACAACGCAGCGCGGCGCGCACCATCGGCACCAAGAAAATCCCCGCCCGCGCCCAGATCGAGTTCGCGTTCCAGCCATGCCACATGGCGCACCGAACCATCGTTGCGCAGAAAACGGGCATAGGCTGCCGCATCCTTCACCGGCTTGCGGCTGTTTTCCAACCCATGCGCCAGTGCGAGAATCGCAAAGTCTCCCGCCCCAACATCGCCTGCGCCGGGGGTTGCCGAGCGCGGAATGACGAGCTGGCTCACCTCCTTCATCAACGCGCGCTGACGAGGTGTCGGGGCGTCCTTGTCGTCCAGTTCGGTAAAGGCAACAGCTGCTGTGGGCAGGCCAAGGGCAAGCGCCACCAATGCCGCTGCCCCCATGAAATCACGCCGACTCCAGCCACTGCGCTGACTGTCCTGCATAGGTCACATTCTCCCCGGACCCGCAGCACCGCCTGCCTTGATCCATATAAGAATGAATACTCTAATTTTGACCTGAACCGCAAGAGGGCTTTCAAAGATCACGCAATGCAAACAATCCCCCTTGCCCCGCCGCCCGCATCGGCCTAGGGGCCTCCGGGTGTCGGGGAGTAGCGCAGCCTGGTAGCGCATCTGGTTTGGGACCAGAGGGTCGTAGGTTCGAATCCTATCTCCCCGACCACTTCAATCGTTCAGCCCGTTGGCCCGTTGCGGGACCAAGGCGATGCGATCAGGTCTAATTCATGCCAATAATCGTCAACCGGGAAGAACGTCGCGCCGAAGTGGTCGCAATGGCATTCGAACTCGTGGCCGACCGGGGCATCGAAGCACTGACATTTCGCGAGATCGCGGCGGCGGCGGGATGCAGCACCTCGATCGTTTCGCACTACTTCGGCAACAAGAACGAACTGCTGTTCACCGTCTATCAGGTGGCCAACCAGCGAGCGACCGCGCGTATCCAGTCCATGCGCGAATCTGGTGCAGCCCTGCCTGCCTGTTTCGAGACGATCCTGCCCATCGGCGCTGAGGCGCAACGCAACTGGCGGGTTTGGCTTGCGTTCTGGGCGCGCGCGCATCTGGACCCTGCCTATTTCGAGGAACGGCGGCGCGCTGCTGAATTGAGCCTTGCCCTCTATCGCGAGATGATCGCACGATCCGCAGGACTGGAAGACGAGGCTCAGATTGATCTGGCAGCGCGGCGGCTTATTGCCGCAATTGCCGGGATCGGCCTTGAAGCCTGCTTCGCACCGGATGACTGGCCACCCCATCGCATTCGGGAAGTGCTCAGCGCCGAACTCGAATCGCTTGGCCTTGCGGAATAAAATCGCGCCCACCTGCTTAATATGACAGGCGTCATATCAAAGGCTACGGGTTAGCCTCCCTCTCATCAGGCACGCAGCTTCCGGCACAAAGCCGAGGCGCCACAAGCCCGAGGGAGAGACAAGATGATCCGCCATGTGGTCATGATCAAGTTCAAGAAGGACGCCCCGCAGGACAAGATCGACACCTTCCTGACCGAGGTGAAGAAATTGTCGCACCTCAACCGCGAAGTGCGCGATTACAGCCACGGCCTGTGTGTGAAAACCCGCTACCATTCGGGCGATTTCGATTTCGCCAACTGCTGCGACATCGACAGCTACGAAGCGATGGACCGCTACATGTCGCACTGGTCGCACTTGCGGATGACCCCGTTTCTGCCTGACATCCTCGACAACATGATCTCGTTCGATTGGGAAATCGACTATCACGGGCCAGAGTTCGACGAGAAGCTCGCCGCCGAGGAAGCCGCGCGCGAATCTGCCCGCGTGCTGCAGATCCATGCCGATCCGGCCAAGGCCTATGTCCCCGAAGTGCGTGGCCAGACCCGCGAACGTGCTCGCGAAATGTGCGATGCGGTGGGGCTTGTCCTGTCAGGCGATGAAGAGGAAATCATCGGATCGGTCTGGGCACCCAATCGCATCATGTTCGTCACGCCCGATGCGGGCACCGAAGTGGACAAGGGCAGCACCATCAAGATCGGCATCACCGGCAATTGGCTGACCGGCCCCGCCGTGCCCGAAGGTGACGGCCCCGCCTGGTGACATGCCGCCGCCGGGAAACCGGCGGCACCTTGCGGTTCTCCGGCGCGGGAGGATGCGATGACGACTATGCGTGAGGCCTACGGCAACGTGGCCGAGAAGCTGCTCGAATTCGTCGAACAGCGGACCACCGATCAGACGGGCGCCACAATGCAGGTGCCGGCGCGGGCCTATCTCGATGCCGACCAGTGGCAGCGCGAAATCGACCTTATCTTCAAGCGCCTGCCACTGATGCTCGCGTTGAGCATCGAACTGCCCGGCAATGGCGATTACAAGGCGATGGAGCCGCTGGGCATCCCCGTGCTGATATCGCGCGGGACGGATGGCCGCGTGCGAGCCTTCCTCAACGTATGTCGTCACCGTGCGATGAAGCTGGTGGACGAAGGTTCCGGCTCCTGCTCGCGCTTTTCATGCCCATATCACGGCTGGACCTATGGCAGTGACGGCAGGCTGATCGGCGTTGCCGAGGCCAGCACATTCGGCCCGGTAGACAAACAGCAGCTCGGCCTGCAGGAACTGCCGTGCGAAGAAGTTGCGGGCATGATCTTCGTGATCCTGACGCCCGGCATCGCTATCGACGTGCGCGAATTCCTTGGTGGAATGCTCGACGATCTGGCCGCGTTGAAGCTGGAAACGTGGTATTTTCACAAGTCGCGCAGCATGACCGGGGCCAACTGGAAAGTCGCCTATGACGGCTATCTCGAAGGCTATCACTTTCAGGCCGCGCATCCCGAAACGGTAACCCCGCGCACGCCTTCGAACCGCGCCTATTATGAGGCATTCGGCCCGCACATCCGGCTGGCCTATCCGCAGCACCGCATTGTTGAACTGCGCGATATCCCGCGGGATGAATGGGGCCTGCGCGAGAACCTGAACTACGATTTCATCCGTATGCTGTTTCCCAACTTCGCGATGTTTCTGGCGCCTGAGATGTGCCAGGTCGCGCAGCTTTTTCCGGGGTCCACGCCCGGAAGCAACGTCACCGTGATGAACTACATCTTCCCCCGCGCTCCGGCTGACGAAGCGGCACTCAAGACGCTGGACGAGATGTGCGACTTCTTCTTCGATGTGGTGGAGCGCGAGGATTATCACATGGGCCTGCGCGTGCAGCAAGGGCTGGAAGCCATGCCCGATGGGCACATCACGTTCGGGCGTAACGAGCCGGGCAACCAGTACTTCCACAAATGGGTGGACTACTACCTTTCCGAAGGCACCCTTCCCCCGCCCGCGCTGCGAAATGCGCCCGATGGAGACACACAGCCATGATCATTCTTGCCGGACACCTCAAGACCAGCCCCGCCAACGTCGATGAACTCTACGCCGCGTTGCGCTCGCTTGTGGCCGATACCCTGCAGGAGGACGGCTGCCTCGATTATCACTTCGCCATCGACGATCACGCCGCCGGGTCCATTCTCGTCTACGAACGCTGGCGCGATCAGGACGCGCTGAATACCCACCTTGCCCTCCCCGCAATCGGCGCAGTGCTGGGCGGCTGGGCCGACCGTATCGAGATTGCCGTGCGCAAGTTCGATGCGTCCAACGAGCGCGCCTTCACCGACTGAGGCACAACAAGAAAAAGCATTCCGGGAGAACCCTCATGGCCATGATGAACCGCCGCATCGTTTTGCAATCGCGCCCCACTGGGCTGCCGGTGGCGGAAAACTTCCGCGTTGAGGAAGTGCCTCTTCCCGATCTGGAAGAGGGACAGGTTCTGCTGGAGAACCGCATCTTTGCAATCGATCCCGCCGTCCGCGGAATGCTCGATGATGTGAAAAGCTATCTGCCGCCGGTCCAGATCGGCGGGTTGATCCCCACAATGGTGTTGGGCCGTGTGGTGGCATCACGCAATCCCGATTTCCGCGAAGGCGATTATGGCCGCGCCTTCATCGGCTGGGAAACCCATTCCGTCATCGCGCCGGGCAGCGTGGGCTTTGAAAACGTGAACGTTGCCACAGACCTTCCGCTCACCGCCTATATGGGCGCGTGCGGCTGGTCGGGCATCACCGCTTACGTCGGCCTCAAACGCTATGGCGAAATGCGCGAGGGCGACGAAGTTCTGATGAGCGCGGCAGCAGGCGCGGTGGGATCGGTCGGCGGCCAGATTGCCAAACTTTCCGGCTGCCGCGTGGTCGGCACGGTCAGCTCGGATGACAAGGCGCGCATCGTCACCGATGTCCTGGGCATGGATGCCGCGATCAACTATCGCGATTGCGCCAGCCTTGAGGATGAAATTGATCGTCATTTCCCCAATGGTATCGATCTGTATTTCGACAATGTTGGCGGGGCCACGCTCGATGCCGTGTTGCCGCGCATGAAAGCCTTCGGGCGCATCCCGGTGTGCGGCATGATCGCCAATTACAACAACCAGACCGATCCCTATAAGCTGCGCAACATCTGGCAGGTTCTGGTCAACCGCATCACCATGCGCGGCTTCCTTGCCTATGAAGCCGCAGACATGCTGCACGAAGCGGAAACTGCGCTGGCCGACTGGGTGCGTAATGGGAAACTGGTGGCAACCGAGAATGTGGCGACAGGGCTTGAAGCCGCGCCTGAATCGTTCATCCGCCTGATGTCTGGCCAGACGACGGGCAAGACACTGGTCCGGCTCGATGATCGCGTCTCCACTCTGGCTGATTGGCAGGCTGCGCGTCATGGCTGATGCAACGCACGAACGGCTCGCCACCCGCGCAGCCTTGCAGGATCTGGTGGCGGAATATGCCGCGCTGATGGATTGGGTAGACTGGGACAGGCTGGATCACGTCTTCTGGCCCGATGCACAGTTCGATTTCGGCATGTTCAAGGGCGATCTGGCCGCATACCGCGATTTCGTGGCGGCGCTGGAAGAACCCTATGCCCGCCGCCTGCACCTGTTCGGCCTGCCGGTGATCCGCATCAATGGTGAAAAGGCGCGCGTCGATGCGGGAAGCCTGATTACCTGCCGCACGGCAGACCCGGCCCCCGGCATCGATGACACCTTCTGGGGGCGGTATCTGTTCGACGCCGAGTGCCGCGATGGCGAATGGCGCTTTGTCCGCCTCACTTATCTGCTGAACCTTGCCGAACGGGTGGAACGCACTGTCGACGATACTAAAGGACCGATGAATTTCAGCGCAGACCTTTCGCCTGCACATCCGCTGGCATCGCGCAACTGAACGACTGTCACGCCGCTGGCACAAAGAACAAGAGAGGGTTGACCGATGGCTGAGGACCAGAACTGGGATCTCGAAATGGATGTGGTCGTGCTCGGATCAGGTGGCGCGGCGATGACAGCTGCCATCGCCGCGCACGATTTCGACGCGAAGGAGGTGGTGATCCTTGAAAAGAGCGGCATGGTCGGGGGTACAACCGCGATGTCGGGCGGAATGCTGTGGATTCCGAAGAACCATCACCAGACCGAAGCCGGGATCGACGACAGCGACGAAGATATCGTGGCCTATCTCGATTCCCTGTCCCCCGGCGCGCTCGATCCCGAAACACTGTGGGCTTTCATGGAAAACGGCCCGGAAATGGTCCGCTTCCTTGAAGAGAAGACCCCTGTCCGCTTCCACGCCTTTGCCGATTTCCCGGATTATCAGCCCTATATGCCCGGCGCGAAGCCCGATGGCGGGCGCTCGCTCGACAATGACGCCTTCTCGTTCGAACGGCTGGGCAAATGGGCGGGCCGCGTCAATCCCACCAAGATGGCCTACCCTGTTCGCGGCAGCCTGATGGAAGCGATTCAGGGTTCGCTCGACGAGGCGACCTTGGCTGAACGCGAACGCGGCGATTATCGCGGGTTGGGTCAGGCACTGGCTGGCGCGCTGTTCCTTGGCCTGATCGAACGCGACATTACGGTTGAGTTCGAGAAACGCGCCCGCAAGCTGGTGAAGGACGGCGATCGGATCATCGGCGTCATAGCCGAAGACGCCAGCGGCAAGGATTTTCGCGTGCGTGCCCGGCGCGGCGTGGTGATCGCCACGGGCGGGTTCGAATGGAACGAGATGCTGGTCAAGACCTTCCTGCGCGGCCCTCTTACCGGCCCGGTAAGTGTGCCGGAAAACGAAGGTGACGGTCTGCTCATGGCCATTGAGGCCGGCGCACAACTCGGCAACATGCAGAACGCCTTCTGGCAGCAGAGCGTGCTGGAAATGAAACCACAGCACCGTGCGGCCAAGCCCAACTACATGCTGGGATCGGACGAACGCGCCCGCCCCGGCGCGATCCTGGTCAACCGCGCGGGCAAGCGCTTCGTCAATGAAGCGGCAAACTATCACGCTATGGGCAAGGCGCTTCACGCCTTCGATGCAGGCACGCACACCTATGCCAACCTGCCCTACTGGCTGGTGATCGACCAGCGCTACAAGGACAAGTATCCCACCTTCACATCAACACCGGGATCGCCCATCCCGTCCTACATGATGCAGGCCGATACGCTTGAGGAACTGGCTGCGATGGCCGGGATCGATGCCGTCGGTCTGGTCGCCACGGTGGACCGCTTCAACCAGATGGTGCGCAATGGCCGGGACGAGGATTTCCATCGCGGCGAGAACACTTACGACAACTATTACATGTGGGGCGATACCGACTTCGAACCGCCTTACCGCACGCTGGGCCTGATCGATCAGGGACCGTTCTATGCCGTCAAGATGGAGGCAGGCGCTCTTGGCACCGCAGGCGGGCCGAAAACCAATGCCGATGGCCAGGTCGTCGATTGGAACGGCAACCCCATCCCCGGTCTTTACGCGGCAGGCAATGCAATGGCCGCCGTTCTCGGTGAAGCCTATGGCGGCGCGGGCGGGACGCTCGGCCCCGGCCTTACCTTCGGCTATATTGCGGGCCGCCATCTCGGCACGCACATATCAAACCACTGAGCGTCAGCCCTTACCCCGCAAGGTCATCCGGCAGGAGGCCTTGCGGAAAATTCTGGTAGCAGACGGGGCGCAGGAAACGGTCGATGGCAAGGCTGCCTACCGATGTCGTGCGCGCATCGGTGGTTGCCGGGAACGGGCCACCATGCACCATCGCATCACACACTTCGACACCGGTGGGCCAGCCATTCACAAGGATCCGGCCAACCTTGTGCTCCAAGATGGGCAACAGGGTTTTGGCAGCGGGCAGATCTTCATCGGCCATCTGCAGCGTTGCAGTAAGTTGCCCTTCAAGGCTGCGCAGAACGGCGGCAAGTTCATCTGCATCCGCACAGGCGACCACCAGCCCCGCCGGGCCGAACACCTCTTCATGCAGGCGCGGATTGGCAAGGAAAGTCGCGGCACTGGTGCGAAGCATCATGCTGCTGGCCTTGCGTTCCTCGGCACATGCTGCACCGTTCGCGGCAAGGGCAACGCCCTCAGCTTGTACCAAGGCGGTGGTATGCCGATCATAAGCATCGCGGATGCCATCCGTCAGCATGACCTGCGCAGAAACTTCGCTGATCGCCGCGCCCGCAGCCGCGCAGAACGCATCAAGTCCTTCACCCGCCACGCCAAGCACAAGCCCCGGATTGGTGCAGAACTGCCCTGCCCCAATCGTCAGTGACTGCGCAAATCCCTGCCCGATTGCCGCTGCGCGCGATTGCAGCGCGTGCGGCAAAAGCACGACCGGATTGATGCTCGACATTTCGGCATAGACAGGGATCGGCACCGGGCGTTCCTGCGCGATGCGCGCCAGCGCCAGTCCACCGCCGCGCGATCCGGTAAAACCCACAGCCGCGATGCGCGGGTCACGCACCAGCGCTGCGCCCAGTTCTGGCGATGGCCCCTGAACCTGCCCGAAAACGCCCGCTGGAAGACCCGACGCGGCAACCGCACGCCGGATGGCGTCAGCCGCCAGCAGGGCGGTGCGTGGGTGTGCAGGGTGCGCCTTGACCACAACCGGGCACCCCGCCGCCAGCGCCGATGCGGTATCTCCCCCTGCGGTAGAGAAGGCGAGCGGGAAGTTCGATGCGCCGAACACCGCCACTGGTCCCAGCGGGATCATCCGCATCCGCAAGTCAGGGCGTGGCAGAGGCTGGCGATCGGGCAAGGCCGGATCGATGCGGCGCTCCAGCCAATCGCCCTTGCGCACCACGTCGGCAAACAGGCGCAACTGGCCCACCGTGCGCCCACGCTCGCCTTCCAGCCGTGCGCGGGGCAAGCCGCTTTCGCGCATCGCGGTTTCGATAAGTTCGTCGCCAATGGCCACAAGCTCGTCACCAATCCTTTCGAGCAGGCTGGCGCGCACTTCGTGATCGGCCATGCGGAAAGGGTCGAAGGCCGCCTCCGCAGCGGCACAAGCAGCGGCCACTTCTGCCGGACCGTCGATGGGCAAAGGATCGCCAAAGCGCTCTCCACTGGCTGCATCGATCGAGAACAGGGGAGCGTCAGCAGCGGCCATCGTCAATTCGCCTCAAATGAAAAAGGCCCGGTCCGCGTAGCAAGGCGGACCGGGCAGGGAGCAGCGTCAAATCAGAACGTGAACTTGGCCCCAAGGTTGAACTGGCGGCCGCTGTGGGTCAGCACGTTCAAGCGGTTGGTTTCGTCCACGAACTGGTCGTTCTTGGTATCGAGCAGGTTGATCGCCTCAAGGCTGACCTTGAGATTGTCGGTGATCGCATAGGACATCTGCGCATCAAGGTTGGTCGTGCTGTTCGTGCCGTTGAAGGCATTGCCTTCGGTGCCCGGAACGGCGGTCAGATACTTCGAACGATAGGCCACCGAACCACGCACCGAGAACTTGCTGTCCTCGTAATAGAGCGTGAGGTTGGCTGCATTCTTCGACAGGCCGAGCAACGGCGCCGTGACCGAAGACTGCCCGTTTGCCGAAGTGAGATATTCGATATCCGACTTTACATAGGTGTAGTTTGCCAGCGCGCCAAAGTTCGCCAGCACGCCCGGCAGGAAGCTGAAGGGCTGCTGGACGTTGACCTCGAAGCCCTGCAGCTTGCCGCCATTGGAATTGACCGGACGGCTGACGATGAAATCATCGGTCGGGCTGGCGGTTGTGCCAGCCAGCAGCGAATCCGGCAGGCCCAGCGCCGCGAAGGGCACTGTCACCGCCAGCGTCTGCACAAAGGTGCCGATGTCTTTCTGGAACAACGCCACCGAATAGATCGCGCCCTTCGCCGGATACCATTCCACCGCGAAATCGAGGTTGGTCGATTCCGTGGGCTTCAGGTCAGGGTTGCCCGAACTGAAGCTGCGGTTGCCGCCCGAAACGTTCAGATTGCCACCGGGCGAAAGCGAGGCGATGCCCGCGCGGGCCAGCGTCTTGGCAGCGGCAAGGCGCACCAGCAGTTGCGGGGTCACGTCGAACACCAGATTGGCCGATGGCAACCAGCGATCGTAGCTGCGTTCTGCGGTCACGAAATTGATGCTCGCACCCTGGCTGGCATAGCCGGTCGAGAACTGCTTCGTGTTGACATAGCGCAGGCCCACATCACCGCGCAGCGGCAGCCCCGCGTCGGCCATGTTGAACGCGGTCATCGCCCACGCGCCCAGATCCTTCTCGGTCACCGTGATGTACGATCCGCGCGCCGTGGCGTTTTCCACGCCACCGGTCTGGTAAACCGGGTCGCTGTAGATGCCATAATTGTTGGCAAAGTAGTCGAGGTTCGGCACCACCCATCCGGTCGGCGTCCCCTGCGGCAGATTCAGCCCGCGTCCGAAGCCGCTGAACAGTTGCGTGCCCGCCGCAAGCTGCGATGCGGTAAGCGAATTGACCCGCGTCTCGCCCTGAATGCGGCGCTGTTCGGTGGAATTGTAGCTGAACCGGCGCCAGTCGACCCCGCCCTTGAACGTCAGGATATCGCTGGCCTTCCATTCCAGCGCACCCTTTGCCGTGGTGAAGGAATTGTCCACCGTCTGCGGGCGAATGCGCACTTCGGATGTGCCGTTGACGAAGCCGAAGCTGGCGGGTGACGTCACGTCAACGCCCGGCACGATGGCGGGGAAACGACTGGAGAAATCGTACTGGAAGTTCTGCGTGTTGACCGCATCGATGGTCACGGTCGTCTGCACCGGATTGCGGAACGCGGACTTCGAATAGCCGACAAGGCCTGTGAACTTGAGGCTTTCGCCCAGTTCCTGCTCAAGATTGCCGGTTACTTCATAGAAATCGGTCACCAGCTTGTCGAACCGCGCCTGCGAACGCAGGTCCACATTGTCGAACCGGCCGCTGACGATGTTGTTATCGGCATCGACCACGCCGTCACGAATGATCGTCTGCGGCTTGCCCGAACCTGATCGCGAGAAGCTGATCGCCTGAAGCTGCGCTTCGGCGCGCGTGCCATCAAGCCGCGAATACAGCCCGTCGATCGAGATCAGCGTGCTTTCGGCAGGGCGCATCTGCACGGCCAAGGCCGCACCAAGGCGCTTCTGGTTGATGTCATAGGAAACCAGGCCCGGAATGCGCGGGTGGAACAGGCCGTTACCGGTCGCATTGCTGTCATTGATCTGGGCAATGGTCTTGCCCGGCAGGGTGGATGCCGCATTGAAACCGCCGTTGAACCCGCCATAGGTCCAGCGCGTGATGTTCGCGCCCTCTTCCTTGATGCGGCGCTCTTCATAGGAGATCGACATGAGCACGCCGAACGTGCCTGCATCGTTGGTGGTTGTTGCCAGCGTTGAGATGCGCGGCGTCACCTTGCGTGACAGGTCATTGTAGCTGCCCTGCGCCGAGATGCTGACCGTCGGCTTGCGGAAGTCGAAGGGCCGCGCAATCGTCAGATCGACCGTCGCCCCCAGCGAACCTTCCTCGACATCGGCCGACGCCGTCTTGCGCACGGCAAGGCTGTTGAACAGGTCTGACGAAAAGATGTTGAAGTCAAAACCGCGACCACGGTTCACGCCGCCCGAATTGTCGGTGCCGCCGGTGGTGCCGATGGCTTCCATGCCGTTGATGCGGACGCGGGTATATTCAGGGCCAAGGCCGCGCACCGAGATATTGCGCCCTTCGCCGTTCACGCGGCTGATCGCCACGCCGGGAATACGCTGCAGCGATTCCGCAAGGTTGAGGTCGGGGAACTCGGCAATGTCCTCGGCCTTGATCGCGTCGATCGCCGCCGTCTCGTTCTTCTTCAGGCCCAGCGCACTGGAAAGGCTTTCGCGGAAACCGGTCACGATGATTGCCGATTCGGGCGGTGCCGCCTCATCCGCCACCGATTGCGCGGCATCCTGGGCAATCGCGGGGACGGCGGTCAAAGACGCCAGAGCCGATGAACAAGCCAGCGCAGCCCGTGCTGCGCGCAGATCGAAAAGTGCCATTTCGTATCCCCTCATACCTGGCCGTCGCGAAGCCGCGTGCCGACCAAATCATTCCCGGTCATGTTTGCCGGAGCGATCTTTGGATAGCGACGGTGCCTTGCCCAAGGCCAACCTCAATCGCGCATGGATCATTGCGCAACTTGCACCGATCGCGGCCACTCACTGCCGAGCGGCCACTCACCACCACGTCCGATACCCGCACCTGCTGCGCGATCAATGCGGTCCTTGGCTCAATCCCTGCGGAATTGGACTTGGACCGGCAATGCCGCTTTGGCTACCACAGCGTGGACAGCCTCCGGCAAGTGCGCGCAAAGCCCAGAAACACTGGGTGGGCCGCATCGGATGAGGGGCCGCGATAACGATCACCCGGAGAAGACGATGCCCAGCGAACCAGCGCCCAGCGGAACTGCCACGCGCCCTACCCGGATTCGCTTTCAGATCATCGCCCTGATCTTCCTGATCACCTCGCTGAACTATGCCGATCGCGCAACGTTCTCCATCGCTGGAGAAGCCGCTTCCACCGAACTCGGCCTCAGCGCAGTGCAGACCGGCTTCATCCTGTCCGCGTTCGCATGGGCTTATGTGCTGGCACAGGTGCCGGGCGGCGCACTGCTTGATCGCTTCGGGACAAAGCGGGTCTATGTCGCCGCCATTACCTTCTGGTCGCTCTGCACCGCGTTGCAGGGGTTCGTCGGCTGGATTCCCGGCTTGGCTGCGGTCACCACGCTGTTTGTCATGCGCTTCCTCGTCGGATTGGCAGAGGCTCCTTCGTTCCCCGGCAACGCGCGGCTTGTGGCCGCCTGGTTTCCGGCACGCGAACGCGGCACCGCATCGGCCATCTTCAATTCCGCGCAATACTTCTCGCTGGTAGCCTTCGCGCCGCTGATGGGCTGGCTGGTCCACACCTTCCACTGGCGCGCGGTATTCTGGGTGATGGGCGTGCTGGGGATCGCCGCCGCCGCAATTTTCATGGCGTTCATCCACGGGCCTGACCGGCACCCGTCCATCAATCAGGCAGAGCTTGATCTCATCCGCGAAGGCGGCGGCGAAATCGCCATGGAGCGCCCCTCCACTGCCGCTGCACAGCCAACATTCACATGGCACAACGTGCGGCAACTGCTGGCCAACCGCATGATGCTGGGCATCTATCTTGGCCAGTACTGCATCAATGTGCTGACCTATTTCTTCGTCACCTGGTTCCCGATCTATCTGGTCAAGGAACGCGGGCTTAACATCATGGAGGCGGGCTTTGCCGCCGCAGTCCCTGCGGTCTGCGGCTTCATCGGCGGACTGGCCGGCGGCATCGTGTCCGACCGCATCCTTGCCCGCACCGGCAGCATCGATCGCGCCCGCAAGGTGCCGCTGGTGCTGGGCATGACGCTGGCCACGCTCATCCTCGGATGCGTGTGGGTCGATGCCGAATGGCTGGTCATCCTGCTGATGTCGCTGGCTTTCTTCGGCAAGGGCGTAGCCTCGCTCGGCTGGGCCGTCATGGCCGATGTCGCGCCGCGCCAGCTTGCCGGGCTTTCGGGTGGCGTGTTCAACATGTTCGGTAACACGGCAGGCATCGTCACGCCCATCGTCGTTGGCTATATCGTCGCGGCAACCGGATCGTTCGACCTCGCGCTGGCGTTTGTTGCCCTGCACTGCGTTCTCACGATCCTTGCCTACACCGTTGTCGTCGGCCCGATCCGCAGGCTGGAGCTGGCGGCGTGAGGATTGACCGGCGCGCTGCCCTCATCGGCCTGACCACATTTGCCGCCAGCGGTTGCGCGCCTCTCCCCGCCCGTCCGCACGGCCTGCCAGCAGCGCCGCTGATGATCGATACGCCCATGTCCACCCCACGCTGGGCAGCCCTGCAGCGCGATCTTCTCGCCGCCCATGCCGAAGCGTGCGAGGCCTATTATGCCCGCTATGTCGATCAGAACGACGCGCTGCGCTGCTTCGTGCGCTGGGGCGCGAATGATGGGCCTGACGATGCGGCCGAATTCACCAACGACTGGGTTCTGCTCCACGCCCTCGGGGCGTCGGACCGCCTGCTCGACCTGTCGCAGCGTTTCTGGGAAGGGCACCTGCGCCAATACGCCACCGCCCGCACCAGCGAAGTGCCCATCGCGCGGCAGGGCATGTACCACCGCGATTTCCCGGTCCAGATGGACTGGCAGCACAACGCCGAAGGCCTGACCACCTTCAACGTCATGGGCCTCAGCGCGCCTTCAGACCCGCGCCTTACTGCCCGCACCCGCACTTTTGCTGATCTTTACACCGGGCATGATCGCTCTGTCGGCAACTATGATCCGCAAGCCCGTGTCATCCGCAGCCTGCTCAATGGCAGCCGTGGCCCCATGCTGCGCAAGGCGACACCGCTGGACTGGGCAGGCGATCCTTTCGATGCCTCGCGCTTTCACCTTGAACATGGTGAGGACGACTACAGCCAGTTCCTTGCCCATTACGCCGAATATACCGACGTTGTCGGCGACAATCCGCTGAACCTTCAGGCCACCACGCTCGGCCTCAATGCCTATGCGCTGGGTTTGGGGGAGCGATTCCGCACATGGACGCTCGATTACTTCGGCGCATGGGCAGACCGGATGCGCGCGAACGGCGGCATTCTGCCCAGCAAGATCGCGCTGGATGGCACTATCGCGCCAGACTGGTGGGGCGGCACCTATGGCTGGAACTTCTCCCCCGTGGTGCCGCAAACGGGCGAACGCGAACACCGCAACCGCGTGCCCCGCTCGATCACCGCGTTCTACAACGCGCTGCTGCTCAGCGGTGATATGGAATTCATGCGCCTGTGGCGAAAGCAGACCGCGATCATCAACGATGCCGGACGCATGGTGGACGGCACGTTCTCAACGCCAACGATGCACGGCCCGCAAGGCTGGCATGGCTGGAAGCCCGGCCCCTATCGCACCAGCGCTTTCGAGATCTGGTACGCCACGCAGGCACCTGAAGACCGCGCCATCGCAGGCGACGATCCGTGGATCGCTTTCCTCGAAGGCCGTGATCCCGACTACGCCGAACGTGCATTGCTGGCCGACCGCCAACGCCTTGATGCGCGCGTCGCCACCATGCGTGCCGATACCTCAACGCCCGAAACCCGGCTGGCGGACTGGACGCTGGACTTCAACCCCGCCAGCGCAAAAGCCCTGGTGCAGACCATGACCGGCGGTCTTCATATCGCCCGCCCCACATGGTCACGCACCAGCCCGCCACAGGGTGGCGTACCCCTGCACTGCCGCCTGCGCTATTTCGATCCGGTGCGCAAACGCGCAGGCATTCCCGAAGGCATAGCCGCGCTGGTCACGGCCATGTCGGACCGCGAAACCAGCGTCACGCTGATAAACACTGGCACATTCCCGCGCGAAGTGGTGGTTCAGGGCGGTGCCTATGGCGAGCATCGCATAGATGCGGTGCACAGCGGTGGCGTTCGCCGCGAAGTGGGCGGCAAGGCCTTTGCCATCCAGCTTGCGCCCGGCTGTGGCAGCGAACTGGCACTGGAAATGACGCGCTATGCTGCCCGCCCCACGCTTGCCTTCCCGTGGGACCAGTAAAGCTCAGCCACCGGGCTTGATATAGGGGATCGGGGCCAGCAACCTGCGCTCCGCCCCGCGCGGGTCGTTTTCCACGCGCACGGTCCTGTCAAAAATCATCGTCGCCCGCTGTTCCAGCGTAAAGCGCGGCCAATGCGGCAACGTCCCGCCGTTCGGATCGCCCGCCCGCGCCAGCCGGATAAAGGCATCCGCCATTTCCCCCGCCAGCCTCGCGGCGTCGGGCGTGTTTCCGGTGCGCGCTGCGAGCAAATGCGTGTTGGCAAAGACCAGCCCGATATCCAGCGTGTGGAACGCCCCCAGCACCCCGCCCGCTTCGGGCGAGGGATAATCGAGCTGGTACATCCATGTCGGCCCATTCTGCCGCGCCCGCGCTTCGGCCTGCACCAGATGGCCCGACCATGATCGTGCCGCAGTAGACATCGCCAGCAGCAGTTGCCCTGCCGACCGGTCTGGATAAAGCACGCGATACTGCGCCACCAACCACGCCGGGTCCGCGTCCTTGACGATCTGCCGCGCCACCCGCGCCTCGAGATTGTCCCAATCGGTATCCCCGGCCTTCAGGATCGGTGCGAGCCAGTACCCCGTCTCGTCATGCGTGTTGCCGATGATCAGGGGAATGTGCGCCGCTTCGGACGGGGCATCGGGATGAAACGGGTGCCGCTTCAGCGCGCGATGGTCGAGCGTGGATGCAAAGCTGATCTCGCCCTTGCCTTCGATCGGATCGGTGGCGCCCATCGCCTCGACCAGCCGCTCCATCGGCATCTCGCGAAGCGATGCGAAGCTCTCCGCACCCGCCGCTGTCATCCACGCAGCGGCGCGGCGTCGCGCGTTCATCGGGCCGATGGCGGTCACATGCTGGCCGCTCATCGTCGCAGCCGAATGAAACAGCGGTCGCGCCTCTTCCATCGCCATCAGCGAAACCACTTTGGCCCCGCCACCAGATTGGCCGAAGATCATCACCCGCCCCGGATCGCCGCCGAACGCCACGATGTTGTCCCGCACCCAGCGCAGCGCCATGCAGATATCAAGATTGCCGACGTTGCCCGATTCCTCAGGCCCGCCCACTCCTGCGAAATAGCCATAGCCGAACCCGGCAAGCCGGTGGTTCAGCGTCAGCACCACCACATCGCCACGGCGCACCAGATTGCCGCCATCATATAACGTGTCGGAGCCGGAACCATGCGCGTGCGCGCCGCCGTGCAGATAGACCATCACCGGGCGACGTGCATTGTCCAGCGCCGGGGTCCAGACGTTGAGGAAAAGGCAGTCCTCGCTGACAGGCTCGTCTGCGTGGGTCTGTGGAGCCGCCGCGCCATAGGCTGTGGCCGGGGCAATGTCCTGCCAAGGCGCAGGCAAGGCTGCGCGGGCAAAGCGGGTCGTCTGCGTGTCCGCGCCATAACGGACGCCGCGAAACACCAGCACCCCACCCTCGCGCAGGCCCCGCACCCGGCCATGCCGCGTCACGGCAACAGGATCGGTTGCGTTCACAAGTGCAAACCTAGTGCGCCAGGCAATCAAGGCACAGGCGGCGCACCGCGTCCAGCGCGGGATTGGGATTGCCGCGCTTCCACGCCATGAACAGTTCCACCGGCGCTTCGGGCGTGGTCACCAGCCGTCGAAACCGCACGGCATCGGGATGGAGGTCCACCGCCGAACGCGGAACGATCGCCGCCGCCACGCCTGCGCGCACCAGTCCCAGCATCGAATGGATTTGCGTAACATGCTGCACCACCACCGGACTGAGCGCGGCCTCATCGAAAAAGCGCATCAGCATGTCGTGGAAATATCCCGCGCCCTTGCGGGAATACATCGCCAGCGGCACGTCCTGCAGATCGGTCAGGGTCAGTTCTTCCTTGTCGCCACGCGGATCGCCATCGGGCAGGGCAACGACCAGCGGCTCTGACAATGCCAGCGCCGTCTCGAATTCGTTGCGCACGATGGGCGGGCGCATGAACGCGATGTCCACCAGCCCGGTCATCAGCGCCTCGGTCTGTTCGCGCGATACCATCTCATGCAGTTCAAGGTCTATGTTCGGCAGTGCCGTGCGCGCCTGCGCCACGATCCCCGGCACCAGCGAATAGCCGGAAACAGCGGTGAACCCGATGGAAACCTTGCCCGCATCGCCACGCGCCACGCGCCGGGCAGCAAGCGCCGCGTTCTCTGCCAGCCGCACGATCCGCTGCGCTTCGATCAGGAATACCCGCCCCGCAGGCGTCAGCGCCACATTGCGGCTGGTTCGCTCCAGCAGGGTCACGTCCAGAATGCGTTCGAGCAGCTGGATCTGCCTGCTCAGCGGCGATTGCGTCATGTTAAGGCGCTTCGCCGCCCTGCCGAAGTGGAGTTCCTCGGCAGCGGCGACAAAGCAACGGAGCTGGCTCAGTTCGAACATCATCTCCGTTGCTAACCCATTTACTCGGCCACCGCGAGAGAGCCTGCCGAAACCTTCTCCACCAGCGCGCGCAGTTCGGCGTGCTCGGCCTCGCTCAGATCGGTCAGCGGTGACCGCACCGGCCCCACATCGCGCCCGATCACGCGGCATCCCGCCTTCACGATCGACACCGCATAGCCCCGCCCGCGATTGCGCAGCGTGATGTATGGCAGCACGAAATCGCGCAGTTGCTTCTGCACTTCGGCATGATTGCCAGCGCGCACCGCGTGATAGAACGCCAGCGCCCATTCCGGCATGAAGTTGAAGATGGCGGAAGAATATGTCGTCACCCCCATCGTCAGATAAGGCGTGGCAAACGTCTCTGCCGTGGGCAGCCCGCCGATATAGGTCAGCCGGTCGCCCATGCGGTTATAGATGCGCTGCATCAGCTCGATATCGCCCACGCCATCCTTGTATCCCACAAGGTTGGGATTGCGCTCGCACAGGCCTTCCAGCGTATCGTCATCAAGGATCGCGTTGTCGCGATTATAGACGATCACGCCCAGCCCGGTGGACCGGCACACCGCCTCCACATGCGCGGCAAGGCCTTCCTGCTTCGACCCGACGAGGTAAGGCGGCAGCAGCAGAATGCCGTCTGCTCCCGCTTTCTCCGCACCCCGCGCAATTCCGGTGGCGATGGCAGTGCCATAACCGCAGCCCGAAATCACCGGCACGCCCGCCTTGCGCACGTCCACGGCGGCGCGCACCACATCGACCACTTCCTCAGGCGTCAGCGAGAAGAACTCGCCCGTCCCGCCAGCGGCAAACAGGCCTGACAGATCGTGGCGCAGCATCCAGTCGCAATGATCCTGGAACGCGGGGATATTGACCGCACCGTCATCAGCAAACGGCGTTACGGGGAATGACAGCAGGCCTTCGCCAAGCCGGCGTGCCATTGTGACGGGATCCATTCGAAGCTCCTCTCCACTGCGGCAAAGCGCAGACTTTCGGCTGCCCCGGAATTAGGCTGCGCGTCGCTTCGGGTCCAAACCAAACGCGCGATGAACCAATGCACGGATTGGCTAGATCGACCGGACCGGGCGCCGCCTCGCCGGTCCGAATGCGTCAAACGACGTATGCTCAAGGCGCGGGAACCATCCGACAACGCTGCACTGCAGCAAATGCACCAGAGCCGCGCTGCGCGGGGACACATCGATGCCATTCGATTCAGCGCTTCAGGTCAGCAAGCGCGATCTGCTCGCCCTGATCGGCAAGGCGGGTGGGGCATCGGCCATGTATCTCGCCATGACCAGCCTCGGTCAGGCGCAGGCATCTCCATTCAAGGGCGTGCCCCGCCTCGATGGCGGATCGAAGGGCGCCTCCGTGCTGATTCTCGGCGCAGGGCTGGCAGGCCTCACTGCCGCTTATGAACTGCGCCGCGCCGGGTATTCGGTGCAGGTTCTGGAATACAATGATCGCGTGGGCGGCCGGTCATGGACCCTGCGCGGCGGAGACACATTCACCGAACTCGGCGGCGCAACGCAAACCTGCACATTTTCGTCCGGCAACTATATCAACCCCGGCCCGTGGCGCATTCCGCACAATCACTATGCGATCATGCACTACTGCCATGAACTCGGCGTCGCGCTCGAACCGTTCATGCAGTTGAATTACAACGCCTATGTCCATTCGACCAAGGCCTTCGGCGGCACCCCGCAGCGCTACCGCCACATTCAGGCAGACTTCCTCGGCCATGTCAGCGAACTCCTGGCAAAGGCGGTGAAGAAAGACGCTCTGGCCGACACGGTGACCAAGGAAGACGGCGAAATCCTGCTCGAAGCGCTCCGCGACCTTGGCGCGCTCGACAAGGACTACCGCTATGTCGCAGGCAAACCATCAAGCGAACGGCGCGGCTGGGCGAAGGGGCCGGGCGGCGGCCTTTCGGCAGAACCCATCGCCTCCCAGCCGCTGACCTTCGAATCCGTCCTGCGGTCCGGCCTGTGGAATCACATTTCCGACAGCATGGGTTCCACCCACCATACCGCCATTTTTCAGCCCGTGGGCGGCATGGATATGGTCCCCCGCGCCTTTGTAAGGAAAGTGGGCGATTCCGTCCACCTCAACGCCAAGGTCACGCAGATCACGCAGGATGAAACCGGCGTCACCGCCGCCTATGTGGATACCAGAACAGGCGCAAAAGCCACCGCCCGCGCCGACTGGTGCCTCTGCACCATCCCGCTGTCGATCCTCAGCCAGATCGAAATGAATGTGGGCAACGATATGGCCGCCGCCATTGGTGCCGTGCCCTATGAAGCCTCGCTCAAGGTCGGCCTCGAATTCAAACGCCGCTTCTGGGAGCAGGACGAACATATCTACGGCGGCATCACGATGACCGATCTGCCCATCGGCCAGATCAGCTATCCCAGCACCAATTATGGCACCCCCGGCCCCGCCACGCTGCTCGGCGCCTATGGCTTTGGCGCATTCGCCTATGAATTCACCTCGCTCCCTCCGGCAGAGCGCGTGGCCCGCGCGGTCGAATGGGGCAGCCGCATCCACCCGCAATACAGGCAAGAATTCATCAGCGGCGTCGCGGTCGGCTGGCATCGCGTGCCGTGGACCCAGGGCTGCTTCGGCAACTGGAGCGATGAAGCCCGCGCCGAGCATTACAAGAACCTGTGCCAGATAGATGGCCGCATCCTGCTGGCTGGCGAACACGCCTCGTACATTCCCGCATGGCAGGAAGGCGCGATCACCTCGGCGCTCGATGCCATCGGGCGGCTGCACCAGCGCGTTTTGGCCGGATAAGGGGAAAGTAGTGATGAAACGCGGAACCGTCATCCTGAATGCAACTGCCGCCTTTGCGTTGGGCAGCATCGCGGCAAACGCTCTGGCCCAGTCGGCGGCAGAAGCATCAGGCCCGGCAGCGTCCGCTTTTCTGCAACCGGGAGATGCCGACGGCGCTTTCGTCAATGCCCGCCAGTTCAGTGAACCCGATGGCGAACGGCTTTACCGCCGCGTCTGTGCGGGGTGCCATATGTCCGATGCGCGTGGCGCAAATGGCGCAGGCACGTATCCCGCGCTCGCCGCAAACCCGAACCTCGCATCCGGCGATTATGCCGTGTTCGTGGTGTTGAAAGGCCTCCACGGAATGCCCGGCGTGGGCCGCATGATGACCGACGATCAGGTGGCCGATGTGGTCAACTACGTCCGCACGCATTTCGGCAACAAATACCGCGACAGGGTGACCGCTGCTCAGGTCAAATCCGTGCGCTGACAACCGACCACCGTTACAGCCTTGACTTGCCCGCCCTTCCCCTCCTAGGGCGCGCACCGAAATGCGGGGCCGCGCCTCGCCCATCCATCCGCTACGCCGAGTCCTGTCGAAGGGCGTTTTTGGATCCACCCTGGCAGGGTGGAGGAGTGTATTCATGGCCAACGTAACCGTGATTGGCGCCCAGTGGGGCGATGAAGGCAAAGGCAAGATCGTCGATTGGCTGGCCAGCCGTGCCGATGCCGTCGTCCGCTTTCAGGGCGGCCACAATGCCGGGCACACGCTCGTCGTGGGCGAACAGGTTTACAAGCTGTCGCTGCTGCCTTCGGGCATCGTCACCGGCACGCTGTCGATCATCGGCAACGGCGTGGTGCTCGATCCGTGGGCGCTGAAGGCAGAGATTGAAAAGCTCACCGGACAGGGCGTTGAAATCAATGCCGAAAACTTTGCCATTGCCGATAATTGCCCGCTGATCCTGCCGCTCCACCGCGATCTGGATGGCCTGCGCGAACAGGCCGCTGGTGCAGGCAAGATCGGCACCACCGGGCGCGGCATCGGCCCGGCCTATGAAGACAAGGTCGGCCGCCGCGCCATCCGCGTTTGCGATCTGGCCCATCTCGATGCACTCGATTCGCAGCTTGATCGCCTTTGCGCGCATCACGATGCGTTGCGTGCAGGCTTCGGCCAGCCGCCGGTCGATCGCGCTGCCCTCATCGAAGAACTGCGCGAAATCGCGCCTTACGTACTGCAATTCGCGCAGCCGGTGTGGAAGCGGTTGAACACCGTGCGCAAGGCTGGCGCGCGCATCCTGTTCGAAGGCGCGCAGGGCGTGCTGCTCGATGTCGATCACGGCACCTATCCGTTCGTCACCTCGTCGAACACCGTTTCGGGCACCGCTGCTTCGGGTTCGGGCCTCGGCCCCAATTCCACCGGGTTCGTGCTGGGCATCGTCAAGGCCTATACCACGCGCGTCGGCTCCGGCCCGTTCCCCACCGAGCTTGAGGACGAAACCGGTCAGCGTCTGGGCGAACGCGGCCACGAATTTGGCACCGTGACCGGGCGCAAGCGCCGCTGCGGCTGGTTCGATGCCGTGCTGGTTCGCCAGTCCTGCGCGATCTCCGGCGTCACCGGCATCGCGCTGACCAAGCTCGATGTGCTTGACGGTTTTGACAAGGTGAAGATCTGCACCGGCTATCGCCTGCGCGGAAAGGTGCTGGACTATTATCCTTCGCACGCCGCCGATCAGGCGGAAGTCGAACCGATCTACGAAGAAATGGACGGCTGGGACGGCACCACCGCAGGCGCGCGTTCATGGGCCGATCTGCCTGCGCAGGCGATCAAGTATATCCAGCGCGTGCAGGAACTTATCGAAACGCCGGTGGCGCTCGTCTCCACCAGCCCGGAACGCGAAGACACGATCCTCGTGCGCGATCCGTTTGTAGATTGATGCGCCAGAGGGCGGCAGCGCCGCCGTCCCCCTGACATACCAAACTTGGCATTCCCGCCGCTTGCCGTCGGGGCTATGCTGGGCACATGCGCCGCCGGATCGTCCTGTTACTGCTTCCCGCGGTTGTCGCGGCAACGGCATGGGGCGTGTTCCCCGGCTCTCCGCAGCCAGCCCGTGCCAGCGCGATCCGCGCCGAGGATGTCGCCTCCATCCGTGTCGAAAAATCGGCGCGCCGCCTGCTTCTGCTTGATGCTTCAGGCACCGTGTTGCGCCGCTATGATGGCATCCAGTTGGGCGATGCGTCGCAGGGGCACAAGCAGTTCGAAGGTGATGAGCGCACGCCCGAAGGCCGCTATGTCATCGATCATGGCAACCCGGATAGCGCCTACCATCTGTCGCTCCACATTTCCTATCCGAACGCGGCAGATCGAACCTTTGCCGAATCGCGGGGCAGATCTCCCGGCGGGCAGATTTTCATTCATGGACAACCAAACTGGATCGATATTGGCCGCGTTCCGGGGGATTGGACTGATGGATGCATTGCCTTGTCCAATGAGGAAATCGAAGAATTATGGACACTTGTGGGCGATGGCACGCCCATCGAGATCGTATCTTGATCCAAAATCGAGATAACCGGCCTTGACGTACCCCCTGTTTGTTCCACACCTGTTCGCATAAGTAGCGATACTAAGGAACAGGGCAATGGCACAGACAGTGGCACCGTTCGAATATCCCGGCAGCGCGGATCGGGGCTGGTCTGATGGCGCAGGTGTTGAAGATACCGCCCTGTTGCGCACCTTCTCGCCGCTCGCAGTCTCGATCTTTGCCGATCGCGCGTGGCTGCGCAGCGAAATGGCCGAAGATGCCGCCGCTGCGGGCTTGCGCGTCGCGCGCACTGCCGATCTGGCAACCATTGCTGCCGGGGCCGATGATGCCCCGCTGGGCGATCTCGTGCTGGTCGATTGCCCGGTTCTCGAAGGCACTGAAATGGCCGCCCTCGCCCGTCTGGATCAGCGGGTCGCCAATGGCGGCGCGCAGATGGTGGTATCCACCAGCATGGGTTCGCTCGATGATGTGTTCGGCTGCCTCGATCAGTCCGAAGCACAGATTCTGGTCAGCCCCAGCCGGGCGGATCGCCTGATGGCGCTTGGTCAGGTGCTGTGCGGCCAAGGTTCGCGGGTGCGCGAACTGTCGGACATCGATCGCATGTCGCTCCTCCGGCTTACTCAGCAGGTTTCCGAAATCGCGCACAAGCTTGAAGCGCTGTCAGGCAGTCCGCTTGAGGATGAAAGTGGCGATCGCGTTGGCGCTTCGGCGTTTTCGTTTGATGGCAGCAACGCGCGCGATCCCGCCACGCAGCGGCTCGTGCAATCATCGGCCCAGGCCGCACGCACTGGCCGCCCCTCGCTTCCCGATCCCCGCCTCGTGCGCAAGATCCTCCGCCAGCGCCAGTTGCGTTCGCGCTTTTTCGAAGGTGAACTTTTCGCCGATCCTGCATGGGACATGCTGCTCGATCTCACCGCCGCCCGGGCAGAGCATAAGCGCGTATCCGTCACCTCGCTGTGCATCGCATCGGGCGTGCCGCCCACAACCGCGCTGCGCTGGATTACGCAGATGACGAACGCAGGCCTTTTCTGCCGGGCCGAGGATGCTACCGACCGGCGCCGGGCATTCATCACCCTTTCGGACACCGCGACAGAGGCGATGGCCCGCTATTTCGCCGAAGTGGGCAGTGATCTTCTGGCGCTGTAACCGGTGTGTTTCTGAAGTGCACCTAGATGCACCTAACTGCACCTAAGCGCGCCTGAGCGACCTTTGGAATCACCTGCAAGGCGCTGAAAGGCGGGCAGAATGCACCCGTTTTCCTGGCCGCTCCGCACCGCAGTTTGCCATGCCGTCTGCGCCATCACGACCAGCCAATCCTGCCGTCAATCGTCGGACTTCGCCAACATCTGTGCCTGCCGCCCCGCTATCATCGCCTGCAAATCCAGCAAAAGCAGGCCCCATGACCGAAGCCCCCACCCGCGTCCGCTCCTTCATCGATCTCGCCGCCTTCGCCGCCCAGTCAGACCTCCTCGCCGCCAGCGGCGACGGAGCCTGGACAGCGAACCGTCAGGCGCTTTTCCTTCCCGATGGTCCGGTCAGCGTCGCGGTTCTGCGCCTTTCGGGTGAGGGAACGGAAGCGGCGCTGGCGGCGGATGAATTCGCAATCGTGCTGGACGGTGCGTTGGCCTTGCAACAAGGCACTGATCTTGTTGATGTTCCTGCACGCCGCAGCGTGGTAATCCCTGCAGGCCTGCCCTTCGCATGGACGGCGCGCACGGCCACCACAGTCATCATAATGCGCTGCTCCAGTGGCCCTGCAGGCGCAGATCGCCTTGTCCCGATCGATGAAGCCGCGCGACTCAGCCCATCCAACCCGCCGCTGGCCGAACTGCTCGTCGGGCCGACGCCATCGTGCCGGAACTTTACCGACTATCGCTCTGCCAACGGCGAATTCGTCTGCGGCACCTGGGATTCCACGCCCTACACTCGCATTGCTATGCCCTATCGCCATTATGAACTGATGCACCTGACGCAGGGCGCAGTTACGTTCGTCGATGGTGCTGGGCGGAAAGCAACCTATTGCGAAGGCGATGTTTTCCTTGTGGAACAAGGTGCCGAATGTTCGTGGGAAAGCACGGTGCAGGTCAAGAAGGTCTATGCGATTTATCGACCGGGGTGACATCTCCAGTCTGATCGGTCACCTTGAAAACGCCGCGCAGCTTTGCCAGTGCCGCCGCATCGCTGTCCTTCGGGCTGATCCGCGCAAAGAAATCGTCGTTGGCATCGTAGAGATAGGCATCACTGGTATGCTCTATCTGCGTGACACCGCCCGGCAGCATGGCACGGCGGACGAATATTCCGGCATTGTCGGCCACTTTCGCCACGACTTCGGCATTTCCGGTAAGCGCAATCACTCCACCGCCTACGCGATCAACGAACTGGCGAAGACGTTCGGGTGTATCGCGCCGCGGGTCGAGCGTGATCATCACGATCCGCACCGCGTCGTCACCCTGCCCATTGGCCTTGCGCAACCGTACCAGTCGAGCCAGCGTATCTGCGCTGCCATCCGCGCAATCGATGCAGCCATACCACACGAGAGAAGGTCGACCTTTGAGCATGGCGCGATCAAATACCGTGTTCCACGGCGTGACCAGTTGGTAGCGACCGTCGGCATCGACGCGCGATTGCGGCTGTTCAGGCTGGCTGCTGCCAGCGGTCAGCATCAGGAACGCTGCAGCGAGGCCGAGCAGCAGACCGGGAACGGCGACGCCGGGCAACATTGCTCTGGCCACGCCAAGCCACGAACCGCCTGAAATTCCGCCCCTATTCCCACCCATGACGGCTCGGTATCATCATGAAGCCATGACGTCAGCGACTTTTTGTTGCTGATGGCAGGTTCACGGGCGGCGCGCTTACTTTCAGGGTTGCGCAGTTGCCGCGGATGGCACGGTTTTTTGTGCCTCTGCCGCAGGACTTTCCGGTTTGGCCGGAGAATGCAAACCATCCAGCATCTTCCGCGCGGTATCGGCCAGATCGCCGCCGTGAGGATCATAGGCAACCGGTACCAGATGGAGCCGCGCCAGATCGGGCTTCCCCTCGGCGATATATTGCGTTGCCAGCGACAGATGCACCCCTTCGTCATAGGGTGCGAGTTCCGACGCCTTTTCAAGACCTTGGACTGCATTCTCCGGCGGCTTCACACCGCGTTCGGTAAAGCTGCGGTGAAAATAGATCAGCGGTATCGGATGATCGTTCTCCACCGCGTTGAGACGGAGGAAAGCGTTGTTCGCGATGCGGAAATCCTTGGCCTGCCCCGATTTCTGCGCCTGCGCGAACAAGGCATAGCCCTTTTGCACATGCGCCTGAACCTGTGCCGGATTGAGCGCAAGCGCGGCATCGGCGGCAACGATGGCTTCGGCATGGTTGCCAGCGTCGTATTCCGCTTCGGCCAGCACGGCCATCACGGCAGGATCTTTGGGATATTGCTGGGCGAATGTGCGCATCGCGGCGAGCAGGGTTTTGGCTGCCGCTTCGTCCACCCCGCGATTCTGGCGAATGCGCAGCGTCATGATCGCGGCTTCGCCTTCACGCAATTCGCGCACGGCGACGGGGCCAACCTTCAAGGCTTCCGCCTTGATCGTATATGTCATGAAGCCGCGACGCTTGGAATAGCCATCAAGTTCGCGGTCAAAAGCGGCGAGATCACCGAAGGCAGATTTGGCCGCGTCGAGCGAGGATTGACCAGAAACCAACCCATTGTAATAGCGGGCAAGCTGCCCCTGCCGCTTCGGCGACATCACCAGCGCGTGATAGAGCAGCCAGCTTCGCCCGTAGAAGGAATCGTAGAACTTGCTGCGTTTGGCAGCATAGAGTTCCGGGTCCATGAGTTCGGGCAAGGAAACATCGACCGCATAGGTGTTTTCGAGCAGGCGGCCGGGATTGGGGCGGCCGATACTGACCGAGCCGTCGCGTTTGAACGCGGCGGAGGCGAAAAATTCCGCAGTGCCTTCGTTCGCCCAGCGCGGCAGAGGGAAGCGGCTGGTGCTCATCACAAAATGGTGGGCATATTCGTGCAGCAGCACCTGAAGCGTATCGTTCCAGTCAGCTACCGTGGCCCCGATGATATCGGGCACTATGGCAAATGTATGGCCCGCGCGCGGAACATAGAACCCGCTGAGGTAGCGACTGGCCTCTTTCTCTCCATAGAGCTTGCGGACCTGATCGAGACTGCCCACCGAATAGACAGTGACGCGGTTGGACGGACTGGGATCGGGCACGTCCTGTTGCGTCGCCAGCGCCAAAGCCGAATGATACTTTTCCAGATTTTCGGCAAACTTGCGCAGCACGCTTTCGGATTCTTCGCCATAGATGACGAAATGCGTGGTGGAGGCTTCACGCCATGCAGCGTGAGCGGAACCGGTGATCAATAGCGCGGATGCGGCAAAAACCAGTTTGCCGCCGTACTTGCACCAATGCGACCAATTCATTGAACCACGCCCCCGATCTGGATGAGCATGGTTCAATATTGCCTGCCCATTGGCAAGCGCGAGTCATCCGATTGTGATCAAAATCACTCTGCTTCTACGAGGCGATAGGTCAGCGTCATTGTGCCGTTGGCAGGCACGGTGGCCGACCAGATATCGCGACCATCCTTGCGGGTGAGCCTTGCGCCGATGGGCTTCAACTGCGTTTCCGGGTTGCGCGCAATGCGGGCTTCGAAGCTGATGGGCACAGGCCGGGCGTTGGTGGCCGTAAGACGCACGGTGCGGGTGCGACCTTTACGGTCCAGTTCCTCCACCGTGGCGGTGACCTGGGTGGATGGGGAGAGAAGAATTTCAACGTCTTCGCCCACGGCGCGGTCCTGCAACCCGCCTTCGCCTGCGAGCAGTGTGGTTTCACCAAAAGGTTCGAACACTGTCACAGGGCCGCCGGGCAGCGGAAGGCCAAGGCCTTCTTCCTTGCGGTTGCGGGTGCGCAGCATCTGACGGACCGGTTCGTTACTGTCTTCCCAGATTTCCGTGCGATAGAGCGCGTCCATCTTGACGCCCGGCTTCTGCGCCAGCGCGACCTGCTTTTGGGCATTGGCGGCGACGGTGACAGGAACGGGGACGCGATAAAGTTTGAGGTCGCCCAACCCTTCCTGCTGGACGGTGACGGGGACATTCATGGCCTTGGCGCGCTGGGCCGTTACGACGATATCGGCGCTCTCCATCATCATCGCAGGCGCTGGAGCCATTGCCATCGGCGGAGGTGGCGGTGCAGGCGGCGGGGGCGGCCGCGAAGACAGGACGCAGCGCAGTTCGAGATCGCCGCCCGATGGCGCTTCGCCCCGTTCCGTATCTTCGCGGTTCACTTCGCCAGCAATCACCGCGGTTTCCGCATCGGCAAAGCTGGTTGAATCGCTGCTGGCCAGCGTGACCCATGCCGCAAGGTCTGCCGTGCGACCATCGGGGTTCATGTGGATCACATAGTTCGATTGCCAATCAAAACCCCAAGCGAGATAGGACAGCGACAGCGTGACCTTTTGCGGGGTGGCGCTTTCGGTTTCTATCGAGAGGGTGGGACGGGCCGACAAGTCCTCTGGTGCTTCGGCATAGAGGATTTCATCGTTCAGTCCGCCGCAATTGGCCACTTCGAACCCGGCGGCGGTTTGAAGAATCGCTGCGCCGTCGGGGCCGGAACGAATGACCGCGCGCTCTTCACGAATGCCGCCGTTGCCGGGAAGCGTGCGCCGCAGGATTACGGGCCTACCGAACATGCGCGCGTAGAGGCTGCGCGGGGACAGCAGATCAGCGTCGAGGTTCTTTTCCCGCACGCCGGACGGCAGGCCGGTGACTATGGCACTTTCGGGAAAAAGCCCTGCCGCCACGCCTTCAAAGCGGATCGTGGCCTTGCCTGCGGGGATTTCAACGGTGCGCTTTTCGGTGACCAGCGCGTAGCCTTGCAGCCAGTTAAGCTCCATCGCGGTGTCACTGCCACGATCGGGCGCGCGATAGACGCTGACCGAGACGGATTCAGGCGCGGCGGACGTGACCATGCCCTGCCCCAACGCGGGAGCGCTGGCGCATAACAACAGCGCGGCAAATAGTGCGCGGCGCACCGGGCGGCTCAATAACGTGTGTCGAACTGGACGGTGAGCGTCGTCTCGCCATTGGCGGGGACAGGCACCTGCCACACACGTTCATCGGCTGAGCGCTGTTCGCCCTTGATCGTCTCGCTGGGAACGCGCGTATCGTGCCACCAGTTGTCGAGGCCGCCCTGCACCACTTCGACGGTGACGGGCGTGGCCTTGGCATTGGTGACCTTGTAGGTCATCGTCGTGCGCCAGAAGACCTTTTCGGTTTCCACGGTGACTTCGGTGGGGGATTTGCCGGGCGTGGTCACGCGGTAGCGAACCGAGCGTTCCCATTCTCCGCTGTCGATCCGATCGCGCTTTTCCAGCATGGGCTGGACTTTCACGTCGAACGCCTCGCCCGTTTTCAGCGCAAGCGCGGACCCCATCGGGGTGTGCCCGATACCATTTTCGCCAATGAACTGCGGCTGTCCCCGCGCATCGCGCATATAGACACGCACGGTGCCAGCGGGCAGCGCATCGCCAAGGCCCGCCTCGCGCGCGGTGGAAAAGCGCAGCACGGTGTCGGCGCTTTGCGGTTCGGTCTGGTTCTGCAGCCACCCATTGCGGAAGTGATAAGCCTTGGTCGCTGGGGCGCCCGCCACATCAAGGAAGCTGACCTGCTTCTGCTGGGCATTGGCCACGGTGGTGCGGCCCGCGATGGGATAGACATAGAAATCGCCAAGGCTTTCGCGGTTGGCGGTCTGCGTGCCGGGGCGGTTGCCGGGCATGACCGGACGCTGCGGGCGGTAGCTTTGGTAACCGTTGTTTTCCTGCCCCACGGCCCCTGCAACGAGCAGCACCTTGGCCTGACCGAACGTGGTGCCGCTGTTGTTATTGAGCGTGATCCAGCCCTGCACGTCGATCTTGCCTGCAGCCTCATCGAACAGGGCGACATAATCCGCCTTCCATCCGAAACCGCGCGAGAGATAGCTGAGCGAGACGGGGCGGCTGCCGGGCGTGGTGGTATCGAGCGTGACCGATAGCGTGGGGCGCGCGCGAAGGCCTGCGGGCAGGCTGGGGAAGATTACCCGCGCGCCATATTGGTTGAGCACCTCGATCCGGTCACCAATGCGGACCACGGTGCCGCCATTGTTGGCAAGGATCGTTGCACTTTCGCGCGTTTCGGCCCCCGTGGCAGGATTGGTGCGGACGACGGTTACGGTTTGCCCCACGGCTTTGTCCATCAGCTTTTCCGGCGTGAGCAGATCATAGTCGAAGTTCTGTTCGACGATGCCGGTGCCGCCTGCATTAAGCGTAACCGTTTCGGGCCGGATTGCGGCGGATACATCGGGAAATTCCTGCCGGGTGCGGCCTGTGGGCAGGCTCATCTGGCGCACGTCCTGCACCAGCGCGAGATCGTTGTTATAGATGGTGAGCGAGACATCGCCCTGGGCGGAAGGTGGGTTTGACTGGGCTGAAGCGATTGCGGGCAGCGTTGCCGCCGCGAGTGCCAGAACCTTGCGCATGAATACCCCTCTGCCGTTTCGCTGCTTCGATCAAAACAAAACTCGCTGACAGGTTACCCGTCACCCTGAACTTGTTTCAGGGTCCATTTCTCGCCACGGACCGCCGCTCGGTGCCGTGGGATGGATGCTGAAACAAGTTCAGCATGACGAGTTATTGTGACGAATGTCGTTCTCGCATCTTTCTGGCTAGACTTTCCGCGACCGCAGATCAACGCAAGCTGAACGGTGGTTGCGGACACGCGCTGGTCGCCTAAAGGTAAGCGCATGGCCGAACACACTTCCATGTTGCGCGACGGGTTCCTCCTGCTGGGCTTTGCGCTGATATTCGTGCTGGTGTTCAGGCGGCTGGGCCTGGGTGCCACGCTGGGCTATCTCGTGGCAGGCGCTGTTGTAGGGCCGCAGGTGTTGGGATTGGTGGGCGATGCCGAACAGAAACTGGGCATTGCCGAACTCGGCATAACGCTGCTGCTGTTCCTTGTCGGGCTGGAACTGAACCCGGCACGGCTGTGGCGGATGAAGCGGGACATTCTGGGACTGGGCCTGTTGCAGGTCGTCTTCTGCGGGCTTGCGGTGACGGCGGTGATCGGCATGTTCACCGAATTCAGTTGGGAAGCGGCGCTGGCCCTGGGCCTGCCGCTGGCGCTTTCGTCCACCGCGCAGGTCTTGCCGATGCTGCAATCGTCGGGGCGACTGCGCACGCCCTTTGGCGAACGCGCCTTTGCGATGCTGCTGTTTCAGGACCTTTCGATCATCCCGTTGATCACGATCATCAGCGCGATGAGCCGCAATCCGGCTGATGCCGGTGGCCCTCCGGGCTGGCTGCTGGCGCTTTATACCTTGGGCGCGCTGGCCGGACTGATCGCGGCGGGGCGGTTCGTGATCCGTCCGCTGTTTCGCCTGATCGGTAATCTGGGCGAGCGCGAGATGTTCGTGGTGGCAGCACTGTTCACCGTCATGGCATCGGCGGCGGTCATGGAACTGCTGGGGCTTTCGACGGCGCTGGGCGCTTTTGTGGCGGGCGTAATGCTGGCGGACAGCCCATACCGGCACGAACTGGAGGCCGATGTCGAACCGTTCCGTTCGATCCTGCTGGGTCTGTTCTTCCTTGCCGTGGGGATGATGCTGAACCTTGAAGCGATTGCCGAACGGCCGCTGTTCGTGGCGGGCATGGCGCTGGCACTGATCGCGGTGAAGGGCGCGGTGATCTTTGGCATCGGCATGGCATTCGGCATGGCATGGCGCGGGGCGATGGCGCTGGGCCTGTTGCTGAGCCAAGGCGGTGAATTCGGCTTTGTGCTGTTTGCGCAGGCGCAGAGCGCGCTGCTGATCGCACCCGATGCGGCAAGCCTGTTCGGCGCCGTCGTCACGCTTTCGATGGCGACGACGCCGTTCCTGATGATGGCCACCGCCCGGTTCCGGCGCGAGGCGGAAAGCGCGCCCGGAGAACGCGAAGGACCGCAGCCCGATGGCGCAAATGCGGTGGTCGTGGGCTTTGGCCGCTTTGGGCAGAGCGTGACGCAGATGCTGCTGGCCAGCAATATCCCCGTGACGATGGTCGATACCGATATCGAGATGATCGATGTGGCCGCAGGCTTTGGCGCGAAGGTCTATTTCGGTGACGGCACCCGGCTGGACCTGTTGCGGCAGGCAGGCGCGGGCGATGCGGAGATGATCTTCTTCTGCATGGACGGCGATCAGGTCTCATCGGATTTCGTGGAAGCGGTGCATGAAGCCTTCCCTCGTGCCGCGCTTTATGTCCGGGCTTTCGACCGGCGAGCGGTGATTGCCCTGCGCGATGCGCCGGTAAATGCCGTGGTGCGCGAAGTGATGGAATCGGCGGTAAAGATGGCGCGAATCGCGCTGGCCGACGCAGGGCTTTCGGCAGAGGCGGTTGCCCGCAGCGAAGACATGTTCCGCGCGAACGACAAGGAGCGACTGAAACTGCAGAAGGAAGCGGGTGATATTCGCGTGGCGCGCGACCGTATCATCACCACGCCGCAGCTATCCGAAGGATAATACCAACCTGCACGGTTGACTGCCCCGCACTTTCCGCGCAATAGCGCAACCGCCGGGGCGCTTAGCTCAGTTGGTAGAGCATCTCGTTTACACCGAGAGGGTCGGCGGTTCGAGCCCGTCAGCGCCCACCATTTCTCCCGGCATTTTCCCTATCAACGAAAACGGATAGCTGGTGCCGCACTTGCGGTGCACGGTTTGCGACAGGCTGTGGCTTTGTCGCGCGCTGCTTTAACCCATTGATAACCATGAAGTGTCAATTTCACGCCATGTCCCGGCGCGCGATCCTTGTTGCGGCTTTGACCGCTTTGCTTTCGGGCTGCATCGGTGCGCCGGAGCAGCCAAAACGCCAACCTGCGCGCGGCACGGGCGCGTCGCTTTCGCAATCACCACAGGCGCGGGCCTGCCTGGCCAATCTGGGAACGACGCAGGCAAAGTTCACACCGCTGGCCGACCAGTATTTCGGCACTGGCTGTTCGAACCTTGGCACTGTGCGGCTGGCCGAACTGCGGGGCGACGACGCCCGACTGGAAGTGACCAATCTTGGGCCGGTCACTTGTCCGGTGGCAAGTTCGCTGCAAGGCTGGGCACGGTTCGGGGTGGACAGGGCAGCGCGGCAAATTCTGGGCAGCCCACTGGTGCGGATCGAGACGATGGGCAGCTATTCCTGTCGCAATGTGGCCGGCACCAACCGCCTTTCCGCCCATGCTACGGCCAATGCGGTGGACGTGGCGGCATTCCGGCTGGCCGATGGGCGGCGGATCAGCGTGGTTTCAGATTGGAACAGCCCCTCACCCCAGATCCGCGCATTTCTACGCACGGTGCGCGACAGCGCGTGCAAACGCTTCGGCACCGTCCTCACCCCGGATTATAACGCCGCGCACCGCGATCACTTCCATCTGGAACCGGGCGGGTTGAAGCCCTTCTGCCGGTGACAACAAAAAAGGCGGGATCGCTCCCGCCTTTTTGCGTTCTGGTTGTCGCCCCTGAAGCGTCAGGCCACAGCGTCAAGCCGCCACTTCATCCAGCCCGCTGGCTTCGATGCGAAGGCGGACAGCTTCGGCGGCATGGCGCGCGCCGAGTTTGCCCATCATCTTCATGCGATGGATTTCGACAGTGCGCGGGCTGATATCGAGTTCGCGGGCGATGGCCTTGTTGCTGCAACCTTCGGCAAGGCGGTCCAGCACTTCGCGTTCACGCAGGGAAAGGCGGGAGATGCGCTGGCGGGCTTCGGCCGCGCGGGCACGCTGAGCACGGTAGGAGTCTGCTTCTTTCGCGGCGTGGGCCACAGCATCGTTCAGCGGCGCGATCTGCGAGGGCATGGCGAGATAATCAAGCGCGCCAGCCTTGATCGCACGGACCACGGCAGATGTTTCTGGCGTTTCGGCAATAGCGATGACGGGCAACCAGTGCCCGGCGCGCATCATCGCCGCGATCAGGCGGGGGATGCCTTCGCCGACCGGCTCGTCCTGCGCCAGCACCAAGCCGCCTGACGGGGCGTGGGCCAGCAGCTCATCAGCCGAGGCATAGATTTCAGCATGATGGCCTGCCGCAAACGCCAAGCGTGCGAGCTGCGCCCTGCGGGCGGTATCACCATCGAGGATGTGGAGTGTGACGCGATCAACCATGTGGGCAGGTATGCGCCAGCAGAAATATTTGGCCACAAAGGTTAGTTTCGGAATGAACCGAAACTGAACCCTGTCAGGCCATCCTACACGTTTTTCCTAAGGAAGATCGCTTCGGGAACGGATGCAATCGTTTCAAAACGACCGACACCGGAGGACAAATTATGGAACGTTTCGACCAATCCGCAGAGAATCTGTTATTTTTCGGCAAGATAGCGTTAAGGGTGTCGAGCGGCTGTGAGCCGTCGTTCTGACCGCACCCGCGCAAGATTTCAGGCGCGGTGTTCACCATCTTCGGCAAAGGTATAATCGGGCAGCGAATGAAACGCCTGCCGCAGCGCTTCGCTCCAACTTGAAGAGATCGATTTGAAATAGGGATCGCTGGCAAGAATACGGCGCTGGTGCAGGGGTTCGAACCGGTCACGTTCCAGCACCATGAGATCGAACGGCAGGCCGACCGAAAGGTTGGCCGCCAGCGTTGAATCGAACGACACCATCAACAGCTTGACCGCATCTTCAAAACTCATCGTCCGGTCATAGCCGCGCAGCAGGATCGGGCGACCATACTTGGTTTCACCGATCTGGAAGAACGGTGTATCAAAGCTGGCTTCGATGAAGTTGCCTTCGGGATAGATCATGAACAGGCGTGGTTCCATGTCCCTGATCTGGCCTGCCACGATCATCGACGCTGTAAAGCGCGGGCCTTCGGACTGCATTCCGCCTTCCTGACGCCCCTCGATGACGCTGCGCAGCAAGTTGCCCACCTGTGTGGCAACCTGAAACATCGTGGGCGCTTCAAGCACCGAAGGGCGGCGGTCACTTGGCGCCTTGTTCCGCTCTTCCAGTTGCGAGATCACGGCTTGCGTGGTGGCAAGGTTTCCGGCCGTCATGATCGTGATCTGGCGTTCGCCCGGAACCGACCAGTGATACATCTTTCGGAAGACCGAGATGTTATCGACGCCGGAATTTGTGCGTGTGTCGCTCATCAGCACGAGGCCCTTGTCGAGCACCATTCCCACGCAATACGTCATCGATCTGCCCCGTCAGCCCGTTTTATCCGCAGACATCCAAGATCCGGTTATGACCGAATCCCGCCCCATTGTCTGCATCGGCGTGTCTTATCCCGGCTTATTGTTCCACACGCTGCTGTTCGACGGCAAGCTTCACATGCATGGATTCGTCACGCGCGCCGTATCGGATACCCGTGATGGGAGCCGCATCACGATAATCCCGACCGGTCGCCACGCGGACATAGCGGGCATCGGGACTGATGCCGTTGGAAATATCGAACCCGACCCAGCCCAGCCCTTCGACGAACGCTTCAGCCCATGCGTGGCCTGCGTCCTGCTCAACCCGGTCGTTCATCATCAGGTAGCCGCTGACATAACGCGCGGGAATCCCCAAAGCGCGGGCTGCACCGATGAAGACATGCGCATGGTCCTGACACACGCCCCGCGCCGCCGCGAGGACGCCTTCGGCCGTGGTCGCGGCATCGGTGTGGCCGGTGGAATATTCCACCCTTTCGCGGATCAGCGCGGAAAGGCCGTGCAGCATACCCAGCGTGTTGCCATCCTGCGTCAAGCCCGCCAGCAGAGCGCGGGTGCGCGGGCCAGAGCGGGTAAGGTCTGTCTGTTCCTGAAACTGCCACATCGGCATGAAACCCGAATGCTTCCCGATGATGCCGGATTCGTCGTTGGTATCGACCAGTCCTTCGCAGCGGATGGTCACTTCCTGCACGCCCGGTTCGAACGAGATCAGGGTGACGTTATTGCAGTTCGGATCATCGTATTCGACCTGCGCCTGCGCGCCATCGAAGTGCATGCTCCATTCAAGCACGCGCTGGCCAGAGGATGTCTTGGGCTTCAGTCGCAGACGCTGCATCCCGCGACTGACTGGGCCGGAAAAAACGTAATGCGTGGTGTGATCTATCGCGAGGCGCATGGCGTTCTGGCCTAATCGATGAAGCGGTAGTCGCGCTGGACTTGCAGCGCGAGCGAGGTGTTGTTGCGGATGAACCGCCCGATAAATTCGTGCAGGCCCTGTTCGAATATCCCTTCGATCGTGGCCTGATGGAACTGGCAATCGGCATCGCGCAGCAGTTCGTGGCTGTGCATTTCACCGCCATATTCGCGCGCAAGGCTGGCAAGATTCGACCGCAGCTTGGAATAGCAGAACGCAAGGCTGCGCGGAAACCGCCCATCAAGGATCAGGAATTCGGCAATGCCGCGCGGGTCCATCCGGCCCGCGTTCAGCCAGCGATAGGCACGTTCCCCGGCGACCGAGCGCAGCACGTTTTCCCACTGCACGTTATCGAGGCTTGATCCGACATAGGATATCGACGGGAGCAGCACGTAATATTTCACGTCGAGGATGCGCGCGGTGTTGTCAGCCCGTTCGATGAAGCTGCCCAGCCGCGCGAAATTGTAAATTTCATTGCGCAGCATAGTGCCTTCCATCGCGCCGCGCACTTGCGTTGACTGGCGGCGGACGAGATCGAGCACATCGCCAAGGCGGGTTTCCGGCACCGGGCGGGCCAGCGCATCCTTGAGCTGCATCCAGCCGTCGTTGACAGATTCCCACACCTCGCGCGTGATCCCGGCACGGACCATTCGGGCGTTCGTGCGCGCGCCCTCGGTCATCGCCAGAACGCTGCCGGGGTTATCCTTGTCACGCAGAATATAGTTGAACACGTGCGGCCCGGTATATTCCGAACCATAGCGCGCCTCATACCCCGGCCGCAGACCGAGCGTGACGATGAGCGAGCGCCATTCGTCCGAAGCGTCTGAAGCATCGCGGGTAAGCGCCATGCGAAAGCCCGCCTCGATCAGGCGTGCGGTGTTCTCCGCCCGTTCAAGATAGCGGAACAGCCAGAATATGCCGTTTGCAGAGCGTCCCAACATATCAGTCGTCCAGTACCCAGCTATCCTTGGTGCCGCCGCCCTGCGACGAGTTCACCACCAGCGATCCCTTTTTCAACGCAACGCGGGTCAGCCCGCCCGGCGTGATATCGATCCCGTTGGGGCTGACCAGCACGAAGGGGCGCAAGTCCACGTGGCGCGGGGCGAGGCCCGCCTTGGTCAGGATCGGCACAGTGGAGAGAGAGAGCGTGGGCTGCGCGATGTAGTTTTCAGGCTTGGCCCGTAGCTTGGCCTCGAACGCGGCGAGTTCCTTTTTCGAAGACGTTGGCCCGATCAACATGCCGTAGCCGCCTGAACCGTGCACTTCCTTCACCACCAGCTCGGCAAGGTTGTCCAGCACGTATTTGAGCGCTTCGGGTTCAGCGCAGCGCCAGGTCGGCACGTTCTGCAGGATGGGTTTTTCGCCAGTATAGAACTCGACGATTTCGGGCATGAACGAATAGATCGCCTTGTCATCGGCAATGCCGGTGCCGGGGGCGTTGGCGATGGTGATACCGCCGCCGCGATAGACGTCCATGATGCCTGATACCCCAAGCACCGAATTGGGATTGAAGGTCAGCGGATCGAGGTATTCATCATCAACCCGGCGATAGAGCACATCGATCGGTTCATACCCGCGCGTGGTGCGCATGGCGATGCGCCCATTCTCCACACGCAGATCGCTGCCTTCGACCAGTTCGGCGCCCATCTGGTCGGCCAGAAAGGCGTGCTCGAAGTAGGCCGAGTTGTAGATCCCCGGAGTCAGCACCGCGACGACGGGCTTCTTGCCTCCGAACCCGGAAGGCGCACAGGCGGCAAGGCTGCGGGCAAGACGGCGGGGATAGTCTGAAACCTCCCGCACGCGGACGCGGGTGAAGAGTTCCGGGAACATCGCCATCATCGTTTCGCGGTTCTCCAGCATATAGGAGACCCCGCTGGGCGTGCGGGCATTGTCTTCCAGCACCATGAAATCATCTTCGCCCGTGCGGACGAGATCGATGCCGACGATGTGGGTGTAGACCCCGCCCGGCGGCGTGAAGCCGACCATTTCGGGCAGGAACGCTTCATTGTTTTTTAGCAGGCGCGCAGGCAGGCGGCCCGAACGGACAATTTCCTGCCGGTGATAGAGATCGTGGAGGAAGGCGTTCAGTGCCCTCACCCGCTGTTCAATCCCGCGCGAAAGCTTGCGCCATTGCTGCGCGGTGATGATGCGCGGCACCATATCGAACGGGATCAGCCGCTCTTCCGCGTCCTCATTGCCATAGACGTTGAAGGTGATCCCGGTGCGACGGAAAAAAGCCTCGGCCTCACTCCCCTTGCGCCTTAACAGGTCGGGCGGTTGCTCATCATACCATTCGCGATAACCCGCGTAGGCAGAGCGCACCGAACCATCGGCGTGGAGCATCTCGTCATATGACGAGGGCGAGGTTTTTTTCATAGGCACATCCCGTTCATCGACGAAGCTTGCACAATGAAACGGCTTTGCCAAGCGCGCTCATGTTGCACCTGCGAAATAAATTTGCGCCGCATTGGCTGCGCCCATCGGACAAGCATTTGCGCTTGCCCGAATGGGTCAGGGATGCGATTTAATCGATCAGCTAAAATGATCCGGGAGAAGCGCGATGCCGACGATCCATCATCGCACCTGCCATATCTGCGAAGCCAATTGCGGCGTGCTGGTGGAAGTCGATGCCGGAAGGGTGCTTTCGATCAAGGGTGATCCAGACAACCCATTGTCGCGCGGGCATATTTGCCCGAAAGGCACGGCCTTGCAGGACTTGCAGGAAGACCCGGATCGGCTGCGCAAACCGCTGAAGCGAGTGGGAAGCGACTGGCACGAAATCAGCTTCGAACAGGCCTTTGCCGAGATCGGCGAAAAGACCCGCGCGATCCTTGCGAAAGATGCCGGTGCCTCGGCGGTCTATATCGGCAATCCGAATGCGCACTCCTATGGCAATGCGCTCAACGCGGAATATCTGGGGCAGGCGCTTCGGACGAAGAACAGGTTCTCGGCCAGCACCGTGGACCAGATGCCGCATCAGGTGGCGAATCTGCGGCTGTGGGGCCACGCCAGCATGTTCCCGATTCCCGATGCGGACCGCACGCAGACATTGGTGATCCTTGGCGGCAATCCGATGGCATCGAACGGATCATTGTGGACCGTGCCCGATTTCCGCAACCGGATGCGCGATCTGAAAGCGCGCGGCGGCAAGCTGGTGGTGATCGACCCGCGCCGCACCGAAACCGCGAAGATTGCGGACCAGCATCTGTTCATCCGCCCGGCCAGCGACGTGTTCCTGCTTGTGGCACTGCTCAAGGCGGTAATGGCGCGCACGCCTTTCCGCCCGGTGCAGGATTTCGTGACCGGACTGGATGAAGTGGCGACTCTGATAGGCCGATTTGACAGCGCCGCCTGCGCGAGTGCGTGCGGGATCGCGCTGGACGAGATCGAAGCGCTGGCCGAGCGGTTCACCAGCGGCCCCGCCGTGCTTTATGGACGCATGGGCGTGGCAACGCAGTCGCATGGCACGCTCAACGCCTGGCTGATATCGCTGATCAACATCGCAGCAGGCCAGCTCGACCGCGAAGGGGGTTGGGTGTTCGGCCTTCCTGCCGTCGATACGGTAAGCGTTCTGCCACCCGGCTCCATCGGCAAGTTCGCATCGCGCGTTTCCGGGCACCGGTCAGTGCTGGGTGAATTTCCTGCCGCCGCGATGGCTGAGGAGATCGAGACTCCCGGCGAAGGTCAGATCAGGGCGCTGTTCGTCGTGGCGGGCAATCCGGTGCTGTCCACGCCCAATGGCGCGCGGCTGGCAAAGGCTCTGGGCAATCTTGACCTGATGGTTTCCATCGACATCTACCGCAACGCCACCAGTTCCCACGCGCATTACATCCTGCCCCCTTCCGGGCCATTGGAACGTGATCACTACGGCCTGTTCCTGCTGCCGATGGCCGCGCGAACTATTGCGGTCTATTCGCCGCCGACGTTGCCGCAGGAAGAAGGCACACTGCACGACTGGGAAATCCTGCGCGGCCTTGCCCACGCGATCAGCGGAGAACCTGTGCAGGCCCCTACCCCGCGCGAAGCGCTGGACGGTCTGCTGCGTGCGGGGCCGTATGGCTTGACGCTGGAGCAGGTGGAGGCCGCCCCCTCCGGCATGGATCTGGGGCCGCCGCCTGTCGGCCAACTACCGGCAAGATTGCGGACCAAGGACAAGCGGGTAGCCTGCAACGTGGCCGAGTTCATGGACGCCCTTTCCGCGCTGGATCCGCCGGTCGAAGAAACTGCGCATGGCTTACGCCTGATCGGCCGACGTCATTTGCGCACGAACAATTCATGGCTGGCCAATAGCCGCCGCCTGATCAAGGGCCCGGATCGCTGCACCGTGATGATCCATCCTGACGACGCGAACGCGCGCGGCATCGCAGATGGCGCACAGGTTACCGTGCGCTCGGATGCCGGAGAGATCGCACTTTGCGCCGAAGTGACCGACGACATGATGCCCGGCACCATCTCCATCCCCCACGGCTGGGGCCACGCCCTGCCCGGTGTGGCAATGGCAAATGCAATGGGCAGGCCGGGGGTAAGCGTCAACGACCTTACGTTGAGCGAAATTGACCCGTTATCGGGGAATGCAGCGTTGAGCGGAATAACCGTCGAGGTTGAAGCCGCTTAATCTGAAACCAGCAGTCGCTTCAGCACGTCCGCAACATCGGGATGGGCGGCGAAACCCAGATGGGTGCAGCGCAGCGCCACGGCCAGATCACGCTCGCCCTTGCGCCCACAGGCGGAGCGGGCGGAGACGATGCCATCGCGCGGACTCCACAACGCGACCGTCGGCACTGGCGGCTTCTGCGCAAGGTCGGTGCCAATGGGCGGTGCGTCAACCGAATGCCCGGCGATCAGTTGATAGGCCCGCCAAGCATTGTTCGCACGCCGATCGCCTGAAAACGGTGTGCCCATTGTCACCACCATGCGCACCGCTTCGGGGTGAGCCTTGGCCACTTCGCGCGCGAACAGCCCGCCAAGGCTCCAGCCGACCAGCACCAACGGTTCGCCTTCCTTGCGCGCCATCGCCACGACACGTTCGCACAGCCGCGTAAAGCGGTCTTCGGTCGCGCCCATGTTGAAGCCCAGCCCCCAATCGCTGACGCGGTGCCCCGCCGCTTCCAGTGCGCGGGCCAACGGCCTCATCCGCATGGGGTGCGTACCGAAGCCGGGCAGGAGCATGACCGGGCAGGAATGGACCGGCTGCTCATCCGCACGCGGCGGCTGGCGCGTGGCCTGCCAGTGCTCCACCGGCGTGCGCAATTCGCCCAGCAAAGCCTGCCACTTTGGCCCACGCACACCTTGCGGACGCGGCTGGAGCGCCAGAGCGCCCCGCCGTGCCACTTCATCGCGCAGGGTTGAAATGCGGGCGGTAAACTGCCCCATTCCGCCTGCCGGTTCCGGTTGCCTGAACATCATTGCCATTGCCTGCGCCCTATCGGACTAACCGCCGATGAACGCCAGCTTTGGGTGTTTGTTTCAAATTCGTGTCAAGAATATGAAATATGCGCGGCCCGATCAGGACGTTTCATCGCCCTTGCAATCGCCCACATGCTTTGATGCCATTCCCATTTCGATGGACATCGTTTTGCCATTGGGCGCAGTGCCGTCCATGTTCATCGTCATGTCATAGGAATCCGCGCTGTAGGTTCCTGCCATCTTCATCCTGGCTGATGTGCCAACGTCACTGCCGGAACCCTTGCAGGTCATCGTCGCGTCGATCTTGCCACCGCCCATCGTGAAGCTGTCATAACGACAATCCTCACCCTGCTGACCGAAGAAGCTGCCATCGGGCTTTTCCGCTTCTTCCTTGGTCAGGCACGAAGCGAACGTGCGGCTTTGCCCCATCATCTGTTGCATGGCCTGCTTGGCTTCGGGCGGCATTCCTTCGACATCGAACTTCTTGAAGTTCATCGTCAGTTCCCACCGCCCCGGTTGCAGCTTCATCCCGGCATCAGCAACTGATTTGGCCACTTCGGCGGTAGTGGCATCCTTCCTTTCAACCGTCGCATCGTCGCCGCAGGCGGCCAGTGCGAGCAGCGGAAGCAGGGCAATCATGGCGCGCATGGGACTCTCCGTTCGTCGTTCCTGCGGCAAGGCTACCACCCGCACGCAAAAGCGCCAGTGCGGCAGTTCACTCCGGTTGCGCGCCACAGTTGCATGGACGCGGTTTGTTCCCCATATCCGGGGCATGGCCGAACTCGTTATCCGCAGGGGACTCGAAGAGCCCGATACCTCTGGCACCTTCGTGCCCCACCGCCCCGCCCGACCTGACAAGGTGGAGGGCGGCAAACCGTTCAAGATCGTATCGGAATACGAACCGGCGGGCGACCAGCCAACCGCCATTGCCGATCTGGTGGAAGGCATCCGGGCCGATGACCAGACGCAAGTGCTGCTCGGCGTGACCGGCTCGGGCAAGACCTTCACGATGGCGCAAGTGATCCAGGCGACGCAGCGCCCGGCCCTGATCCTCGCCCCCAACAAGATCCTTGCCGCGCAGCTCTATGGCGAAATGAAGAGCTTCTTCCCCGACAACGCGGTGGAATATTTCGTCTCCTACTACGATTACTACCAGCCCGAAGCCTATGTCCCCCGGTCTGACACCTATATCGAAAAGGAAAGTTCGACCAACGAGGCGATCGACCGGATGCGCCACTCGGCCACCCGGTCTCTTCTCGAACGCGACGATGTGATCATCGTGGCTTCGGTTTCGTGCATCTACGGCATCGGGTCGGTCGAAACCTATTCGGCCATGATCTTCGACCTGAAAGTGGGCGCAAGCGTCGACAGCGGCGAGATCATCCGCAAGCTGGTGGCGCTGCAATACAAACGCAACGATGCAGGTTTCGCACGCGGCAACTTCCGCGTGCGGGGCGACAATCTGGAAATCTTCCCCTCCCACTATGATGACACCGCATGGCGCATCAGCTTCTTTGGTGACGAGGTTGAGGAGATCGTCGAGTTCGACCCACTGACCGGCAAGAGCGGAGCGAAGCTGAGCAACGTGCGCGTTTACGCCAATTCGCACTATGTGACGCCGGGACCGACGATGAAGCAGGCGGCAGACGCGATCCGGTTTGAATTGACCGAGCGGTTGAAAGAGCTGGTCGAGGAAGGCAAGCTGCTGGAAGCGCAAAGGCTGGAGCAGCGCACCAACTTCGATCTTGAAATGATCGCCGCGACGGGTTCCTGCGCGGGGATCGAGAACTACAGCCGCTTTCTCACCGGACGCCTACCGGGCGAACCGCCGCCGACGCTGTTCGAATACCTGCCCGACAACTGCCTGCTGTTCCTTGACGAAAGCCACCAGAC
>NZ_JBMLSM010000017.1:0-20824 GCF_049240505.1 Novosphingobium sp.
TAGGACTTGATGCCCTGCCGGAAGATCAGCACGTGCGCCGGGCAGTTCATCGGCTTCAGCGCCATCCAGTCGGCCTCGCCGCTGATGACCGGGCCTTCATCGTCCACGTTCGGCACTTCATCGGGGATCACGAACATGTTTTCGCGATACTTGCCCCAGTGGCCGGACTGCTCCCACTGGCGCGCGTCCATCACCTGCGGGGTCTTCACCTCGCGATAGCCCGCGCCATCGATGGCGCGGCGCATGTAGGCTTCCAGCTCGCGCCAGATCAGATAGCCCTTGGGATGCCAGAACACGCTGCCGTGCGCTTCGGCCTGCAGATGGAACAGGTCCATCTCCCCGCCCAGCTTGCGATGGTCGCGCTTGGCGGCCTCTTCCAGCCGCGTCAGATGTGCGTCCAGCTGCTTCTTGTTCAGCCAGCCGGTGCCGTAGACGCGGCTCAGCATCGCGTTGTTCTGGTCCCCGCGCCAGTATGCGCCCGAAACGCGCGTCAGCTTGAAGGCATTGGGATCGAGCTTGCCGGTGGAGGGCAGATGCGGCCCCCGGCACATGTCGAGCCAATCGTCGCCCGACCAGTAAACCGTCAGCGGTTCATCCCCCGGCAGTTCCGCCGCCCATTCCGCCTTGAAGCTTTCGCCCTGCTGCTTCCAGCGCGAAATCAGCTGCTCGCGGCTCCACTCCTCGCGGCGCAGCGGCTTGTTCGCGCCAATGATCTTGCGCATCTGCGCCTCGATCGTGGGCAAGTCCTCATCGGTAAAAGGCCGCTCGGCGGGCGCAAAGTCGTAATAGAACCCGTCGTCCGTGCTGGGGCCGAACGTGATCTGCGTGCCGGGAAACAGCGCCTGCACCGCTTCGGCCAGAACGTGCGCAAAGTCATGTCGCGCCAGATCCAGCGCCTCGGCCTCGTCCTTCGCGGTCACCAGCGCCAGTTGTGCGTCAGCGGTAAAGGGCCGCGAAAGATCGACGAGTTCGCCATCCACTTTCGCCGCCAGCGCTGCCTTGGCAAGGCCGGGACCAATCGCAGCGGCAATGTCCGCCGGAGTGCTTCCCGGCGCAACCTCGCGCACGGAACCATCGGGCAGGGTGATCTTCAGCAATTCGGACATCGGGGACTCTCTAAAGCGGTCTGGCTAACGCGATTTCGCCAAGGCGATTTGAACGGTGCCTTGCCACAGGAACAAGCTCACCGAAAGGGCGCGCATCGGTTTTGCAGTCGGTTCGGGAGGCGATGCGCAAACCCACCCGAACCGGGCGGCGGCATCGCGGCAGGCTTTACGCCAGCAGCAACCGCCCCCGGCTCGCGGGGGTAGTGGTTGTAGTGCTGGTGGAACGCTGCGCCATGATGGAGGGGTGTTTAGCGGGGATTTGCTGCTCAGTCATTACACATTCGCGACGTAACTCGGTTGCCCAATGCTTACTCTTGGAGTGATGTTGACGTTGGGCGAGGAGTAACGCAGTTATGCAGTATGCGCGTTCAGGACGTTATCCGGGGGGATAAGCAGAACCTTACAGTCGGCGACTGGGGGAATGGCAAAGCTCCAAAGGCAAAATTCCCGTTATCCAAAGCGGGCAAGAAGGCTTGGTCTTTCGGATCTGCTTGGTGCTGGCGCTTTGCTGAGTTTCAAATTGGTGAAAGGCAATTCGTTCTCCGCCTGCTTTTCTGTGATGATAAGCGTAAGGCTCATATTCATCTCGGCTTACGGAGCAATCGCGATACCATCGTCCTTTGCAGCTACGAGTACCACGTTGATCATGAGACTGGTTGGCATTTGCACACACTTTGTGGCGACAAGAACAATATCGACATTGCGCCGATCGGTACCGTTGTTCATGGACCTTGGGTCAAACGTTTGCCCGGAGCACGAGCAAAACACAATCGAACTGAATTCAAGGACAGCATGCATGGTGGCTTGAAGGCTTGGCTTTGGGGCGAAACCGTGCGATTCTTCCGGCTCAGTACGAAGGACGAGTTGTTTTGAAAGAGGCTCTTTGCCACGCCTTTTGCGGTGATCTGAAGCTGACGGACGTCCCAGTTGGCTATGCCGTGACGACCACGTTTCGCAAAGACGATGGTGACTCGATCGCCTTCTATCTGGTTCGCGACAAAACGCGTACAGGCGTTTATCGTATCGAAGATGATGGCACTACCATTGCTTTCCTTGAAGGCGCAGGTGTCGATTTCTCAACTGAAACTCGTTCTGACGCATTCCAGGCTCTTTTAGAGGGGCATGGGATCGAGTTCGATGAAGACGAAATGCTGCTGCATACAGCAAGTATGCCTGAGGCCGACCTTCCGCGAGCAGCAATGCGCTTTCTGTCCTTTATGTTGAGAATCAATGATTTTCTGCTGCTCACAAAAGACAAGGTAGCCAGCACGTTTAAGCAAGACGCTGCAAACCAGATTCTTGCCAAGCTCGAAGGAAAGGCACTCGTCGAACAGGATAAGCCTGTCAGCGGCACGCTGTCCGACACGATCCCAGATTTGGTGATCCGTGCAAAAGATAGATCACCGGTGGCGGTTTTTTTTGGCACGTCCGCTCAGCGTGTGAATGATGCAATATTTCTCCAGATGCAGGCGCTTTACGAGACGCATGAAGACCTGCAAGTTATTGCGCTGTTGGAGCGGGAAAACGTAATTGGTCACGATTTGCGTCGAAGAGCTTCCAACAGACTTACTGCGGTACCTATCTATCGCGGAGACGAATCTACGGCAATTAATAGAATCGAGAGGGAGGCTCTCGGAGCGAACCTCAGCACAGTGCATTGACCAATAAAGCATTCTAACCAGCTTTTGTTTTTAGTGTTTTCGCCTATCGCCTCAGTCCTCTTGCCCCATGCTCCCCGCCGCGCCATGACTGCGGGCATGACCGATATCGCGCACTTCACCCTGCCCTCGGGTCAGCAGATGGCCTATCGCCACCATCCCGTCACTGGTCCCACTGTGGTTTTCCTTCCCGGCTACATGTCCGACATGGCGGGCAGCAAGGCGCAGGCGGTGATGGACTGGGCGCAGCAGAATGGGCGTGCCTGCCTGCTGCTCGATTATACCGGCTGCGGGCAAAGCGACGGCGACTTTGCCGATGGCCGCCTGTCCCGATGGCGCGACGAGGTTGTGGCGCTGATCGATCATCTGGGCATCGAATCCGTCCAGCTTGTCGGCTCAAGCATGGGTGGCTGGCTGATGCTGCTGATTGCGGAAAGCTTGGGAGCGCGTGCCAAGGCTCTGGTCGGCATCGCGCCCGCGCCTGATTTTACCGAATGGGGTTTTTCCCAGTCGCAACGCATCGAACTCGCTTCGGGGCGCACGATCTTTGAGGACAATCCCTATGGGCCGGAGCCGACGCCGACCCATGCCGGGTTCTTTTCCGATGGCGAAAAGCACCGGCGGCTGGGGGGCGAGATCGCTTTCGATGGCCCGGTGCGGTTGCTTCACGGGCAGGCCGATGCCGATGTGCCGTGGGACATATCGCTTCGCCTTGCCCGCGCCTTGCGTTCAGGCGATGTGCAGGTCCACCTGATCAAGGACGGCGATTACCGGCTTTCGCGGCCTGGCGACATTGCGCTGTTGCTGCGCGCGCTGGCTGACCTTGAAGGATAAGACCCGCATGATCGATCTGCCCGCTCCGATGTTCGCGCAGGAAATTGTTGTCGAACGGGCGCAGACTGTCTCTCTCATGCAGATCGGCCCTGCCACAATGCCCATGCGCCCGTCCGACCTGCCGATTCCCCGCCGTCGCAGCGAACAGGAGCAGCGCGAGGCGGAGCGCGAAGTGGGTCTTGTCCGGCCCGACCTACCCGAACAGGACCGGCTGGCCCAGTGCCTGGCCAAGGCGCAGACCAATCCTGACGCCGCGCTGGTCGAAGCGCAGACGTGGCTGGGTGAAAGCCGCGATACCGGCCAGCAGGTGCGCGCCAACCAGTGTCTTGGCATGTTGCGGTCAAACATGGGTGATTTCGACGGTGCGCTCGAAGCGTTCTCGCAGGCCGTGGCCGGGGTGCCGACCGAGCAGCAAGTGGCTGCCGTGCCGCTGATGGCGATGGCAGGGAATGCCGCGCTGGCGGGCGGAAAGGCCGATGCCGCGGTGGGCTGGTTCGACCGCGCGCTGGCCGTGCCGGGCGGGGCAGACAATGCCGCGCTTGCTGAAATCCAGATCGATCGTTCGCGCGCGCTTGTGGCGCTTGCCCGCAATGCCGAAGCCGCCTCTGCGCTTGACGAGGTGCATCGCCTTGCCCCCGAAGCGGCTGAAGGCTGGCTGCTTTCGGCCACGCTGGCGCGCCGCACGGATGATCTCCCCCGCGCCCAGCGCGACATTGAAATCGCCAGCAAATACGATCCGCGCGATCCACGGGTGGGCCTTGAAGCGGGCGTCATCGCCGTGCTTTCGGGGCGGGACGAGGCTGCGCGCAAGTCGTGGGAATCGGTCGTGGCGGTGGACAGGGACGGCGAAGCAGGAAAGGTTGCAAAAAGCTACCTTGAACAGCTTGGCCCTGCGCCTACATCTCAAGCTCCTGAAACAACACAGAAGCCAGCCCCATGAAACTCTCCATCCTCGATCTTGTCAGCGTGGTCGAGGGTGGGACGGCTAGGGCAGCGCTCGACAATTCCGCCGCGGCCGCCAAAGTGGCCGAGGAATGCGGGTTCGAACGCTACTGGGTGGCCGAACATCACGGGATGGAAGGTCTTGCCGGGGCGGCGACGGCCGTGGCGCTGGCGCATATCGGGCAGGGCACATCGCGCATCCGCATCGGGGCTGGCGGGATCATGCTGCCCAATCACAATCCCCTTGTTATTGCGGAACAATTCGGCACGCTCGACGCGCTTTTTCCGGGACGCGTCGACCTTGGGCTGGGCCGTGCGCCGGGCGCCGACCAGCGCATCATGCGCGCGCTGCACAAGGACACCAACCGCGCGGCAGAGGATTTTCCGCAGGACGTGGTGGAACTGCGGGCGCTGTTTGCAGGCGATGAACGGGTGCCGCTGCAGGCCTATCCGGCCAAGGGTGCGCAAGTGCAGATGTGGATTCTGGGGTCCAGCCTGTTCGGCGCGCAACTGGCAGCGATGCTCGGCCTGCCCTATGCCTTCGCTTCGCACTTTGCACCCGATCATCTTGATGCGGCACTGAAAATCTACCGCGAAAGGTTCCAGCCGTCCGAATTTCTGGACGCACCTTATTGCGCCGCCGCGATCAATGTCGTGGCTGCGGATACCGATGAGGAGGCGCAACTGCTGGCCTCGTCGATGGATCAGGCTTTCGTCGCGCTGCGCACCGGCAATCCCGGCAAGCTGAAGCCGCCGGTGCCCGGTTACCGCGATTCGCTTCCGCCCCAGGCGCTCGCCATGCTGGAGCATGTGCGGCAGGTCAGCGCGTGCGGATCGGTGGACACGGTGCGGGCCGGTCTGGCCGCATTTGCCGAGCGGACGCAGGCAGACGAAGTTATTGTTGCAGCGTCGATTTTCGATCAGGCGGCGCGGCTGAAATCGCTGCGGCTGACGGCTGAGGCAGCGCGCGAACCGGTGCATTCCTGAAGTGCACCTAGATGCACCTAGCTGCACCTAGGGCGTCGTTAACCGCCCCGACGGCACCTTTATCCGCCCCAAAGGTTACAACCGCAGGTTAAGCCGATCAGGGCGATCAACCGGACTTGTGGCCACGGAACGTCTGGATTAGCATCTGGAATAATGATACAAGTCTGTGTTCAATAATTACAAGAGAGGGTAATAATCCTCTCTCGCTGGAGAGCCGGAAAACGTTATGGCGTCAACGTCCGCAACCCTGTCCGATCCCTCGACCGACACGCTCGCCTTCGCGCTGGCCGAACGCTTCGCCGCCGCGCTGCTGCCCGATGAAGCCCGCGATTTCGACAATGCGCGCCTTGCCGAAGCTGCCCGCTTCGCTGCAACCGTTGCCGCCGTCCGCAAGGGCAGCGATCCTGCCATCGCCATCGAAAGCGTCAGCGGATCGGACAGTGCCGAGCGCCACTTGCGCATCGCGGTGGTCAACGATGACATGCCTTTTCTCGTAGATTCAATCACTTCTGCGATAACGGCACAAGGATTGACCATCGACCGACTGGTCCATCCCGTCACAGCCGTGCGCCGCGATGGAGATGGGCGTCTGACCGAATTCCCGTCAGGCGACGCCAGCGGAGAACGCCGCGAATCCATCGTCTACCTTGAAACCGAACGCGCCGATGCGCGCCAGCGCCGGGCTTTGGTGGCCACGCTGGAAGAAACGCTGGCCGATGTGCGTGCCGCCGTGGCCGACTGGCCGATGATGCAGGCCGCGATGCGCGCCGATGCCGACAGTCTGGCCGATCCCGAAGGCGCGGCGCTGCTGCGCTGGCTGGCCGACGGAATGCTGACGCAACTGGGCAGCGTGACCCGGCATCGCGATGGCGCCGAGGAAAAACCGCTGGGCATCTGCCGCGCGAGCGAGCGCAGCTTGCTGGCGGCATCGTCCTATGACCGCGCCTTTGCGTGGTTCGAAAGCGGGAAGGGCCGTGCGCCACTGATCGTCAAGGCGAACCGCATCGCCAACGTGCATCGCCGTGTGCCGCTGGACCTGTTCATCGTGCCGCGTATCGAGGGCGGCAAGGTGGTGGCGCTGTCCGTCCATGCGGGCGTGTGGACCAGCGCCGCGCTGGCTGCCGCGCCGGATCGCATTCCCCGCCTGCGCACGCAGCTTGCCGAACTGATGGACAAGTTCGGCTTTGCGCCCAACGGCCACGCCGGCAAGGCGCTGGTCCATGCGCTGACGACATTGCCGCACGATTTGCTGATCAGTTTTGCCGAGGCCGATCTGGAACGGGTCGTCACCGCGACGATGAGCTTGGTGGACCGCCCGCGCCCGCGGCTTGCGCTGGTGGAGGCACCGCTGGCCCGGCACATGTTCGCGTTCGTGTGGCTGCCGCGCGATGTGCTGTCCACGCAAGTCCGTCTTTCGATCATGGCGATGCTGGAAAGCGCCACCGGCGCTCAGATGATTGACTGGGCCTTGCAGGTCGAAGGTAGCACGCTGGCCATGCTGCGCTTTGTCATGGATGTGCGCGAGCAGAGCGGCACGGCTGACGAGGCCGCGCTGGACCTGCAACTGCAATCGATGGTTCGCGGCTGGGCAGGCGCGGTGGAAACCGAACTGGCGGCGACCGAAGAACCTTCGCGCGCGGCGGCCATCGCCGCACGCTATGCCGATGCCTTCCCGATTGCCTATCGCAATGCTTCCGGCGCGGCCGAAGCGGCCAGCGACATTCGCGTGTTGCGCACGCTTTCCGGCACCAAGGCCCCACGCCGCGCCGTGCGCCTGCATCGCAACGCGGGCGAGGTGGCGCTGCGGCTGAAGCTGTACCAGCGCGAAGGCGCGATCGTGCTGTCCGATGCCGTGCCGGTGCTGGAGAACTTCGGTTTCCGCGTGCTGGAAGAAGTGCCGACGCCGCTGGATGGCGGACGGCTGGGCTATATCCACGATTTCCTCGTTTCGCATCCGGTGGACACATCGATTGACGATCTGCTGGCGCGCGCCGGGGCCATCGAAACTTCGCTGGCGGCGGTGCTGAATGGCGCGGCGGAGGACGATGCGTTCAATCGCCTGATCGTCGCCACCGGGCTGACCGCCGTTGAAGCCAACTGGCTGCGCGCCTTCTACCGCTACCTGCGGCAGGCGGGCATGACCTTTGGCATCCCGACCGTGGTGGAAGCGCTGAAGAATGCGCCCGCCGTCACGCGCGGGCTGATCGACGCTTTCGTGGTGCGCCACGATCCCGCGTTCGATGGCGACCGTGAAGGGGCCTTTGCCGAGGCTGAGGAGCGCATCAAGACAGGGCTGGCCGGGGTGGCTGCGATCAACGATGACCGCCTGCTGCGAAGCTTCCGCGCGCTGGTGGGCGCTATCCTGCGCACCAATGCCTTTGCCCCGGCGGCGGCGGAAGCGCTGGCGTTCAAGATCGATTCCGCAATGGTGCCGGGCCTGCCCAAGCCGCTGCCCTGGCGCGAGATTTTCGTCTATTCTCCGCGCGTGGAAGGCATCCATCTGCGCGCCGGGCCAGTCGCGCGCGGGGGCCTGCGCTGGTCTGACCGGCGCGACGATTTCCGCACCGAAGTGCTTGGCCTGATGAAGGCGCAGCGCGTGAAGAACGCGGTGATCGTGCCGACCGGCGCGAAAGGCGGCTTCTATCCCAAGCAATTGCCCGATGCTGCCAAGGACCGCGAAGGCTGGCTGGCCGAGGGCAAGGCCAGCTATCAGGTGTTCATCCGCACGCTGCTTTCGCTGACCGACAACATCGTTGAAGGCGCAGTGGTCCATCCCGCTGCCGTGGTGGTTCGCGATGGCGAAGACCCCTACTTCGTGGTGGCCGCCGACAAGGGCACCGCGACCTTCTCTGACGTGGCCAATGCCATTGCGGAATCCAGGGACTTCTGGCTCGACGATGCTTTCGCCAGTGGCGGGTCGAAAGGCTATGACCACAAGGCGATGGGCATCACCGCCAAGGGTGCGTGGCTTTCGGTCCGGCGGCATTTTCTTGAAATGGGCGTGGACGTGCAGAGCGAACCTGTGCGCGTGGCGGGCTGCGGCGACATGTCGGGCGACGTGTTCGGCAACGGTATGCTGCTGTCAAAGGCGCTCAAAGTGGTGGCCGCGTTCGATCACCGCCATATCTTCCTCGATCCCGATCCCGATCCAGCCAAGAGCTGGGAAGAGCGTGCGCGCATGTTTGCACTGCCGCGCTCCAGCTGGGACGATTATGGCAAGAGCCTGATTTCCAAAGGTGGCGGGGTGTTTCCGCGTTCGATGAAGGCAATCCCGCTTTCGCCGGAAGTGCAGGCAATGCTGGGGCTGAACGTAGCGGAGATTGACCCGGATTCGCTGATTTCGGCCATTCTGCGCGCGCAGGTGGACCTGCTGTGGTTCGGCGGCATTGGCACCTATGTGAAAGCCGCCGCGCAGAACAACGTCGATGTGGGTGATCCATCGAATGATTCGGTGCGCGTTTCGGCAGACGAAGTGCGCGCGAAGGTTATCGGTGAAGGGGCCAACCTTGGCACCACGCAGGCGGCTCGCATCGAGTTCTCCTTGAATGGAGGCCGGATCAACACCGACTTCATCGACAATTCGGCGGGCGTCGATTGTTCGGACAACGAAGTGAACATCAAGATCGCGCTGGCGGCGGCGAAACGGTCGGGCAAGTTGACCGAGGATGCGCGCGTTGATCTGCTGGTTTCGATGACCGATGACGTGGCGCATCTGGTGTTGGAGGACAACCGCCTGCAGGCCTTGGCACTGTCTATCGCAGAGCGTGGCGGGGCGGCGGCGATGCCATCATGGTCGCGCCTGATCGACGTGCTGGAAGAAGGCGGCGATCTGGATCGCAAGACCGAGGGGCTGGCAGGTGCCGAAGACCTTGCCCGGCGCGCGGCGGCGGGACAGGGGTTGACCCGGCCCGAACTGGCGGTGCTGCTGTCCAGCAGCAAGCTGGTGTTGCAGCGCGCGCTGGAAGAAAGCGCCGTGGTCGATGATCCAGTGCTGGAAGTGGAACTGATCGCGGCTTTCCCGCCGCAGATGCAGGAAGCCTTTGAGGACGAAATCACGCACCACCGCCTGCGCCGCGAAATCATCGCGACCAAGCTGGCGAACCGTATCGTCAACCGCATGGGGCCGGTCATGCCGTTCGAACTGTGCGAGGAAGAAGGCGTATCGCTGGCACAAGTGGCGGCGGCCTTTGTTGCAGCGGAGCGGTTGCTTGATCTGCGCAAGACGTGGGACATGCTGGACGTGGCGGCGATGCCCGAAACGCTGCGGCTTGCCCTGTTCGAACGCACGGCTTGGGGCCTGCGCGGTCATATCGCGGACGTCCTGCGCGCCGGGCACGGATCGTTGCAGCCGGGTGATCTGATCGAAGATCTGTTCGGCGGCGTGGGTCTGCTTTCGCACACGGCGGCACAGTTGCTACGTGGCGAAGCGCAGGCGCAGGCGCGGGCGATGGCCGACGAACTGGCAGTGGCCGGTGCGCCCGCTGAAATTGCCGCACGACTGGTCCATCTTTACGACATGGACGGCGCTGTGGGTCTTGCTCATCTGGCGGGCGATCTTGGCGTGGATGCCGCCGCGCTGACCGGGGCCTTTGCCGATCTTGGCGCTACGCTGGGGCTGGACTGGGCGCAGCAGGCGGCGCGGCGGATGAACCCGTCCGATCCGTGGGAGCGCCTGCTGGTGGCCGGTCTTTCGCGCGATTTTGAACAGATGCGGCTGGACTTTCTGGCCCGTTCGCGCGGGGGATCGCCCGATGCTTTTGTCGCCGACTGGCTGGGCGCGAATGCTGCGGCAGTGAAGCAGTTCCGCAGTCTGGTGGCGCGGGCACAGGCGGCTCCTGCGGTTGCGCCTGCGATGCTGGCACAAGTGGCAAGTCAGGCGCGGACCCTGCTGGGGCGGTAGGCGTTTGGGTGTTGCGCTCTGGATTGCTTCGCTGCGCTCGCAATGACGAAGGAATGTAGCCCTCGTTCGTCATTGCGAGGAGCGTAGCGACGAAGCAATCCAGTGGCGAGGTAGCGTACCGCTCATTCGGAATCGCGGGCTTGGTCGCGGACTGCTTTCATTATATACGCCCGGACATAGCTTTGCTTTGCCGGAGTTTGCATGAAAGGTCTTTTCCGCGCCGTAATGGCGCTGCTGGTAGCGGTTGCGGGGGTTGCTCCGGGTTGGGCGCAGGAGCGCGGTCCGTTGGTGCTGGCAGCGGCAAGCCTGCAGGAAGCAATGAACGACGCAGCGGATCGCTGGGCAGCCAAAGGGCACGCGCGGCCAGTGCTGTCGTTTGCGGCATCATCGGCACTGGCGCGGCAGGCGGAGGCGGGCGCAAAGGCCGATCTCTTTGCCTCGGCCGACGAAGAGTGGATGGACTATCTGCAAGGCAAGGGGCTGTTGCGCCCGGGCACGCGGGCGCGGTTGACCGAGAACCGGCTGGTGCTCATCGCGCCGGTGGGCAGCAAGGTGGCGCTGGGCATCCGGCGCGGGTTTCCGCTGGCGCAGGCGCTGGGAACCGGGCGGCTGGCGATGGCCGATCCGGCAGCGGTTCCGGCAGGGCGCTATGGGCGCGATGCGCTGATATCGCTGGGCGTGTGGCAAGGCGTGGCGGGCAAGGTGGCGGCGGCAGAGAACGTGCGCGCGGCGATGGCGCTGGTGGAGCGCGGAGCCGCGCCGCTCGGGATCGTCTATGCCACCGATGCGCGGGCATCGAAAGGCGTGCGCGTGGTGGGGGCTTTCCCTGCAAACAGCCATCAGCCGATTACCTATCCGGTGGCGTTGCTGAAGGCTTCGGCGCATCGTGAGGCGGAAGGGTTCCGGCGGTTCCTGATCTCGCGCGAAGGGCGGGCGATTCTGGCGCGGCGCGGGTTTGGCAACCGTTGATGGCGCCTGATGTCTGGGGAATCGTCTGGCTCTCGTTGAAGGTCAGCGCGGTGGCGGTGGGCGCGTGCCTGCCGCTGGCCTTTGCGCTGGCCTGGGCGTTGGCGCGGGGGCGCTTTGCGGGCAAGGTGCTTCTGGATGCGCTGGTGCATCTGCCGCTGGTGCTGCCGCCGGTAGTGACGGGGTGGCTGCTGCTGCTGGCCTTCGGGCCGCAGGGACCGGCGGGGCGCTGGCTTGAGGCGGTATTCGGACTGACGTTCATGTTCCGCTGGACCGGGGCAGCGCTGGCGGCGGGGGTGATGGCCTTGCCGCTGATGGTGCGGGCGATGCGGCTTTCGATAGAAGCGGTGGATCTGCGGCTGGAAGCGGCGGCGATGACGCTCGGCGCATCGCGCTGGCGGGTGTTCCGAACGGTGACCCTGCCGCTGGCGCTGCCGGGTGTGGTGGCGGGCGCAGTGCTGGGCTTTGCGCGGTCCTTGGGCGAATTCGGCGCGACGATTACCTTTGTTTCCAACATTCCGGGCGAGACGCAGACGTTGCCGCTGGCGATCTACAGCGCGCTTCAGGTGCCGGGCGGAGAGGCGGTGGTGACGCGGCTTGCGGTGATTTCGGTGCTGCTGTCGCTGGCGGCGCTGGTGGTTTCCGAAGTGCTGGCGCGGCGCATGGGGAGGAGTTCCCATGTCCTTTGATGTGGCTGTGGAGCGGCGTCTGGGCGATACGGCGGTGGCCTGCGCGTTCCAGACAGGCCCGGGCCTGACCGCGCTGTTCGGGCCTTCGGGCGCGGGCAAGACATCGGTGCTGAACATGATCGCCGGTTTGCTGCGGCCCGATGCGGGGCGCGTGGCGGTCGGCGGCGAAGTGCTGTTCGACAGCACTGCAGGTATCGATGTGCCGGTGCAGGCCCGGCGCGCGGGCTATGTGTTTCAGGACGGGCGGCTTTTCCCGCATCTGCGGGTGCGGGATAATCTGGCCTATGGGATGCAGGCGAAAGGCCTGATGGGGGTGGGTGAAGCGGCGGAGTTTCTGGGAATCGCGCATCTGCTTGATCGCTGGCCGCGCTCGCTTTCGGGCGGGGAGGCGCAGCGTGTGGCCATCGGGAGGGCGCTGCTGTCCAACCCGCACTTCCTGCTGATGGACGAACCGCTGTCGGGCCTCGACCGTGCGCGGCGCGAGGATGTGATGGGTGTTATCGAACGGCTGCGTGATGAAGTGGGCCTGCCGATCCTCTATGTCAGCCATGATCGGGCCGAGGTAGAGCGTCTGGCAGGGACGATCGTGGAAATCTGATCCGCTTTATCGCTTGTCCGCAATGGTCTTTTTGACAGGCGTCAGTTGACGGGGGCGCACTTTTGGCCAAACCGGCGACAACAGTCGGGAGGATTCGTATGGAACACGCGGATGTCATTATCGTTGGGGCCGGACACGGTGGGGCGCAAGCCGCCATCGCGCTGCGTCAGAACGGCTTTGAAGGCCGCGTGCTGGTGATCGGGCGTGAGCCGGAAATCCCCTATGAGCGTCCGCCCCTGTCGAAAGAATACCTCGCGCGCGACAAGACGTTCGACCGCATCTGCATCCGCCCCGAACAGTTCTGGGTGGACAAGGGCATCGAGATGAAGCTGTCGAGCGAGGTCGTCTCGCTCGATCCCGCCGCGCACACGGTGAAGCTGGGGGATGGCAGCGAGATTGGCTACGGCAAGCTGATCTGGGCCACCGGTGGCGACCCGCGCAGGCTTTCGTGCATGGGCGCTGACCTCACCGGCGTTCACGCGGTGCGCACCAAGGAAGACGCCGACCGGTTGATGCAGGAACTGGATGCCGGTGCGAAGCGGGCCGTGGTTGTCGGCGGGGGCTATATCGGGCTGGAAGCTGCGGCGGTGCTGACCAAGTTCGATGTCTCGGTCACGCTGCTCGAAGCCCTGCCCCGCGTGCTGGCGCGCGTGGCCGGAGAGGCGCTTTCGGAATTCTATCAGGCAGAACATCGCGCGCATGGCGTGGATCTGCGCACCAATGCCGCGATGGACTGCATCGAAGGCGATGGCACCAAGGTGACCGGGGTGAAGATGCAGGACGGATCGGTTCTGCCGGCCGAAATCGTGATCGTGGGCATCGGGATCATTCCGTGCATCGGGCCGCTGCTTTCGGCAGGTGCTGCTGGCGGAAACGGCGTGGACGTGGACGAGTTCTGCCGCACCTCGCTGCCCGATGTCTATGCGATTGGCGATTGTGCGGCGCATTCCAATGCCTTTGCCGATGGCGCGGTGATCCGGCTGGAATCGGTGCAGAATGCCAACGACATGGCGACAACCGCGGCCAAGGATATCTGCGGCGCACCGGTGGCCTATTCGGCAACGCCGTGGTTCTGGTCGAACCAGTATGACCTGAAGCTGCAGACCGTTGGCCTTTCCACTGGTCACGACAACGCGGTGCTACGCGGCGACCCGGCAACGCGGTCGTTCTCGGTGGTCTATCTCAAGCACGGCAAGGTCATCGCGCTCGATTGCGTGAACATGGTCAAGGACTATGTGCAGGGCAAGAAGCTGGTTGAGGCGCGGGCGCAGATCGCGCCGGAAATGCTGGCGGATGCGGGTGTGCCTTTGAAGGAAATGCTGGCGTAAACTGCCACCACCCCCAACCCCCTCCTCTGAAGAGGAGGGGGCTTTTTAGCGGAGCGTGTGGTTCTTCTCCCCCTCCTCTTCAGAGGAGGGGGCCGGGGGGTGGTGCTGTTCCAAGGCTGCCATCGCCCACCGCGCGGCATCGGCCACAGCCGGTTCGGGATCGTCGAGCAGTGCGGCAACCGGTCCGACCAGCGCCAAATCCCCACTGTTCCCCGCCGCATAAAGGCAGTTACGCACCCACCGATCCCGGCCAATGCGCTTGATCGGACTCCCACTGAACACCTTGCGGAAGGTTGCGTCATCCAGCGCGAGTAGTTCCGCCAGCCTGGGCGCGGTCAGTTCCGCGCGGGGCAGGAAGGCGCGGTTGGCCTGGGCTGCGGCGGCAAAGCTGTTCCACGGGCAGGCGGCAAGGCAATCGTCGCAGCCGTAGATGCGGTTGCCCATCGCCGCGCGGAATTCGACAGGAACCGGGCCTTTGTGCTCGATTGTGAGATAGGAAATACAGCGCCGCGCATCGAGCCGGTAGGGCGCGGGGAAGGCCTGCGTGGGGCAGGCAGTCTGGCAGGCGGTGCACGAACCGCAACGGTCGGGATGTGGCTGATCGGGCGCGAGATCCAGCGTGGTGTAGATCGCGCCGAGGAACAACCATGACCCGTGTGTGCGGCTGACGAGGTTGGTGTGCTTGCCCTGCCAACCCAGTCCGGCCAACTGGCCCAGCGGCTTTTCCATGACCGGCGCGGTATCGACGAAGACCTTGACCTGTGCGCCGGGTTCCTCGGCCACCAGCCAGCGGGCAAGGGCCTTCAGGTTGCGCTTCACGACATCGTGATAGTCACCACCTTGGGCATATACCGAGATGCGGGCGCGATCCGGGTGGGCTTCCAGCGCGCGGGGATCGGTTGCGGGGGCATAGCTCATGCCAAGCGCGATCACACTTTGGGCCTCGGGCCACAATGATTGCGGGCCGCGCCGGTGGTGGAGGCGGGTTTCCATCCACTCCATCGTGCCGTGGTGCCCATCGCCCAGCCATTGTTCGAGACGGTCTGCGCGCAAAGGATCGTCGGCGGCGGGCGCAAAGCCGCAGGCAGCAAAGCCAAGACGCAGGGCTTCACCCTTCAACCGCGCTTCCAGACTTTCTACCTCTGCGTTAACCAAACTTGCTGTCCCGCTCGTTCATCGCCTATCGCTAGGGGAATGACCTATGAAGATCGAGCTAGGGGAATGGCCTGTGTCGGGCAATGCAGTTGACGCAGGTGGCGTGGAACTCGCGATAGAAGCGCGCGGGTTGGTGAAGCGGTTCGATGGATTTACCGCTGTCGATGGCGTGGACATATCGGTGCCCAAGGGCGCGATCTACGGCATTCTGGGGCCGAACGGCGCGGGCAAGACTACCACCTTGCGCATGTTGCTGGGCATCATCGATCCCGATCAGGGCTATCGCCGCGTACTGGGGGCAGAGCGGCCTACGGATGTGGCGCGGCGCATCGGCTACCTTCCCGAAGAGCGCGGGCTTTATCCGGCGATGAAGGCTTATGAAGCCATTGGCTTCCTTGCCGCACTGCGCGGGGTGCCGCTGAAGGAAGGGCGGCGCAAAGGGCGCGAACTGCTGGAAGCGCATGGCCTTGGCTATGCCGCTGACCGGCAGATCCGGCAGATGTCCAAAGGCATGGCGCAGACCGTGCAATTGCTGGGCACGCTGGTGCATGAACCCGATCTTGTGGTGTTTGACGAGCCGTTTTCGGGCCTCGACGCGCTCAATCAGGGCAAGCTGGAGCGGATGATTCGCGATCTGGCGGCGCGCGGCACCACCGTGATCTTTTCAACCCACGTCATCGCCCATGCCGAGCGACTGTGCGATCAGGTGGCGATCATCGCGGGCGGCAAAGTGCCCTTTGCCGGGCCGGTGGACGTGGCGCGTGACCGGTTGCGCCCGCAAGTGCGCCTTGAAACCCGAGCGCAGGAAGGGCCGTGGCGCTCAGCTTTGCCTGCAGATGCACGGCACGAAGGAGCGTTCTGGCACTTCACCCTGCCCGAAAGCGGGGTGGAGCCGCTGTTGCGCGCGCTGATCGAAGGTGATGCGGGCATCCTCAGCCTGTCGATCGAGCGGGCAGGGCTGCACGATGCCTTCGTCGCCATTGCGGGCGAGGCTGCGGCCAAGGCGCTTGAGGAAAGCGCGGGAGAAGGCAAATGAGCGGTTTTGCTGATAAGCTGCGCGCGATGATGGTCATTGCACGGCGCGATTTCGTGGCCGTGGTCTTTTCCAAGACGTTCATCTTCTTCCTGATCGGTCCGATCTTTCCAGTGCTGGTCGGCGGGCTTGCCGGCAGCATCGGCGGCAAGGTGCAGCAGAATGTCGAGCGGCCCACCATCGGCCTTGCGATGAGCGCTGCGGATTCGCAGGCGATGATCCGCGCGCGCGAAGAACTGGACGGGCGCGTACCGGGAGCGATCCCGGAAATCGTGGTGCTGCAGGACATGAAGCCGGGCCAGGCGTTCGATGCGCGCGCCGCGCTGGCCAATGGCGATCGTCCGGTTTCGGCAGTGCTGGGCGGCACGCTCGACAAACCGCTGCTCACCGCGCCGGGCGAACGCGCGCGGCAATGGGTGGGCGTGGTGTCCAATCTTGCCGCAAGGGCGCGGTCGGCCACGCCGACGGACTATCCCGATGTTGCGGTGGAGGAAGTCGCCACCTCGGTCGCCAAGGTGAAATCGGGGCAGATCTACACTGCGCAGGCCGCGCAGGTCATGCTGTTCCTGCTGACAATGCTGCTGGCGGGCATGGTTCTGTCCAACCTTGTCGAGGAAAAGGGCAACAAGATCATTGAGGTGCTGGCCGCTGCCATTCCGATGGACGCGATGTTCATGGGCAAGCTCTTTGCGATGCTCGCGGTCAGCCTTGTGGGCATCGCGGTGTGGGGCGGTGTGGGTGGAGCCATCGTTCTGGCTGGCGCGCGGAACCTGCCTGCCATGTCGGTCCCGGCTGTCGGGTGGCCGCTGTTCCTCACGCTGGGCTTCCTCTACTTCGCGATGGCCTATCTGCTTATGGGATCGCTGTTCCTGTCCATCGGCGGCATGGCAACGACGGTGCGCGAAGTGCAGACGCTGTCCATGCCGGTGTCGATGTTCCAACTCATGGTGTTCTTCTTTGCCAGCTATGCGCTCACCTCGCCGGGATCGTGGCTGGACTGGGCATCGATCATTTTCCCGGTGAGTTCGCCTTATGCCATGCTGGCGCGGGCGGCGCAGTATCCCGATGTGTGGCCCCATCTGGTGGCGCTGGGCTGGCAGGTGCTTTGGGTCATCGTGATCGTGCGGGCAGGGGCGCAACTGTTCCGGCGCACGGTGATGAAGTCCGGCCCCGCTACGACCAGACGGAGTGTGTGGAAGCGGCTGTTCGGAAAAGGTGCAAAGGCTTATTGACAATGATGTAGGTTGTGGCAGCTTGTCACCGTGAGGAGGACCGCGCGCCACGGCGTGGCCCCGACCGGAGGATAGCCAATGGCCACGCAGCTTGCACCCGAAGCGCCGCAGTTCACCTATCGCAGTTCGCCCACCGCGATCGAAGCCTTCACCGCCTGGTTGAAAGACAATCCGCAAGCGATCCCGGCGCATAGCCACAAATGGGATGTCAGCCGGTCAGACATCTACATGGAAGATCGCTGGCAGCCGATCTTTGCGGAGATGCGGGCAGAGGCTCCGGTCAACTTCGTGCCCGAATCACCCTATGGCGCATATTGGAACGTGGTGAGCCACAAGGCGATTGCCCATGTCGAATCGCTGCCGGAACTGTTTTCCTCGTCGTGGCAATATGGTGGCATCACCATTGGCGACCCACCCGCCGATGCCGACCCGGCGGTTCTGGCCGAGCGGCAATTGCCGATGTTCATCGCGATGGATCGGCCCGACCATACTGGCCAACGCCGCACCGTGGCACCAGCGTTCACGCCTGCCAAGATGGTGGAGATGGAGGCCGAGATTCGTCGCCGGACGGGCGAAGTGCTCGATTCGCTGCCGTGGGGCGAGAAGTTCGATTGGGTGGACAAGGTTTCCATCGAACTTACCACCGGGATGCTGGCACTGCTCTTCGGTTTTCCGTGGGCCGACCGCCGTCTGCTGACGTTCTGGTCGGACTGGGCGGGCGATGTGGAACTGACGCTGGCGCGCGATCTGGCCGACACGCGCTTCGGTTTTCTGGGTGAGATGGCGCACTATTTCCAGCGGCTGTGGGGCGAACGGATGCGGGCTGCGCCTTCGGGTGATCTCATCTCGATGATGATCCATTCCGAAGCGATGAACCATATGAGTCCGCAGGAATTCATGGGCAATCTGGTGCTGCTTATCGTTGGCGGCAACGATACCACGCGCAACACCATGTCGGGCATCATCCACGCGCTCGACCAATTCCCCGACCAGCGCGAACTGTTGGAGCGCGATCCTTCGCTGATTCCCAATGCCGTGCAGGAATGCATCCGCTTTGTCACGCCGCTGGCGCACATGCGCCGCACGGCGACGGCGGACGCAGAGCTGTTCGGCCAGCAGATCAGCGCGGGCGACAAGATGGTCCTCTGGTACATCTCCGCCAATCGCGATGAGAGCGTGTTCGAGAATGCGGACAAGCTGATCGTCGACCGCCCCAATGCGCGGCGGCACCTGTCTTTCGGGCATGGCATCCACCGCTGCGTCGGCGCGCGTCTGGCAGAACTGCAATTGCGCATCCTGCTGGAAGAAATGCACGAAAGGCGGATGCGCGTGCGCGTTGGCGGCCAGGTTGAGCGGGTGCGGGCGAACTTCGTCCACGGCTTCCGCAAGCTGGAGGTCATGCTCGAAAAGCGGTAATCGGCCAGACAGGTTCGTATGCTATGACATGCGTCACGATTGCGGGGGCAGGACGGGTCTAGACCGGGCCATGTCCTGCCGGTGGGCCACCGCCCCCCGAGGTTCGCCTCCCGGCCCGTCGGCAGGATACCCGAGGTTTTCGATGACCCTTCTCGCACCGCACCGTCGCCGCTTTCTGGGCCTTCTGGGCGCTGGCGTGGTGATGCCTTTTGCCACGGCCTGCAGTGCAAAGCCTGCGGCCAAGGGCAAGTTCCCGATCATGAAGACCGAGGCGGAATGGCGGCAGATGCTGGGGGCCGAACGGTTCCACATCCTGCGCGAAGAGGGGACCGAGCGGCCTTTCACTTCGCCGCTGAACAAGGAAAAGCGCAAGGGCGTGTTTGCCTGCGCGGCCGATGGCACAGCGTTGTTCAGCTCTGCCACCAAGTTTGACAGCGGCACCGGCTGGCCCAGCTTCTGGAAGCCGCTGCCGCGTGCCGTCGGGACAAGTTCCGACCGATCATTGGGCATGACGCGCACCGAAGTGCATTGCAGCCAGTGCGGCGGGCATCTGGGGCATGTTTTCAACGATGGGCCTGCGCCCACGGGATTGCGCTATTGTATCAATGGCTTGGCCTTGAAGTTCATACCCTCAACCTGAAAATACATCCGAAATGGATGAATTGCGCATATGAGGCTTGGGTAGGCCATGCAATCCGATGCGCGTGCGTCGTGGGCTGGCCATCCTTTTCCTGCTGATCCCGCTCCTGTGGACGACATGGGGGTGGGAACCTGCGTCCCGCAACAACCAGCAGATCCTGCGCTTTGCCGATATCGCGCCCGCCGCTGAGAGCGTGACCGGCCTTGGCCCGTTTCGTCTGGAAGGGTTGTGGCGCATGGAAAGTCCCAATTCGCGCTTTGGCGGGTGGTCGGCGATGATCGACATGGGCACCGGGCAATTCCTCACCTTTTCCGACCGCAACATGCGCCTGCGCTTCACCCCGCCGGGCGTGGCGACGCCGGATATTCCCAAGGCGAAGCAGGTCGGCATCCGCCGTGCGATCTATTTCAAGGGGCCGCGCGGGGAATGGGCGGTGTTCGATATCGAATCGGCGGTTGCCGCGCCCGATGACAGCATCTGGTTCGGACTGGAGGACGATGACCGCCTGATCCGTATCGATGCGGACCGCAGCAAGGGCGCTTTCGTGAAAATTCCGGCGCTGCGAGACTGGCCAAAGAATGGCGGCGCCGAAGCGATGGCAAGGCTGCGCGACGGGCGATGGATGCTGCTGTGCGAAACCTGTGGCGCGCGGCGTGGGGGGCTGCATCTGGGGCTGGTCTTTCCTGATGCGCCTGACCGTTCAAAGCCGCAACCGTTCGGCATCGAACTGCCGCCGGGGTTCGATCCGGTGGACATGGTGCAACTGCCCGATGGGCGTCTGCTGATCCTCACGCGCAGGCTGGCGCTGTTCCCGCCGCATTTCGAATCGCGCCTGGTGCTGGCCGATCCGGCAAGGCTTGATCCCAAACGCCCTTTGGCCACGCAGGAACTGGCGCGGATCGATTCACCGGCCTTGCGTGAAAACTATGAGGCGATGGTGGTGCAGCATGCGCCGCAAGGGCCGCTGGTCTGGCTGCTGTCCGATGACAACGGCCTGGCGTTGCAGGAAACGCGGCTGATGAAGCTGCGACTGGACATCAGACGTCTGCCACATTGACCAGACGCACGAAAAACCCCCGTTCCGCTTGGGAAGGGGGCCTTCGATGCTTTCATCCCTTGCGGGAAGAAGGATTAGGCGGCGTTCGCCTTCACCAGATCGCGCTTCACCTTGAGGGCGCGCGTCGAAAGCTTGGTGTCCGACTGCTTCAGCAGCCAGTTGTCCAGACCGCCGTTGTGCTCGACCGAGCGCAGACCGTGCGTCGAAACGCGGAACTTGAAGCTGCGATCCAGCTTCTCGCTCATCAGCGTGACGTTCTGCAGGTTGGGCAGGAACAGACGCT
>NZ_JBMLSM010000018.1:0-27119 GCF_049240505.1 Novosphingobium sp.
ATCATCGCGCTCGAAGAGCCGATGTTCGTCGACACGTCGTCAACCTGACAGTACCCTGGAGCGAAAGACCGAAGTCAAAATCGCCGTCAAGACCCTCAACCGCATGAACGATCTAGATCGGCCTGTCTTTGTCTGGGGCGCCTGAAACCGCAAGGAAGGGGGAGTTCCGTTTCGGTGAGCCTTCATGCAACAAGGTTGCAACAAGGTTCCAACCTTACCTTACGCGCCGGGTGCGCTGCTGGGCGGGTCGCCGTCCTGGCAAAGTCACATCAATCGCAAGCGCTTCATAGAGATCCTGTGCGTGAGGGAACGCCATAGCGGCGATGAACTCGGACTGAAAACACGGATCGATAGCCGTCTCGATCTTTTCGATCTGGCGAACCACCTCCACGATGTCGCGCCGTGCTGTCTTGTTGAGGAGCGCGATGCGCGCACCATGCCCTGCGGCATTGCCGACCCCTTCGACATTGCCGACGCGGCAATCCGGTACGAGGCCGATCACCAAGGCATGGAGCGGATCAATATGCGCACCAAACGCTCCTGCAAGCTTGATGCTGCCGATGGTTTCGATACCCAGGCGACGCATCAGCAGCTTGCAACCCGCATGCAGTGCCGCCTTGGCAAGCTGGATAGCGCGCACATCCTGTTGGGTGATGAGGATGCCAGGCTGGCCGTCGCTGATCACATAGGAAAAAGTGCGTCCATCCGGCTGGACCCTGGCGGTGCGCTGACTCAGCGTCCCGTCGATCACGCCATCGGTGCTGATGAGCCCGGCGAGATACATTTCCGCCAGCGCTTCAATGATGCCGGAGCCACAGATGCCGGTGACGCCAAAGCTTTTGATGCCCTCGGCGAAGCCCGTTTCGTCCGACCAAAGATCGCAACCGATCACCTTGTAACGCGGCTCAAGCGTCTGCCGATCGATGCGCAGACGTTCGATCGCGCCCGGTGCAGCTCGCTGACCGGCCGAGAGTTGCGCGCCTTCAAAAGCCGGTCCGGTTGGCGACGAACAAGCGAGCAGCCGCGTGCAATCACCCAGAATGATCTCGGCATTGGTGCCCACATCAGCGATCAGCACTGCACCGGTCGACAAATGCGGTGCCTCGGCAAGAACCACCGCTGCGGCATCGGCCCCGACATGACCGCCAATGCAGGGGAGTATGTGAACCAGAGCACCGGGCGCGATCTTCAGGCCCAGCTCTCGCGCTGGAATGTCGAGCGGTCCGTCCCAGGCCAGTGCAAAAGGAGCAGCACCGAGCGGCGTCGGGTCAAACCCGACAAACAGATGGTGCATGACCGGGTTGCCGACGATGACGGTTTCCACGATGGCGTCTTTGTCGATCCCGGCCTGTTCGGTGACTGTGCCCGCCAGTGCATCGATCGCGATACGCACTGCCGCCGTCATTTCGCCCGCCCCATCCGCATTGAGCATGGCGTAGGAAACCCGGCTCATCAAATCCTCACCGAACCGAATTTGCGGGTTCATGACGCCTGCCGATGCAAGCACCTCGCCGGAGAAGAGATCGCATAGATGCGCCGCGATGGTTGTCGAACCGATGTCGATGGCCAATCCCGCGACTTCAGTCCTGACGCCGGCAAAAACGGCAACCACCTCACACCCGTGCCGGATCGCGGCGGTGACCAGATGATCCTGCTCGCGCATCACCGTCTGGAGTTGCGCAAGCACCGCAACGCCGATCGTGAGCCCACTGAGACCTTGTTGTTCGGCGAGCGCGAACAGCAACCTCGCGCCATCGCTCGAAGGATTCTCCATATTAGCGGACGCAACCTCCACTGCATGCAACGAGATCACGGGATCGATCGTCACCAGACGCTCACTGGCTGCCTTGCGCACGACCTGCCGATGAACCTGACTGTCTTCGGGGACGTCGACGATGACATCACCCAAGACCCTGGCCTGGCAGCCAAGGCGGCGGCCATTCTGCAATGGCCCCCTGATCGCTGCTCGCCGCGCTTCGACCTCGCCCGGTGGTGTGACGCTGTCGCGGCATGACGTGATATTGAGACTGGCGTGTTCACCTTCGGGAATACTGACCTGGCAGCGCCCGCAAATACCCCGCCCACCGCAAACGCTGTCGATATCGACGCCCAGCGAGCGCGCCGCAGAGAGGATATCGGTGCCGTCCGCGAAACGGCCCCGCTTGCCCGATGGAGCGAAGATCACCAGGTGCTCGGCGCTCATGCCATGTGCTCGTTGCCATGGGCCAGGATCAGCGCCTTGAGACGATCTGCCGGATAGTCGGCCTCTAATCTTGCCGCGACCTGCGCGACCTCGGCTTCAAGATCATCACCGCAGGGCTGGTTTTCGCCACGCCGCCACTGCGCGAGGTAGACATCTTCTTGCCCAGCGCCGCTCTTCATCGCCGCCATGTCGATCGCTTCTGCGAAACGCGCAGCCAGCACGCGCTTGGCCGTCCGCCGACCTTCTTTCGCGATGACCTGCGCGGGAATGTCGCGCCAGTAGAGGATGGTGGTGGTTGGCATTGGCTCAGCTCGCCCGGGTGAGGAAGGGCAGCAGCGAGCCAAGCCCCGTGAACCGCGTTTCCAGCGGCAGCCCTAGCCGCTCCGCCGCCGCTTTCGCCTTCGCCGTGACCATGGCATCGGGTATCTGCACGAGATGAACCATGCGCGTGTAGTGCCGGAAATAGTCCGATCTCAGTTCGGGAAAGCGGTCGAGCCCGAGACCCTTCCAGACGAGACGGTCGAAGTGCCGAGCGAGATAGTCGGTCAGGAAATAGGTGCCGATCTCTTCTGACATCAGTGTCTCGAACGCGTCTGGTTCTGCATAAAAGGCGTAGCAATGCGCGCCCTCGATCCGTTCGACGCCCTCTTCCTGAAGCACCGTGTCGAGTGCTCCGCCGCTCCCGCAATCCCCATAAAGGCAAAGGATATGGTCATACCCTCTTGCGCGCGCCGTTCTTATCTTGCGCCGAACGGCTGGAGCGATCTCGGCAGGGCGATTGTGGAGAATGGCAGGCAGACAGGTGATATCAAGATGTTGAAGCGCGTTGAGGGCCTTGAGGTTCACCAGTTCTCGCCCCAAAGCGCCGCATGCGATAACGAGGGTTTTCTCCGGCGCATTCATAGAGAATGGCGCTGCGTCAACATGCGCTTGGCCGTCTCGACCGTGACAGCTGCATCCCGGCAATAGGCATCTGCGCCAATGGCCTCGGCGAACTGCTCGTTGACCGGCGCGCCGCCGACGAACACGAGATAGTCGTGCCGGATGCCTTTCGCCTTCATGCCCTCGATCACGGTTTTCATGTAAGGCATCGTGGTGGTCAGCAGCGCCGACATCCCGAGAATGTCCGGACGGTGCGCTTCCAACGCATCGAGGAAGGTCTCCAGCGACGTGTTGATGCCAAGATCGATCACCTCGAAGCCGGCACCCTCCATCATCATGCAGACGAGGTTCTTGCCGATGTCATGGATGTCGCCCTTGACGGTTCCGATCACCATCTTTCCAACCTTCGGAGCGTTGGTTTCGGCCAGAAGCGGCTTCAAGATTGCCATGCCCGCCTTCATGGCGTTGGCGGCCATCAGGACCTCGGGGACAAACAGGATCCCATCGCGGAAATCGACACCGACAATACGCATGCCTTCGACAAGCACATCGGTCAGGATGTCGTAGGGTCGCCAGCCGCGCTCAAGGAAAATGCTAACCGCTTCAACAACCTCGCCCTTCAATCCATCATAGAGATCGAGGTGAACCTGCTTGACCAGTTCATCGTCAGGCAAGGCTTTCAGGTCGATTTCGTCGGATGACATGGCGTTCTGCGTTTGCTCGGTAAACAATGGTTGGTAAGCGTCTAAAAAGAACCATTACCAGCGAAAAATCAAGAAACGATTGAGCTTAGGTCCCGGTTGTTTCATTCCTGATTCTGGGCTATTCGGGATTGAAATAGAGCTCTGAAGAGGCGCGACAAGTGACCACCGATACGGTTCAAACGCCAAAGCTGATCGAGGGGAATGCGAAGCTGGAATGGCCGACGATCGGCCTGTTTGCTCTGATCTACCTTTCTTTCGCTGTCCTCATTGTGTTTCATGCGTCGTTTCCGCTCTGGCTCTGGCTTGTGCTAGCAGCGTGGACCTCGGCATGGTGGGGATCTTTGCAACATGAGGCGTTGCATGGTCATCCCACGAGACTTGGCTGGCTGAACCATGCGCTCGCCACGCCGCCCTTCTGGCTCTGGCTACCCTTTGCACGCTACCGTCAGACACATCTCAAGCACCATCGCGACGAACGCCTGACGGACCCCCTCGACGACCCCGAAAGCCGGTACAAGTGCCCGGATGAATGGCGCGAACTCGGACCCGTCGGCCAAACAATCGTGCGATGGCAGACCACGCTGCTCGGAAGGCTGGTGATTGGACCATTTTGGTCGATCGGCGTCTTCTGGTTTCAGGATGCACTCTCGATCAAGGCAGGGGATCGTGCGCTTGCGAAGATCTGGCTGTGGCACGCTTTATGGGTTACGTGCGTGCTGGCGCTGGCCATCGGCGTCGCGGGAATGCCGCTTTGGCAATACCTGCTCGGCTTTGTCTATTTTGGCACGTCTGTGGCGCTGATCCGCTCATTCGCGGAGCATAAGGCGGAGATTGAAGTCGAGAAGCGCACGGCCATTGTCGAACGCTCGCCGATCTTGGGTTTGCTGTTTCTCCACAACAACCTTCATGCGGCCCACCATAAATGGCCGACCCTCGCGTGGTACCGATTGCCGAAGGTCTATCAGCAAAACCGCGAAGCGCTGATCCGCGAAAACAACGGGCTCGTCTACAACGGTTATCTGGATGTGTTTCGGCGCTTCTTGTTGCGCAGTTATGATCAGCCCGTGCATCCGACAGGGCGCGCGCCGGACCGCAATGGCGCGGCACAGGCAAAGCTGGCCGAATAGCGTCCTTCGCTGGGTCTTCCCAGGCGCTGAGGGGGCGCCGGTCAATGCAGGCTTACTCCGCACTTCGTCTTGCCGTCGAGGCCTTGCGCGGACAACGCGGCTGGAAATCAGCCTGGCAGGACGCGCAGCCCAAGCCAGCCTATGACGTCGTGATTGTCGGTGCCGGCGGCCATGGCCTCGCAACCGCGTATTATCTCGCTAAGGAGCATGGGATCATCGACGTTGCCGTGATTGACAAGGGACTTCTTGGCCTTGGCAATCTTGGCCGCAACACGACGATTATCCGCTCCAACTATTTTACGGCGCCCAATATCCGCTTCTACGATCATGCCTTGAAACTCTGGGAGAGCTTTGAGCAGGACCTCAATTTCAATGCGATGATCAGCCAGCGCGGCACGCTCAACCTGGCACACACCGATGGGCAACGCGACCTTTTTGCCCGCCGTGCCAACGCCATGCGCCTCGAAGGCGTCGATATCGAGATGCTGGATCGTGCGGAGATTGGCCAGTTCTGCCCGCTGATCGATCTCGAAGGCGGACGCTTTCCTGTTGTCGGCGGGTTCTTTCAGCGGCGTGGCGGCACGGTGCGGCACGACGCCGTCGGCTGGGCCTATGCCCGCGCGGCGAGCGCGATGGGTGTTGACATCGTGCAGAATTGCGCGATCACCGGTGTCCGGGTCGAGGGTGCGCGCGCCGTAGGCGTGGACACCGCAAAGGGGTTCATCCGCGCGAACCGCATTGTGTTTGCCGTGGCCGGGCATTCGTCAGAATTGGCAGGGATGGCCGGGTTTCGTCTCCCCATCGAGACCCATGTGCTCCAGGCCTTCGTGACCGAGAGCGTCAAGCCGATGATCGACATCGTGGTCACCTACGGCGCGGGGCACTTTTACGTCAGCCAATCGAACAAGGGCGGCCTTGTTTTTGGTGGTGGCACAGATGGCTGGAACAGCTACGCCCAGCGCGGCTCGCTGCCGATGGTGATGGATGTCCATGCCGCCGGTGTGACGTTGATGCCAGCGCTTTCGCAGTTGCGTGTGTTGCGCCAGTGGGGTGGCGTCATGGATATGAGCATGGACGGCAACCCGATTATCTCGAAAACGCCCGTGGATAACATCATGGTCTCGACCGGCTGGTGCTATGGCGGCTTCAAGGCAATTCCCGCCGGCGGACGCAGCATGGCGCACCTCGTCGCCACGGGCGAGCCAAGCCCGCTCGCGGCCCATTTTGGTCTCGACCGCTTCGCGTCTGGCCATATCATCGATGAGCGCGGCGTCGGCCCGTTCCCCTATCTCCACTGAGCGCGGATGCTGCGGATCAATTGTCCCTGTTGTGGCCTGCGCGAGGAAAGCGAATTCCGCTATCGCGGTGATGCCGGCATGGAGCGCCCGCAGGCCGATGCCGGAGAGGGAGCGTTCGTTACCTATGTCTATGACCGCGCGAACCCGAAGGGCTGGCATCTCGAATGGTGGCAGCATGTCGGCGGTTGCCGACAGGTGCTGAAGGTGCTGCGCCACACGCTCGACCATGAGATCGCGGCGGTCGGTCTGCCTGGCGACAGCCTTGCCGTTCCGGCGACCGGCAAACCCTCATGAGTGGCTTTCGGACCTCGGCGGGCGGTGCCATCGATCGATCGAAGCCCATCGCTTTCACCTTTGATGGCGTTGCCTATCGCGGGTTCGCCGGCGATACGCTTGCCTCGGCGCTTCTTGCCAATGGCGTCATGCTGTTCGGGCGATCGTTCAAGTACCATCGACCGCGCGGGGTGTTCTCTGCCGGACCGGAGGAGCCGAGCGCGCTGGTTACTGTACTGCGTGGCAAGGCGCGCTTTGCCAATGTTCCGGCAACGATGGTCGAACTCTATGATGATCTTGTTGCCGAAAGCCAGAACCGCTGGCCTTCGCTTCGCTTTGATCTGATGTCGCTCAATGACAGGATCGCGCCATTGTTTGCGGCGGGCTTCTACTACAAGACCTTCATGCGCCCCAGGGCCTTCTGGGAGAAGGTCTACGAGCCGCTGATCCGCCGGGCAGCTGGCCTCGGGCGCGCGGGCCTTGATGCTGATCCGGCGAGGTACGAGGCCGCTCACCAGCATTGCGATGTGCTCGTGATCGGCTCCGGCCTTGCTGGTCTTTCTGCTGCCCGCGCCCGCGCTGAGGCAGGTGATCGGGTCATTCTGCTCGAACTGCAGCCGGAACTCGGTGGCGGGACGCTGGTCGATCCGGCATTGACGGGCTGGCGGGAGGAGATGATCAGCGCGCTTCAGGCATGCCCGGAGGTGACGCTCTTCACCCGCACGAGCGCGGTCGGCGCTTATGACTCGGGTGCTGTTGCGGCTGTTGAGTGCGTGACGGATCACCTCGCGGCCGACCCAGCCTTCTTGCCGCGCCAACGGCTCCATATCATCTGGCCAGCGCGTACCATCCTCGCAACCGGCGCAGTCGAGCGGCTGATCGCCATCCCCAACAATGACCGACCCGGCGTCATGCTGGCCTCGGCGACGCGCGCCTATGTCAACCGATACGGCGTTGCGCCGGGGCGGCGGATGCTTGCATTCGTCAATAATGACGAGGCCTATGCCGCCATCCATGATCTCGCAGCGGCGGGCGTCGAGGTCGCGGCCATCGTCGATCCGCGTGACCCGACCGCCATCTCCGGCGAGGCGCGAGATCGCGGAGTTCCGGTCCTTTTCCGTCACGAGGTCCATGACATCAAAGGTGGCACCAAGGTGCGTGGCGCTGCGATCCGAAATCTTGGCACCGGACAATCGCATGTCGTGGCCTGCGATCTCGTCTGCCTCTCCGGCGGCTATTCTCCCCAAACACAATTGGCAACTCAGGCGGGCCTCGCAACCAAATGGAATGACGCAATTGCCGGCTTCGCCGTGACAGGTTCAGCAAAGGGGATGGTTGCGGCGGGCGCAGTTGCCGGCATCTTCGGGCGGCTTGAGGCGGCCCGGCACGGGGCGGAGATAGCTGGCGGCGCGGCAGCGCATCTACCACCCGTTTCGCCGCGCCGCGATGGAGCGCTCCTGAAGCTCTGGGAGGTTCGCGGCAAGGGCAAAGCCTTCGTTGACCTGCAACACGATGTGACAACCGACGACATGCGGCTCGCCCATCAGGAAGGTTATTCCCATATCGAGCATGCCAAGCGCTATACGACCCACGGCATGGGGACCGATCAGGGCAAAACAGGCGGTCTCGTCGGAGCAGCCGTACTTGCGGAGGTACGGGGTGTTCCGGTTGAGGAGGTCGGGATCTCGCGGCCCCGGCCCTTCGTACTTCCGGTCAGCTGGGGTGCGCTTGCCGGTGCCGAAACGGGAGCTGATTTCAAGCCGGAGCGGCGTTTGCCGCTGCATGATTGGCATGCTGCTAACGGCGCGGTTTTTGTCCGCATCGGCCTTTGGATGCGCCCTTTGGTCTATTCGCCGAGCGGGGACACGAGTTGGGGGCCGGTTCTCGAGGAAGCGCGCGCGGTGCGTCGTTCCGTTGGCATGACTGATGTGTCGTCCTTGGGAAAACTTGACATTCAAGGTGCTGACGCAGTTTTCTTTCTTGACCGCGTTTACGCCAACACCTTTTCAACCCTGCCGATCGGCAAGGCGCGCTACGGGCTGATGCTACGCGAAGACGGCATCATAATGGATGATGGCACAACCTCTCGCCTCGGCGCGGAGCATTTCCTTGTGACCACGACCACCGGGCAGGCGCAAGCGGTGCTGGAGCATCTCGAATTTTACCGCCAGACCGTTTGGCGCGATCTTGATATCGAGATCACCAATGTGTCGGATCGATGGGCGCAATTCGCGCTGGCAGGGCCGAATTCCCGCAGCGTGCTGGAGGCTGTCGTCACCGGTCTTGATCTCGCCAACGAGGCATTTCCGTTCATGGCTGCTGGCGAAGCGGTGATCGCCGGCGTCGCGGGGCGCGTGTTCCGTATCAGTTTCTCGGGAGAGCTGGCTTATGAAATCGCGGTACCTGCGGGGTACGCCAACCATGTCTGGCGGACGATCCTCGCAGCGGGTGCAGAGTTCGGAATACGTCCCTATGGGCTTGATGCCCTCAACGTGATGCGGATCGAGAAGGGGCATGTCGCCGGCTCAGAGCTGAATGGACAGACCACGGCAGGAGACCTCGGACTTGGTCGCATGCCGAAGAAGAATGGCGACTTTATCGGCAAGGTCATGGCAGGGCGCGTGGGCCTTTCCGATCCGGATCGGTTGGCCCTCGTCGGTGTCCACCCGGTCGATCGCACACAGCGGCTCAGAAATGGCGCGCATCTCGTCAGCCGGGCGGAGCCAAACCGGAGCCAGGGTTATCTCACTGCCGCCTGCATGGCCGCCGAAGGGCCAGATCCTTGGATCGGGCTGGCGCTGATCGAAGGTGGGCACCGGCGCATCGGCGAGACGCTGGTGGCGGCATCACCCATCCATGGCGAAATGGTCGAGGTTGCGATTGTCTCTCACCATCGGCTCGACCCGGACAATATCCGTGTCAAAGCCTGAACGCGCATCCTTCCTTGCGGCTCACCTGCCAGTCGGCCGGCACGGCTCGCCGAACGAGACGCCGGTGCTGATCAGCGAGATGGTGCTGGACGCCATCGAGGTGACCGCGCGGCGCGGCGGCGAGGCGAAGCTGCGCGGCGCAGTCGCTGAGCTAGGGCTTGAACTCCCGGGTTTGGGGGCTTTCAGCGAAAGCGACGGTGTCACCGCCCTCTGTCTCAGCCCCGGCACATGGACGCTGGTCGCAAGGCCCGAGACCATCAGCGGGGTGGCGCGGCGGTTGCAAGCCTTGTGTCGCGAGGATCAAGCCGCTCGTCACGCCGATGTCGTGATGGTTGATATCGGGCATAGCCTGGCCTTCGTCACGCTGTCTGGCGTCGCTGTGCGGCGCACATTGGCGAGGGGATGTCAGCTCGACCTTCATTTGCGGACGTTCAAGCCCGGGCAGGCGGCACGAACGATCATCGCGCATCTCCCCGCGACACTCTGGATGATCAGCGACAAACCCGAATTCTGCATTGCAGTTCCCATTACCTTTGCCCAAGGTTTCGCTCGGTTTATGCTCACGGCTTCAGCAGAAACCGGCTGCGAGATTCGGCTTGCCGAGAAGGAATGACTTTGAATGAAGACCCATGCGCAGGCAGTTATCATCGGCGGTGGTGTCGTCGGTGTGTCGGTCCTCTACCATCTCGCTGTGGCCGGCATGCGCGATGTTGTTCTGCTGGAGCAGAACGAACTGACGTCAGGCTCGACCTGGCACGCGGCGGGGGGTGTCACGACCCTCAACAGCGATGCGAACGTCTCGCGGTTGCAAAAATACACGTTCGATCTTTATCGTGAGCTGGAGAAGACGACCGGCCTGTCCTGCGGGATCCACCACAATGGCGGCATTTATCTCGCAGCCGATGATGGGCAGATGGACTTCCTCAAGCTGATCCATAGCCGCGCCCGCACGCTGAAGATGGACACCGAGCTGATCTCGGTCAGCGAGGCCAAAGCGCGCAACGTCTTGATCGAAGAGCAGCATTTCAAGGGCGCGCTCTGGCGCGAGGATGGCGGCCATGTTGATCCTTGGCTTGTGACGCAGGCCTATGCCAGCGCTGCCAGGGAGCTCGGAGCCGAAATCAATCGCTTCACCAAGGTCATGGCGCTTAATGCTCGCCCTGACGGTTCCTGGGACGTGGTGACAGACAAGGGCACAATCCATGCTGAGCATGTGGTGAATGCCGCAGGCCTCTGGGCCCGCGAGATCGGCCGTATGGTCGGGTTGGACTTACCCGTGCTTGCCATGGAGCACCATTATCTCGTGACCGAGGCGCTGCCGGAGCTTGAAGGGCTCGAGCGCGAGATCATCAACACATCTGACTTCACCGGCGAAATCTACCTCAGACAGGAGGGAAAAGGCGTCCTGCTTGGCACCTACGAACAGAATTGTCGGCCCTGGTCACCTATCACCACGCCGGACGATTTTCATTCGCAGCTCCTGCCAAATGACATCGAGCGGATCGCACCGGAATTGGAGCGCGGCTTCAAGCATTTTCCCGCCTTGGCCAGGGCTGGGATCAAGAAGTTAGTCAATGGCCCGTTTACATTCTCGCCTGATGGAAACCCCTTGGTCGGACCCGTCAAAGGGTTGCGGAATTTCTGGGTCGCCTGCGCCGTCATGGCGGGCTTCAGCCAGGGCGGCGGCGTCGGCCTTGTCCTGTCGCGCTGGATCAAGGACGGCGATCCTGGCCAGGACGTGCTGGCGATGGATGTCTCGCGCTACGGACCTTACGCAACACCTGCTTACACAGCGATCAAGGTCGACGAGAATTACAAGCGCCGGTTCCGCCTGGCTTTCCCGAACGAGGAGATGCCGGCGGCGCGCCCGCTCCGGCGCACACCGATCTACGACAGCCTCAAACAGCGCGGAGCGCTTTTCGGCGCGAATTTCGGCTTGGAGAACGCCTTGTGGTTCGCGCCAAAAGGCGTCGAGCCCGTTGAGAATCCGACCTACCGGCGCTCGAATGCGATGCCCTTCGTGCGCGAGGAGTGCCTGACCGTGCGCGAGCGCGTCGGGCTTTATGAAAGCTCGAACTACGGCAAGTATGAAATCACCGGGAAGGGCTCCAGGACGTGGCTTGACCGGGTTTTTGCCTGCCGCATCCCGCGCCCCGGCCGCATGTGCATCGCCCCGATGCTGAACAGCAGCGCGCGTATCATCGGCGACCTCTCGATCGCCTGCCTTGCCGAGGATCGCTACCTGATCATCGGTTCGGGCTTCGCCGAGACGTTCCATATGCGTTGGTTCTGGTCGTCTGATCCGCCGGACAATGTCTTCATTCGCGCCGCATCTTCGACCCTGACCGGCTTCTCGATCGCCGGGCCGCATGCGCGGCAGGTGCTGCAAAAGCTCACGCATCAGGATTTGAGCAATGAGGCGTTCCGGTTTTTCGCGGTCCGCGAGATGGCGCTCGGGATGTCGCCGGCCATCGTTTGCCGCGCTGGCTTCACGGGTGAACTCGGCTACGAAATCTGGGTAACGCCAGACTATCAGCAGACCCTGTTCGACGAGATCATGATGGCGGGCGAGGCTTTCGGTATCGGCCTTTTTGGCGGCCGGGCGTTGTCCTCGCTGCGGCTTGAGAAGAATTATGGTTCGTTCAACAAGGATTTTCGGCCTGATTACACCGTTGGGGAGACGGGCCTTGATGCCTTTGTTGATTTCAACAAGCCGGATTTCGTGGGCAAGAGCGCAGCTGTCGCCGAGAAAGAGTCAGGGCCAAAGCGCCGGTTTGTGGTTTTCAGCGTGGATGCGCCGCAAGCGGATGTCATCGGCTACGAGGTGGTCCTCAAGGATGGCGAACCAGTAGGCTATTGCACATCAGGGTCATGGGGGCATTTTGTTGGCAAAAGCCTTGCTGCGGGCTATGTACCGACGGCACTCGCGGGCGATGGTGAGACATTCGAGATCGACATCCTTGGGCAGCATTGCCGGGCTGTCATCGTCGAAAGGCCGCTGCATGATCCGGATGGCTTGAGATTGAGAAGCTGATGATGGAAACACCATGCATCAAGGTTTGCGTTGTCGATGCCGTCACCGGACTATGCATCGGTTGTGGTCGTATGGTCGCTGAAATCTCGGGCTGGAGCAGCATGAATACGCGTGAACGTCAGCGCATCATGTTGGCGCTGCCCGAGCGTCTCGAAGCAATGGGATCGCGTGAGCAGCGTGGTCGGAACAGGATCAAAGCATGAGCCTTCTCGCCAAGCGCCTCGCCGAGGCCAAGGTGCTGCTCGCCGATGGCGCGACCGGCACGAACCTTTTCGACATGGGATTGATGTCGGGTGATGCGCCAGAGCTTTGGAATGACCTGCACCCCGACCGGATTGCAAGTCTCCAAAAGCAGTTCGTCGATGCCGGTGCCGATATCATTCTGACCAACACCTTCGGTTGCAACGCTCGGCGCCTGATGTTGCACAACCTGCAGTCGCGAACCCATGAGCTCAATCGCAAGGCTGCCGAAATCGCGCGCGGCGTTGTAGATGCGTCCGGGCGTCCGGTCGTCGTCGCGGGCTCGGTCGGTCCCACTGGCGATCTGTTTGCGCCGCTGGGGCCGCTGACCGAAGCAGAGGCCATTGAGACCTTTGTCGAGCAAATCGAAGGTCTGAGAGATGGTGGTGCCGATGTCATCTGGATCGAGACCATGTCGGCTATCGAGGAGATGCGGGCGGCGGCACAGGCCGCGATCCGCGTCGGCATGCCCTACACCGTGACGGCGAGCTTCGACACAGCCGGCCGCACCATGATGGGCATAAGCCCGAAGGCCATGGCAGACTTCGCGGCGTCACTGGAGCCGCCGCCGCTGGCCTTTGGCTCGAACTGCGGTGTGGGCGCATCAGACCTCCTTGCCTCGGTCCTTGAAATGACCGAAGGCGCACAGCGAATTCCGGTTATCGCCAAAGCCAATGCCGGCGTGCCAACCGTGCATGGCGATCATGTCCACTATTCTGGCACGCCAAAATTGATGGCAGACTATGTCCATCTCGCCGCAAATGCCGGCGCGCGCATCATCGGCGGCTGCTGCGGCACGACGCCGGCCCATCTTCTTGCCATGCGGCAGGCCTTGGACGCGCATCAGGCTGGCGCGAGGCCCGGGCTTGGCGCTGTGACGGCCATACTTGGCGCTCTTGTTTCGCCGCCTGCCAGCGAAGAAACAACAACACGCCGTGCCAGCTCTGTGTCACCCGATGCCGCCTCGGCAACCGGCCCCGTTGCGCGGCGACGCGGCAATGCACAACGCTCTTCGGCCTTGGTGATCGAGCCACTTCCATCCAAGCTCGAAAACCGCTGGGCCCCCATCGAGATCCTCTCGACCGAACAGGTCGAGCGGATCATCGGCGCAGCCTTCCGTATCCTGTCCGAGGCCGGAATTGAAATTCGCAGCCAGCGCGCGCGCGATACCTATCGGCGCGGCGGAGCGATCGTGGATGACGAGACGCAGATGGTTCGGCTCGGACGCGATGTGGTCGAGGCGCATCTTGCCCATGCGCCCGAGCGCTTCGTTCTGCACGCGCGCAATCCGTCGCGCCATCTTCATGTTGGCGGGAATGTTGTCAATTTTGGCCCCGTCAGCGGCGCGCCCCATGTCACCGACCTCGATCTTGGCCGACGCTACGGCGACATCGGTTCGTTCCGGGATATGTTGAAGGTCCTGCAGGGCGTCGGCACCCAGCATTGGCAGGGCGGCGTTCTGGTGGAGCCGGTCGATGTGCCAGTGCCGCTCCGGCAACTCGAGATGTATCGAGCCCATATCGAGCTTTCGGATCTTGTCTGGGCGGCGCGCGGCGTCGGCGGCATCAATGCCGAAGATGCCATCGCCATGTCCGCCATCGAACACCAGTGTTCGATCGAGGAGCTCGCGCGGCGGCCGACCTTGCTGACCGTCACCAATGTCAACTCGCCGCGCCGCGTGGATGAAGAGATCCTCGACAACATCATCACAATGGCAGCGCATGGCCAATGCACGGTCATTACGCCGTTCACGCTGATGGGGGCCATGGCGCCGGTCACGCTTGCCGGTGCGCTGACGCAGCAAACCGCAGAGGCCCTTGCGATTGCGGCTCTTTGCCAGATGGTTCGGCCCGGTACTCCGGTCGTGATGGGGGCTTTTACGTCGAATGTCGACATGAAAACCGGCTCGCCCGCTTTTGGCACGCCCGAATTCGTCAACGCCATTCTGGCGAGCACGCAGCTGGCGCGACGTCTCAAACTGCCATCCCGCACCAGTGCGGCCAACGCATCGCCGGTGGTGGATGCGCAGTCGACCTGGGAGACAGGCTTTTCGCTCTGGGCCTCGATTATGGGGCACTCCAACCTGATCACGCATACCGCTGGTTGGCTCGAGGGTGGTTTGTCGGCTTCTTTTGAGAAGATCATCGTCGATGCCGAAATGCTGCGGGGCTGGGCGGAACTCCTCAAGCCCATCGATTTCACCGACGACGATCTCGGGATTGATGCCATCAAGGGCGTCGATGCCGGGGGGCACTTTTTTGGCTCTCCGCACACGATCGCCCGCTTCGAAAAGGCGTTCTATAGACCCATTCTCTCGGACTGGACCAATTTCGAGAATTGGACGGATGCCGGCGCGCGCAACGCAACGATGCGGGCGAACGATATGTGGAAGAAACTCAGAGACAGATACGTTCCGCCCTTCCTCGACCCTGCCATAACCGATGCGCTTGACGCCTTTACTGCAACACGCCGCGAAGAGCTCGGGTTTGGGAAGGACGCAGCATGAGTGTCTTTGAGCTCGGCGAGCGTTCAATCAGCATCCGAGAACTCGCCGCCATGGCGCGCCCGGAAGCCCGCATCTCAATCAGTGAGGGCGCAAAAATGCGGATCGCCCGCTCGCGCGAGATCGTAGCGCACTATCTTCAAGGCGATGAGCCGATCTATGGCCTCAATACCGGCCTTGGTGGCAACCTTGGATTTAGGCTCGAACCAGCCGCAATCAGTGCCTTCCAAACCCAGCTCCTGCGCGGTCGCAATATCGGCGTTGGCGAGCCATTGCCAAGAGAGGCTTGCCGGGCGGCGCTGGCCGCGCGCATCCTTTCCGCTTCAAAAGGTAGCGCAGGCCTCTCGCAGACCGCGATCGACGGTCTTGTCGCACTCTACAATGCTGGCGTGACACCTGCGATCCCGCGTCATGGCTCGATTGGCGCAACCGATATCGGGCTCAACGCGCATATCGGCGTCGTGCTCATTGGTCGCGGCATGGCCTGGGTCGGTGATCGGCTGCTGCCCAGTGCCGAAGCGCTTGCGGCGGCCGGCTTGAAGGCAATCGAACTTGAGCCGAAGGACGGCCTGGGTCTTTGCAACAGCACAAGTGCCTCGGCAGGTCTTGGTGCGGTCACGCTTTCGACCCTCGCCGATACCTTGCTCGTGGCAGCAGGTGCGGCAGCGCTCGCCTTTGAGGGTTACGCAGCAAACCCGGCGATTTTTGACGCCCGGCTTCAGGCGGTTCACCCGAGTTCTGGCCAAAGCGAGGCCGCCATGTTGTTTCGGAAGTTGCTCGATGGATCGTCGATCCACAAAAATCCGCGCAAGATCCAGGATGCCGTATCGTTCCGCACTCTGGCGCCTGGCTTTGGCGCCGCTCTTTCCGCCTTCGGCAAAGTTCGCGCTGAAGCAGAGATCGACATCAACGGCGTGACAGATACGCCACTTGTGCTGCTCGATGACGGGCTGATGCTATCGACACCGGGTTTCCACACGGCGGCGCTGGCACTGGCTCTCGATACGATGGCCATTGCGGTTGCACAGCTTGCAACGGCAAGCGTGCACCGCATGATAAAGCTGATGGCGCCCACATTGTCGGAACTGCCAAAGTATCTCTCGCCGGTTGGCGGCCCCTCAAACGGCTATGTCACCACGCAAAAGCTCGCAGCATCTCTGCACGCCGAAATCCGGCTTTACGCAACGCCGGTCTGCACCGACGCGATCCCTGTTTCGGATGCGGTCGAAGATGTCGCGTCGCAGACGATGCTCGCGGTCCGCAAGCTTGAGCAGCAGCTTGGCGTATTCCAGCTTTTGGTGGCGCTCGAAGCTGTCATCGCGGCTCAGGCGGTGGATCTGCGCGATGGACTGCAGCCAGGTCATGTGGGAACCGCCTTTCATGCCCACATCCGCGCGAGCCTTCCAATGCTGCGAGAGGATCGGGAAGCTGGTTCTGATGTCATGGCTGCCCATGCCACGCTGTTTGGCGGACCGCTCATCCCGGCTCTGGTCGACGCAGCCCGATCTCTCGACCTCTGTCTGATCTGATGACGCGAGTTTGGACTTTACATTTCAAGTGTTCCATTTGACCATAATCCCACGTCAACTGGTCTTTTGTGCATCGCATGCCAGCCAAGATGGGAGAGTAACATGAGCAATGGTTTCAATCGCCGCGAATTGATGGTCGGTTCTTCGTTGGTTGGCCTTGCTGGGGCGGCCGGCCTTCCTCAGACTGCTGTCGCGCAGGCGCGTTCGAGCGTCACGGTGCGCATTGACCGGGAACTTGTGAATTTCGACCCGGCCTACCGGACCGGCCCCTGGGACGCCAATGTGATGCGCTCGGTGTACCAGCGTCTGATGAAGCAAAAGCCGAACTCGGCTGAACTTGAGCTCGACGCCGCAGCGGAGGTCAATCAGACATCGCCGACGACTGTGGATTTCCGGCTGAAACCCGGCCAGATGTTCACGGATGGCTTCGGTGCGATGACGGCGGAGGACGTTAAGTTCTCGTTCGAGCGCATCGGTTTGCCACCGACAGATGGGCGCACACCCTCGACCTATCGCGGTGACTGGACCAGCCTTGACAGGGTTGAAGTCACCGGCGAGCTGACGGGACGGATTGTGCTGAAGGCACCACGCGCCAACCTGTTTGACATTGCGATCGGCGATGGTTCGGGCTGCATTGTCTCGAAGAAGGCAGTTGAGGCTGGCGGCACCACCTATGCGACCAAGCCCATTGGCTCCGGCCCTTTCCAACTGGCTGCCTATGAAAGGCAGCGGGGCGCCACGCTGAAGCGCAACTCCGCCCATGCAGGGCCGCGCCCGGCCTTCGAGGAAATCGTGATCCGCACGATCACCGACCCGCGTACCACCGATCTTGCGCTACGGTCAGGCGAAATCGATTTTGCGGTTTTGTCGCCTTCGATCGCAGAGCCGCTTCGTCAGGTCCCTGGTCTCGTCGTCAGCGAGCAGCCCTCCATCGCCTACATATGGATGGGGATGAACACCGAAAAAGGACCGCTCCAGGATATCCGCGTGCGCAAGGCCATCCGCTTGGGCCTTGATGTCAACCAGATGCTTGCAGCCGGATATGCGGGCAAGGCACCTCGGCTGAACACGCTGCTGCCACCTCAGATATTCGGCCACTGGGCCGAAGCTCCGGTCTATCAGCGCAATGTGGCCGAGGCGCGCAAGCTCCTGGCGGAGGCCGGGCAGACCAACCTGTCGTTCAAGCTCACCATCCTGAACCAGCCAACCTTCCAGACGATGGCACTGGTGGCGCAGGCGCTTCTCCGCGAAATTGGCGTGACCATCCAGATCGATACGCAGGAAGGTGGGACGTACTGGGACGCCGGCAAGGGCGATACCGGCAAGAACCTCGACCTCTTTCTGCTGCGGTTCAACGGCAAGCATGATCCCAACTTTATCATGCAATGGTTTGTCTCTGGCCAAATCGGCACATGGAACTGGCAACGCTGGAACAGCCCAGCCTTTGACAAGCTTTTTGCTGATGCAGCCGCAGAACTGGATCGGCCAAAGCGGCGGCAGATGGCAATCGAGGCGCAGAAGCTGATGGATGAATCTGCTGCTTTTGTCTGGATCACCAATGAGGTGAATATGCTCGTTCATCGCAGCTGGCTGAAGCCTTCTGCCGTGCCGGGCTGGCTTGACTGGCAGTACGACAACTACACCTCGGCTTGAGGTGATTGGTGACATCCAGTCGCCTGATCAAGAATGAGACGGCACAGTATCTTGTCAGCCGTCTCATCACGACCTTGCTAATCATCTTCGGTGCGATGCTGCTGCTCTTCGCGCTGACAGCATTCGTGCCAGGTGATCCTGCGAGGGTGCTGCTTGGGCCGCAAGCATCGCCCGAGCTTTCTGAGCGCTTCATTCGCGAAATGGGGTTGGATCAGCCGATCCATATTCGTCTTTATCGCTTCTTCTCGGCGATGCTCGTCGGAAATCTCGGTGTTGACGTGGTCTCCGGCCGGCCGGTTGCCGGCCTCATTCGCGAAGTGCTGCCCTATACGCTGATCCTCACCTTTGCCGCGCTGTCAGTGTCTGTGGCGTTCGGCGTGCCGCTTGGCATCTATGCGGCAACCCATCGCGGCTCCTGGATGGACAACGCACTCGCCTTCGTGTCGGTGGCGTTTATTGCGATGCCGAGCTTCGTTGTCGCTATTTTCCTGCTCCTTGTCTTTGCGATCTGGCTCGATTGGCTGCCGGTGCTCGGCGCCTCGCGTACGGGGGATTTCTGGGATGAGTTCAAGCGCATGATCCTGCCGACCGTCGCCATCGCGGTCGGCTGGACTGGCTACTTCGCCCGGCTGATGCGCTCTTCGATGCTTGAAGTGATGGCTGAGCCGCATGTGCGCACAATGCGCGCCTATGGCCTTTCGGAAGCGCTCGTCACCTACAAATACGCGCTGAAAAACGCCTGCATACCTGCGGTTGCGCTTCTGGGCTTTGGCATCGGCCGCGTCTTGGGTAATGCGGTCTTCATCGAGGTCGTTTTCGCGCGCCCGGGGATTGGCCGGCTGATCTACGAGGCGATCTCCAGTCGCAATTACCCGATTGTCCAGGGTGCGGTTCTGGTGCTGGTCCTGCTGGTTGTGGTGGTCAATCTTCTTGTCGATCTGTCGTATTCTGCGATCGATCCGCGCATCCGCCGTGAGCCCGCGGCCGTCTCTGGCGTCAAGACATGACAAGCGCAACCCTGACTCAAGAGGATGGCGTCATCGGCCTGCTTGCGCGCGTCTCGCGCTCGGTGACTGGCCTCGTCGGCATGATCATCGTCGCGCTCGTTATCCTGACTGCGGCCTTCGCGCCATTCCTCTCGCCCCATGACCCCGATGCGATCGACGTGCTTAACCGCTTCGCAGGGCCTTCGCTAAAGCATTGGCTCGGAACCGACCATCTCGGACGCGACCTTGCCTCTCGATTGATGCATGGTTCGACCGTCGCGATGGGTGTTGCGCTTGCCGCCATATCGGTTGCGGTCGTGGTCGGAACGACGCTCGGTGTCATCGCGGCCTATATGCCATCGCGCTGGGAGCGCATTGTGCTGATCATCTTTGACGTGATCTTGTCCTTCCCAAGCCTGATTCTCGCGCTCGCGATTGTTGCCGTGTTCGGCCCTTCAACCACGATGGTTGTGGCCATAGTTGCCTTCACGCTGATGCCGCAGTTTGGACGGGTCGCGCGGGCGCAGGTGCTGACGCTGAAGACCGCACCCTTCCTCGAGGCGGAACGTATCCTTGGCGCCTCGCATCTCAGGATCATCCTGAGCCATATTCTTCCCAATATCGTCGGACCGCTGGTGGTGCTTGCGTCCATGGATATTCCGGTGGTGATCACCATCGAGGCGGGGCTGTCATTCCTTGGACTTGGGGTCAGGCCGCCGCAATCCAGTTGGGGAACACTCATCCAGGATGGATATCAGTATCTGTCAGACAGTTGGCTGCCGGTCACGGTCGCGAGCGTCTCGCTCGGGGTGGCAACGCTCGGCTTCACGCTGTTTGGTGAGGCACTGCGCGATGCGGCCGATCCGCGCCTGAGCAAGGGGCATTGATCGCCATGGATGCTCTGACGTCTCCGCTTGTCAGCATTCGTGATCTGACGATTGATGCCACAACCACGCGCGGCGAGGCGCATATCCTGCGCGGGCTTTCGCTCGATATTGGACGTGGCCGGATCCTGGGTGTGGTCGGCGAGTCGGGTTCTGGAAAATCGACATTGGCCCTGGCGCTGTTGAGGCTCTTGCCCGCGAATGTGAGCCGAGCGTCGGGTCAGATACTGCTTGATGGGACAAATCTGCTTGCGCTGAACGCGTCCGAGATGGGTGCCTACCGCGGAACCCGGATCGCCATGATCTTTCAGGATCCGATGACGGCGCTCAACCCGCTCTTCACCGTCGGTTCGCATCTGACGGACGTGTTGCGCCGGCGCGAGCCCGGCATTGCACGCCAACAGGCGCTGCAGCGCGCTGAGTCGATGCTGACGTTAGTGGGCATCGCCGATCCGGCACTCCGGCTCAATGCCTACCCGCACCAGCTTTCAGGCGGGATGCGCCAGCGCATCATGATAGCCATGGCGCTGCTCGTGCAGCCCGACCTGCTCATCGCTGATGAACCGACAACCGCGCTCGATGCAACGGTTGAGGCGCAGATCGTCGAGCTTTTCTCGGAACTGCGCACCAAGTTCTCAGGTTCGGTCGTCTTCATTTCGCATCATCTCGGGCTTGTCGCCGAGTTGTGCGATGACATCTGCGTCATGTATGGCGGCGTGATTGTCGAAAGCGGACCCGTTGACGATGTGCTTGCCCGCCCGAAACATCCATACACCCGCGCGCTCCTCGACTGCGAGATTGATGACAAGGGGGAAGGTCGCCTCGTATCGATCCCGGGCGAGGTTCCCGATCCGGTTTCACAGTTGACCGCCTGTGTCTTCCTGCCGCGTTGCGCGCATGTTGCGGAGCTGTGCCGCGGCGGACAGCCACGTTTGGCCCCGGTATCGCCGCACCATTCCAGCGCCTGCGTCAGAGCGCAAGAGGTGCTGGTTTGAGCAATCCCTTCATCGAGATCAAGGATGTCGACGTTGTCTTCGGCGGCCGGGTGCGCGCTCTGGACGGTGTTAACCTGAGCGTCAGCAAAGGTGACATCATTGGTCTGGTCGGAGAATCGGGTTCCGGCAAGACAACCTTGTGCAAGGTGCTCATGGGGTTGGCGCAGCCAACATCAGGTCAGATCGCCATCGGCAGCGAGATGCTGTCAGACATTTTGGCGCGCGATCCCTTGGCCTTCCGGCGCAGAGCCCAGATGCTGCTGCAGGATGCTGCGGCCTCGCTATCCCCACGTATGCGTATCGGCCAGCTTCTTGAAGAGCCGCTGAAGATCCATGGCTTGCCGCTGACAGAAGGGCGCGCGCGGATCAGCGCGCTTTTGAAGCGGTTGGGCCTTCCCGAGAATGTGTTGGCCAAGTACCCCCATCAGGTCTCCGGTGGGCAGGCGCGGCGCGTGGCGATTCTGCGTGCGCTCTTACTGACGCCTGAAATCATCGTTGCCGATGAGCCCACAGCAGGGCTCGATCTTTCGGTGCAAGGCGATCTTCTGAACCTCATGCTGGATTTGCAGGGTGAATTTGGACTGACCTATCTGATCGTCAGCCACAACCTCAACGTGATCCGCCGGACCACGCGCCATACGGCGGTGATGTATCTCGGGCAGATCGTCGAGGAAGCCCCGACTGCGGCCATCTTCCGGACCCCGGCACATCCCTACACCGTCGCGTTGCTCTCGACGAACCCCAGCATCGATCCGGCGCGGCGCCAGAAGCGCATTGTCGTGAAAGGCGAGATTCCGAGCGTGGTGAATCCGCCGAGTGGCTGTCGTTTCCACACGCGCTGTCCGGTTGCGCAAGACCGTTGCTCATCCGAGGCGCCGGAGCTGCGCGCATCCGCGCCGGGACGAAGCGTGAGATGCCATTTTCCGCTGAATGCGGACGCTTTGCTCGCAACGATTTGAGAACGGAATGACATCGTTCACTCTGGACGAGATCGAGGAACTCGCCGCCGAAGCTATGATCCGGCTTGGGGCAACGCAGACCAATGCGCGCCCTGTTGCCCGCTCGATCCGGCGAGCCGAAGCCGACGGCATCCGCAGTGTCGGATTTGGTTACCTTCCCACCTATCTCGCACATCTCAAAACCGGAAAGGTCAAGGGCGACGCGGTGCCGATCGTCGGGGTGGCGCGACCCTCCGCGGTGATCGTCGACGCCGCGCACGGGTTTGCTCATCCCGCCTTTGATGCCGGCCTTCAGCCGCTGATCGATGCCGCGCGCACAAACGGTTGTGCAACGCTGGCGATTTCGCGATCCTACTCGATCGGGGTCCTGGGACATCCAGTTGAAGACATCGCAAAGGCTGGCCTTGTGGCGCTGGCAGTGTCGAATTCTCCGCCTAATATTGCCCCGTGGGGCGGTCGCATTCCATTGTTCGGCACGAACCCGATGGCGTTCGCGGCACCGCGCATTGATGCTGCTCCACTGGTGATTGACCAGGCGACCAGCGTTGTCACCAAAGTCACGCTTGTGGAGGCATCGCGTACGGGAAGCACCATTCCCGAAGGCTGGGCGCTCGACGCGGATGGCCAGGCAACAACCGATGCTGCGGCAGCGCTGAAGGGCTCGATGTTGCCATTTGGTGGCGCAAAAGGCGCAGGCATCGCCCTGATCATCGACCTGCTCGCCGCCGCATTGACCGGCGCGAATTTCTCGAAGGACGCATCGCCCTATGCGAAGGCCGACGGCCCGCCGCCTGGCGTGGGTCAACTCTTCGTCGCCTTCGATCCCGGGGCCTTCGCTCCAGGTTTTCTTCACCGCATCGAGGATGTTCTGGCGGCCATGTTGGCCGAGGATGGCGTACGGCTGCCGGGAGACAGGCGTTTGCAAATGCGGGACAGATTTGCGACTGAAGGTGTCACAGTCGATGATGACCTGCTGTTTGCGATCACAGGACGAGCGCCTTGAAGATCTCTGCCATCCGCGCGACACCAGTTAATATTCCGCTCGAAGCGCCGTATCTGTGGTCATATGGATCGCTGGCTGGCTTCTCCAAGACGATTGTCGAAGTCGAAACTTCCGACGGCATCGTGGGCCTTGGCGAGGGGCCGTCGCCGGCCAATGTCCAGACCATCACGAATGTGTTTGCGCCGCGGCTGATCGGACGGGACCCCGTCGATATTGCTGGTGCGGAAGAACTGTGCCTGCCGTCCTGGCGGGGCATCTATACCGATGTCGACTTTGGCCTGATCCGCGCTTTCGGCGCTGTCGAGATGGCGCTGTGGGACATTCGCGCAAAGGCGTGGGGACGACCGCTTTACGACCTTTTCGGAGGTGCCCATCGCAAGGAGATTGCCTTTACCGATTACTTTTCCTTTCGCGAGCTGCAGAATGGAAAGGGCGGAGAGACGACACCGGAAGCTGTGCTCGACTATTGCCTCGGTCAGCGCGAGCAATTTGGCACAACGATGTTTGAAGGCAAACTCTCGACCGCCGACCCAGAGCCAGGGATCCGCACAGTCGAGATATTGCGCGACCGCCTTGGGGCAACAGCCGTGCTGCGGGTCGACTCGAACAAGGCCTATTCGCTGACAGAGGCCCGCCGTATCGTTAGGAGGCTGGAGCCACTCAATATCCGCTGTTGGGAGGATCCGGTGGCCACATTCGAGGACATGGCGAAGCTGCGTCAGCACACAGCCATTCCCTTTTCGGTCCACACACCCAACATCAGGCAGGCTCTCGCGCTTGGCGTGCCGGACGCGTTTTGTACCGACGTCAATGTTCATGGCGGCATAGGTCGCGCGCTCCGCTTTATTGGCGCTTGCGAGCAGCTTGGTCTCGATTTCTGGTGCTATTCAGGGGATAGTGGCATCGCTAGCGCGGTCTATCTTCATCTTGCCGCGGCACATGCGCATATCCGCGAGCCGTCGCAGTCGCTGTTCCACATGCAGCCGCTGGATGTGATCGCAGAAGGGCCGTTCCGCCCCAGAAACAATGTCTTGACCGTTCCGGAAGCGCCCGGAATCGGCGTGACGCTCGACCATGACAAGCTCGCTTTTTGTCATCGGGCCTTCGTCGAAAACGGGCCGTTCAACAAGTTCCATGATCCCGACAGGCCTGGCCGTTTCCGCCGTCTGCCGCTTGCCTGAGGAGTTGCCATCATGATCCCTGACGGCATGCCGCCCATCTATATCTCTTACCTAAACCGCCTCGACATCGAAGCCCTGGCCATCACAGACGATGAAATTCTCGGCGCGATCGAGGATGCTCTGGCGGCGCAGGGGCGGGGCGAAGCGGTGATCGAGCCGCGCATGCATCTCGAACCTGGTGTGGCGCGCGGTCATTTCAACGTCCTGCGCGGTTCGCTTGGCGGCTCCATCGATGCGGCTGGCGTCAAGGTCGTCGGCGATTTTGTCGACAACTACCAAAAAAACCTGCCATCCGAACTGGCTGTGCTGACGTTGTTCGACCGGTTCGACGGGAGACCCAAGGCAATCCTCGACGCATCCGGCATTACCGATATGCGGACCGGTGCCGTTACTGCAATCGGTGCCAAGTATCTCGCCCGCAAAGGTTCGAAGGTTCTCGGCCATGTTGGCGCGCGTGGAACGGCATATTGGAACGTGCGGTTGCTGGACCGGCTATTTGATTTCGATGAAATCAGGGTCCATTCCCGACGGCCCGAGAGCCAAAACGCGTTCGCCGAGCGCTTGAGCCGGGATTTGGGCAAACGGGTGGTGGCTACGAAGGACTGGCGTTCCTGCGTTGAAGGCGCGGATATCGTGGTCGAGGCCTCGCGCCTGCCCGAACCGGCACCGATGCTCTTGACGGAGTGGATCAAACCCGGCGCATTGGTTGTGCCCTATGGCACCATGAGTGCGGTCGAGCTTTCACTGACGGATATCATGTCGAAACTGGTCGTTGACGATTGGGGCCAGTGCAAGGGCGGCAAGTTCGGCTCATTGCGGGCCCATGTCGAGACCGGTCGATTGTCCGAGCGGACACTCCATGCAGAGATGGGACAAATCGTCGCTGGACTGAAGCCCGGACGCGAGCGCGAGGAGGAGACCAATCTATTCTGGCATCGCGGGCTTTCACTCTCGGATATCGCACTCGGCCACGCCATGCTCGCCAAAGGCGAGCGGCTCGGGATCGGCCAAAGGCTGCGCTTCGCATGATCGCCAATGCCCGCATGTATGCCGTAACGCCCGAAGCGGAGGTCGCTTGGCAGGAGATCATTGCGCGCGTCTCGGCGGAGGTTGGGGCCAACCTCGAGTATCTTGCCTATCCGGCACCTCAGCCGCTTGAGCCCCTATGGCGACGACCGGACCTCGGTTGTGTCTTCATGTGCGGCTATCCGATCGCGCTTCAGCTCGCGGATGTCATTCCGATTGCTGCGCCCATCCCCGATGCGCCATGGGCTGCGGGCAGAGCGGTCTATCGCTCGGACCTGATCGTGCGCCACGACGCGCCATTCGAGACGCTGGAGGATACCTTTTCGGGCCGCGTCGGCTGGACTGTCGATCACTCGCATTCCGGGTTCAATGCACTTCGCCACCATCTGCTGCCCTATCGTTCGCCCGAGCGCCCGCAGGTCTATGCGCAAGCGACCGGCAATCTCGTCACGGCGCGGCGCATTCTCGATGAGGTTCTGGCGGGCAGCATCGATATTGGCCCACTCGATGGATATTGGAATATGCTGATTCGGCGTTGGAAACCGGAGTTAACCGCCGGAATTCGAACGCTCGCCTCCACCGAAGTTGCGCCGATGCCTGCCTTCGTTGCGTCAGCCGGAGCCGATCCGGGCCTTGTCGCAGCCTTGCGTGCTGCCTTTGCTGCCGCCAAAGACCAAAGCTGGTTTCCGGCGCTTGCCGAGCCACTCCTCATCACTGGTTTTCAGCCAATGGAACTTGCCGACTACGCACTCACCCTCGAATGGGATTTGACGGCCAAGAACGCAGGCTATCCGGTTCCTGCCTGAGTGTTTGCGGTCTCTACGGCACTTCGGGCAAGCAAGTCGCCCTGCAATGCCGAATATGGCGAGGTACATTGGGATGTCGAGAGTGCGCCGCAGTCGCGCACAGGAAGGAGGTTGCGCATTCCAGCGATCGTGGGCATCTGTTCCACGCGATCGTGGGCGCGTGTTCCAGAGCATCGTGGGCAGCCGTTCCATGAGCGTGGGCATGTGTTTCGGCCGACGTTTTCAGAAGGTCAGGGGTTGGGTTCGCGGTCAAGTTTTTTGTGGCGGGCGTTGATCTTTCGCATGCTGTCTCCGGCCAGTTCGAGTCGATGGGCGTTGTGGACGAGCCTGTCGAGGATGGCATCGGCGAGGGTCGGGTCGCCGATGACGTCGTGCCAGGTGTCGACGGGCAGCTGGCTTGTGACGATGGTGGCGGCGCGGCCATGGCGGTCCTCGAGGATTTCCAGCAGGTCACGGCGTTCGCTGGTGGCGAGGGTGGCAAGGCCCCAGTCGTCGAGGATCAGCAGGTCGGCTCGGGCGATAACCTTCAGCGTTCTGGCGTAGCGACCGTCGCCACGGGCGAGCGCCAGCGCTTCGAAGAGGCGCGGGACGCGGTGATAGAGGACGCAGCGCCCGTCCCGGCAGGCCTTCTGGCCGAGGGCGCAGGCAAGCCAGCTTTTTCCCAGGCCTGTGGCGCCTGTGATCAGCAGGTTCTCGGCACGGCCGATCCAGCCGCCGTCGGCGAGGTGGGCGAAGACGGCACGGTCGATGCCGCGGGGCGTGCGCAGGTCGACATCCTCGATGCACGCGGCATGGCGCAGGGCTGCGAACTTCAGGCGTGTGGCGAGGCGGCGGCTGTCGCGCTCGGCGGCCTCGCGGTCGACGAGCAGGCCGAGGCGTTCCTCGAAGGTCATGGCATCGCAG
>NZ_JBMLSM010000019.1:0-8250 GCF_049240505.1 Novosphingobium sp.
ACCTAGCCGTTATGAGCGGCCAGCTCTAACCAACTGAGCTACAGGCCCATCGCGCATCCCGCTACAGATGCGGGCAGCGCTTGGCAAGGTGGGTTTCAGACTTCCGCCGCTTCGATGATATCGCGAACGCAGGCTGGCTTTACGCCGTGGGTTTCGAGGTGCGCAAAGACGCCGCGCCACCAATCATAGAAGCGATCAAGATCGTCATCATTGCGGACATAGGGCGTGTGGCCGGGGCTGAGCGAGGGACTGTGGAACGACAGGACCAGCAGCGGCAGGCCGAGGTCTACGGCCACATCAATGCCGCGCTTGGCCTCGTCCAGCGTGATGCCTTCCGGGGTGAGCGAGATACGTTCGAGCAGGCCGAGCCGTGACAGTAGCCCGCGCATTCGGGGCACGCGCCACATCAGCGGATACAGATGTTTGCCATAACGCTTGAGTGGCCCGGAAAAGACCGTGGTCAGCGGCGCTTCCATCAGGCCGTTGCGCTTGTCTATCCACCACGGGCGCAGGGGGTGCAGGTGAAAATCGGGGCCACCGCTGGAACTGTAATCGAAATTCGCGCGGACCGAAGTGTCGATCGCGATGCCGCATTCGGACAGGATGCCCGCCGTGTTGGGACCGACGCCATATCGTCCGGCGCGATAGATGGCAGGCCCGATACCAAAAGCGTGCTCTATTGTGTCGCGCAGCTTGCGGAACTTTGCCCGTTCCAGATCAGGGGGCAGGTTGCCAGCGAAACTGTTGTGGACGGTGACGTCTTCGTGGTGCGGCGGGTTGACCCACGGGTGCAACTGCACGCCGATTTCGGCGCGGCCATGCTTCACCGCATCGGCGAGAACTTCGGCGGCGCGGGGATCGCTCGCCACGGGATAATCGACGAGATAGATCGGGACGACGCCAAGACCTTCGCAGAATTGCTGGAACTTGGCGAGGCGCGGAACATGATCGAGGCCGTGGCTGGTACGGTCGAGCGGCTTCGACCAGTCGAACTCTTCTTCGGTATCGATGGTGAGAATGAAGCGGGCACCGAACGACGGAGCGAAGCGCACGAAATCGGCCTCGTCGGGCATTCTCAGGACTTGAGATGGCGTAACCATGCTGCGGATCAGCCCTGCGCCGTGGATGCCGGTGCCGGGTTATCGGCGCGGGGCAGAGTGATCATCAGGCGTTCGCCCTCACGCAGCAGCGTGCCGTTGGCGGCTTCGAATTCAGCGCGGGCGAGGCGCAGGGCAAAGCCGTTCCCCAGCATGGCGGGGGCCGAGAATGAGCCGGAGTTGCCCGCAACATCGGGTGCGAACAGGGCGGCATCGCCAAGCCGATAGAGCGCAGCAGGAAGCGCGATGGAAAGGTGCGCAGTTCGGTCACCGGTTTCCAGCGCGATGGTCAGCCGTTCGCCCGGTGCAACACTGGCAGCGATGACGGACAGCACACGCCAGACCGAACGTTCGAGTTCATCTGCTGCCATCCCAACGGGCAGCGCAGCGTCAGGAACATTGACGGCGAGGCGGACGTTGCGGGCGGAGAACACCGGGGTAACCTGATCGATCAGGCGGGTGACCACTTCGGCGGCATCAGCCTCACCGGGATCGAGCGTGAGGGCACGGCTTTCGAGTTTTACAAGGCGTTCGACTTCTTCAAACCCGGCGAGAATCTGTGCGGCATCGGCGGCGATGCTGGCGGCCATCGCGCGATAGTGGTGCGGTGTGCTGCCCAATGCCTGCGACTGGATCATTTCGGCAAAGCCCTGAATCGCGTTGATCGGGGTGCGCAATTCGTGGAGCAACTGGCGCAGGCGATCAGCTTCATCAGAAGCTGGGGGGGCAGGCTGTGCTGGCGTGGCGACCGGTGCCAGTACGAGCGGGCGGCGCAGACGCAGCAGGTAGCCGGTGAACCGTCCCCTATCGGGTGCGAAGAGCGGCGTGCCATCGGCCTGCCAAGCCCCTGCGATCATCGGCGCGCCATCGATCTGCAACTGCCCGGCGCTGATCGGTTGATGATGCCGGAAGGCCAGTGCCATCGCCTTGTTGCAATGGACTGGGGCAGCAGGATCGGCGCAGAACACCGTGCTGCCGACCAGCATTCCGGGCGGATCGATTGCCGCGTGAACGACCGTACCGAGCGCATCGGTGCGCAGGTCGATAGAAAGCGGTGCAGGCCGCGCGGCGTCGGCCTCTTCGGCAAAGGGAAACCGGGGGGCAACACCATCGGTGCGCGGCTGGCCAGGCGCCTCTCCGGTGGCTGCGTCGCGTTCCTTGCGCTTGGCCCGGAAGGCCTCGATCCGGCGAACAATCGCGCCGATGCCGTCTGCCACATCGGGGTGCAGTTCGGGCAGCGGGGCATCGGGCGTCGGCGGGGGGGGCGGCGCAGGGGGGGCGTCGGTGACCGCGACCTGCGCAGGCTTGATTTGGATGCCTGCCGGTTCGGGCAGAAGGAAATCGTCGACGCCCAATTGCGACAGCAGCTTGCGCACCGGTGCGCCAAGATCGCTGCGATGGCGCACGAAGCCGCGTGCGGTGGTGGGCAGGCGAGGGATCAGGGCCAGCCAGTCTTCATCGGTCAGCCGGGCGGAAGCGACCGCAGCAGAGGCGGTGCGCGGCGTCTTTTGCGCGAAGTGATAGACCAGCACGGCGGAGCGGTGCGGCACGCCGCGCAGGACGGCGGCGCATTCTTCGTCGGATAGCTGGGAAGCCAGCGAATCGACGCGCTGCAGCGCGGCGGCATGGCGCGCGTTCCATTTCGCAAGCGGCACGGTGCCGAGCAGATCGACCAGTTGCCGCAACTGGGTGCGGCCTGCCGTCTTTCCTGCCACGTTGGTGCGCAGCACGGTTTCAAGACGGTCATCGACGATCATTCACGCTCCGCACAGGTGAAGAAGTGGTATGGGGCATCCATTCCGGCGCTGGGCACCGAAACGTCGCTATAGTCTTCATAAGGCTAACAAAGTGTGGCCATGCTGAGAAGATTGGGCCGGGAAGATTGCTATCCACTGCGTTGCAATGTGCCACGGTTGCACTATGAAACAATAAAATTATCCTGAGGATGCTGATTTGTGCGGAAAGTTGCGATTCACGCTTCTTTCCGAATCGCCCGAGCGGGCTTTAGCGAAACGGACGAACGAACGAAGCATGGCAACCCTTGATGGTATTGACCGGCGGCTCCTTGCCGAACTGCAGGCAGAGGGCCGCGTGACCAATGTCGAACTGGCGCAGCGCGTGGGATTGACCGCGCCGCCATGCCTGCGGCGGGTGCGTGCGCTGGAAGATGCTGGGGTGATCCGGGGCTATCATGCCGATCTGGATTCATCGAAGCTGGGCTTTGCGATCACGGTATTCGCGCTCGTCAGCCTGAAAAGCCAGGCAGAGGAATCACTTCGCCAGTTTGAAGACCACATGCGCACGCTTCCTGAAGTGCGCGAATGCCACATGTTGAACGGCGAGATCGACTTCATTCTGAAGATCGTCAGCCGCGATCTGCAGAGCTTTCAGGAGTTTCTCACCAGCAGGCTGACGCCCGCGCCGAACGTGGCGAGCGTCAAGACATCGCTGACGATCCGCACGGCCAAGCAGGTGCCGGGGGTTCCGCTGGAGGATTGAGAGGCTACCCCGCGAAGGCGGGGGCCTCAGTGTTGTTACGGAAGGTCAGCGTAAACCGACTGAGGCCCCCGCCTTCGCGGGGGCGCAAGCTTTCTGATTTTGGGCCTTCAGCCTGCTGATCCTGCCGCGCGTTCGTGGTGTCGGATAACTTCCTCGATAATGAACCTGAGGAACTTTTCGGAGAACTCCGGGTCAAGTTTCGCGTCTTCGGCCAGCTTGCGCAGGCGGGCGATCTGGCGTTCCTCGCGGCCGGGGTCGGATGCGGGGAGCTTGTTCGTGGCCTTGTAGGCCCCGACGGCCTGCGTGATGCGGAATCGTTCGGCCAGAATGTGGATCATCGCCGCATCGATGTTGTCGATGGACTGGCGATAGCCTGCCAGAACCGTATCTTCGCTCATCACCTTACCCCATCCTTTGGTCTGTGCGGACGGATTAGGCCGCTACAGTGCAAGTTGCATCTTGCCAAGCGCCGCCCTTGTCGCCAAGCGGTCTGCCAACATGACTGCGACCGTCCACCCCCTTCCGCGCAAGGCCGAACCTTCGCTCGCGCCGATGATGGCTCTCGTTGCCGAGGGCATGAACAGCGTAAACGCCGTGATCCTTGACCGGATGCAGTCGCGCATCCCGCTGATCCCGACTTTGGCAGGGCACCTGATCGCGGGCGGTGGCAAGCGGATGCGCCCGATGCTGACGCTGGCCAGCGCATCTTTGCTGGGATACGGGGGCAGCCGCCACTTCAAGCTGGCGGCGGCGGTGGAATTCATCCACACGGCAACCCTGCTGCACGACGATGTGGTCGATGGATCGGACATGCGGCGCGGCAAGAAGACCGCGAACATCGTCTATGGCAATCCGGCGACCGTGCTGGTCGGCGATTTCCTGTTCAGCCGCAGCTTCGAACTGATGGTCGAAGATGGCTCGCTCAAAGTGCTGCGCATCCTGTCGAACGCTTCGGCGGTGATTTCCGAGGGCGAGGTCGACCAGTTGGTTGCCCAGCGCCAGATCGACACGACCGAGGAAATGTATCTCGATATCATCGCGGCGAAGACGGCGGCGCTATTCTCTGCCGCGTGCCGCATCGCTGCTGTGGTGGCGGAGCGGCCTGAGGCTGATGAACTGGCGCTCGATTCCTATGGCCGCAATCTGGGCATCGCGTTCCAGCTTGCCGATGATGCTATCGACTATGATTCCGATGCTGCCGAAATGGGCAAGGATCAGGGCGACGATTTCCGCGAAGGCAAGATGACGCTTCCGGTGATCCTTGCCTATGCGCGCGGCGATGCGGACGAACGCAAGTTCTGGCAGGAGGCAATTGCCGGGGACCGTTCATCGGACACCGACCTTGCCCATGCCATCGAACTGATCCGTCGCCACGATGCCGTGAACGCCACGCGCGAACGGGCGCGGATGTATGCGCAACGCGCGATTGATGCGATTGCAGGTTTCCCGGCCAGCGCGGCAAAGACGGCGATGACCGAAGCGGCGCTGTTTGCGGTGGCGCGGCGGTTCTGACGTTACTTTTGCCTGAAGTCATTTTCGCCTGAAGTCATTTTCGACGGCCGAAACGTTTCCATAACCACCAGAAACTGCCGCCGCAGACCGCGCCGACGCCCAGCACCATCGCGCCGATCATCGCCCCGCTGAACAGGAGGCCGGTGGTCAGCGCCACCACGAATTCCAGCGTGGTCTTCATCCCCTCGGCCTTATTGCACCCTGTGCTTCTCGCCAAGCTGAACGAACCGAATGGCAAATCGTTGCCTTTCGCAAGGAAAGGCCGGTAAGGCGCGCGGGGTGAGCGACCTTCCGATCCATGCCGTACTGCCCGATCTGCTTGCTGCGTTGCGGGAGCGACCGAGCGCGGTGCTGATCGCGCCGCCGGGTGCGGGCAAGACGACGGCGGTTGCGCCCGCCTTGCTGGGCGAGCCGTGGTGCGGCGGAAAAGTGATCGTGCTATCCCCACGGCGTGTCGCGGCGCGGGCTGCGGCGGAGCGTATGGCCGAAGTGCTGGGCGAAGAGGCCGGGCAGACCATCGGCTATGTCACCCGCCTTGACGCCAGACGATCCGCCCGAACGCGCGTGCTGGTGATGACGGAGGCGATTTTCGTTTCCACCATCCTGAACGACCCGGAATTGCAGGGCGTTTCTGCGGTGCTGTTCGACGAGGCGCATGAGCGGCATCTCGACAGCGATCTGGGGTTGGCACTGGCGGTGGAAGCGCAAGGCGTGCTGCGCGACGATCTGCGGATCGTCGTGATGTCTGCCACGATCGACGGGTCGCGCTTTGCCGCGCTGCTTGGGGATGCACCTGTGGTGGAAAGCGAAGGCAAGGCGCATCCGCTGGCGGTGAAATGGCTGGGCGCGCGGCCTGACGTGAAGATCGAAGCGGCGATGGCGTCGGCCATTCAGACCGCGTGGCGCGAAGAGCAGGGCGATATTCTGGCGTTTCTGCCGGGCTTGGCGCAGATCGAGCGGACGGCGGGCCTGCTGGCGGAACGGTTGCCGCAAGCACTGGTGCTGCCGCTGCATGGGCAGGTCGAACCGGCGGGGCAGCGCGCGGCGATCCGGCGCGATGCGCAAGGGCGGCGCAGGATCGTGCTGGCGACGAGCATTGCCGAAACCTCGCTGACGCTTGATGGCGTTTCCGTGGTGGTGGACGCAGGTTTTTCGCGCCGGGCGGAGTTTGACAAGGCGGCGGGCGTTACGCGCCTGATCACGACCCGCGCCAGCCAAGCCTCAGCGGCGCAGCGGGCGGGGCGTGCGGCGCGGCAAGGGCCGGGTGTGGCCTATCGGTTGTGGGAAGAGGCTGCACATGCAGGGCGGGCGGCCTTCGATCCGCCAGAGGTGGTGACGAGCGACCTTGCCCCGCTGGCGCTGACTTTGGCGCAGTGGGGCGCGGGCGATGTGGCGGCGATGGCATGGCTCGATCCGCCGCCGATGGCTGCAATGTCGGCAGCGCGTGCGGCCTTGGAGGCACTTGGCGGGCTTGATCATGAGGGACGCATCACGCCGCATGGCCGGGCGATGGCGCGGTTGCCGATGGAACCAGCGCTGGCGCATATGCTGCTGTTCGCCGCGGAGCGTGGCCAGGCGCAGGAGGCCGCGCGTCTGGCGCTGCTGTTGCAGGAACGCGGCCTTGGCGGGCGAGGTGAGGATCTGGCGCGGAGGCTGGATCGCTGGGCAAGCGAACGCGGGAGCCGCGCGGAAGGGGCACGCAAGCTGGCGGCACGCTGGGCCAGGATGGCGGACAAGCTGGTGGTGCGTGGCAGGGCGACAGGGGTTCCGCCGGGCGTGCTGCTGGCCGAGGCATTCCCCGACAGGATCGCGCGGGCGCGCGGCGCTTTGGGTGAGGAATGGCTGGCGTCAGGCGGGCGCGGCTATCGGCTCGATCCTGCATCGCCGCTCGCCACGGCGAAGTGGCTGGTGATCGGGGATGCGCAGGGCGAGGCCAAAGGCGCGCGGATTACCGCAGCGATTGCGCTGGAGGATGAGGAGGTTACCCGCCACCTTTCGCACCGCATCGAGGAACGGCATTCGCTGATGTGGAACGCAGGCGAGGGCCGGGTGGAGGCGCGGCTGGAGCGCAGGATTGGGGCAATCGTGCTGGCGCGGGTGCCTGATCCGAAACCGGATGGCGATGCTGTGGTGGCCAAACTGATCGAGGTGGTGCGCGAGGGTGGGCTGGACCTGCTACCGCTGGGGGATGCCGCCAAGGCGCTGATCGTGCGGGCGCGCTATGCGGGGCTGGCGGCACTGGCCGAGCCTGCACTGATCGATTCGCTGGAGGACTGGCTGGCACCGCTGCTGGCAGGGCGGCGCGATTTGCAGATCGGCGCGGGCAAGCTGCATGAGGCTTTGGCCAACCGGCTCGACTGGAACGAGCGGCAGGCTCTGGACAAGCTGGCTCCGGCGGAGTTCCGCTCTCCGGCTGGAACCAGCCACGCCATCGATTATGGCCACGAAGCCGGGCCTTGCGTGGAATTGCGAGTGCAGGCGCTATTCGGGCTGGAGAAGCATCCGTGCGTGGGGCAGCCGCCCAAACCGCTGCTGTTGAGCCTGACGAGCCCCGGTGGCAAGCCGATCCAGACCACGGCGGACCTGCCCGGTTTCTGGCGGGGATCGTGGCGCGATGTGGTGAAGGACATGAAGGGCCGTTACCCCAAACATCGCTGGCCGGACGAGCCTTGGGCCGAAGATCCCAGCCTCAAGACAAAGAATGCGTTCAACGCAACAAAGCGGACTTGATTTGCGGCGCGATTCGCCCGAAAGCGCGAGCCATGTCAGCACGCATCTATCAGCGCCCGAAAAACGCCATGCAGTCCGGCAAGGCCCGGACCAGCGACTGGCTTCTGGAATTCGAACCGGCAGAGGCAAAGCGCCCCGATCCATTGATGGGCTGGGCCGGTTCTGGCGATACGCAGGCGCAGGTTGTGCTGTCGTTCGGATCGCAGGACGAAGCGCAGGCCTATGCCGATCGCTATGGTATTGAAGCGCGCGTCATTCCCACGCCGCCGCGCAAGCTGAAGCTGCAGAGCTACGCCGACAATTTCCGGTAAGGTTGTTTAGGGTCAGGACCTATCAATCGCGCCTTTGAGGTTTGAAGCAAAATGGCCCAGCGCAAGGCGGATGGGCGCAGGAATAGTGGTTCTATTTCAAG
>NZ_JBMLSM010000020.1:0-3660 GCF_049240505.1 Novosphingobium sp.
GTGGGGGTGTCGCAAGACTATCCGAACAGCAGTTGCTCCCCCGCGCCGGGGGGGACCTCCGTGTTGTTACGCGGGGGTTCCTTAAAACGCCTGAGGTCCCCGCCTGCGCGGGGACGCTAAGGGCGGTCAGGCCACCGGCCTTCGCGCCCGCAGCGCCTGGGCCAAGGTGCCTTCGTCCAGATAGTCCAGCTCCCCGCCAACCGGCAGGCCATGTGCCAGTTGCGTCACGCGCACGGCCATGCCTTCCAATCGTTCGGCGATGTAGTGTGCGGTCGTCTGGCCTTCCAGCGTGGCATTCATGGCAAGTACGACTTCATCGATACCGCCACGGCCCACCCGGTCCAGCAACTGCCCGATGGTCAGGTCTTCCGGCCGAACGCCTTCCAGTGCGGAAAGTCTGCCGCCCAGCACGTGATACTTGCCGGTAAACAGGCGTGCCCGGTCAAGCGCCCAAAGGTCAGCCACTTCTTCCACCACGCAGATCGCGCGCTGGTCGCGGCGGGGGTCGGTACAGATGCCGCAGGGGTTGGCGGTGTCGACATTGCCGCAGGTGTCGCATTCGACCAGCAGATCCTGAACCTGTGTCAGGGCGTTCAGCAACTGGGGCAGCGCCGTTTCGCGCCGCTTGATCAGCCACAGCACGGCGCGCCGGGCCGAACGCGGGCCAAGCCCCGGAAGCCGCGCCAATGCGCCGGAAAGCGCCTCGATCTCTTGCGATGCCATGCCAGCACAGATAGGGCCGATGCCGACAAACGGAAGGCCATTTGCAAGCTTATGCGCATCATCTTCATGGGCACCCCCGATTTCGCGGTGCCGACGCTGGAAGCGCTGGTCGCGGCGGGGCACAATGTGGTCGCTGCCTACAGCCAACCTCCGCGCCCGGCGGGGCGGGGCAAGAAGCTGCAACCTTCGCCCGTGCATCTGGCGGCGCAGGCGCATGGAATAGAGGTGCGCACGCCGGTTTCGCTGAAACGCGCGGAAGAGCAGGCGGCCTTTGCAGCGCTGGAAGCTGACGTGGCGGTGGTCGCAGCCTATGGCCTGATCCTGCCGCAAGCGGTGCTGGATGCGCCGCGCATGGGGTGCCTCAACGTCCACGGCTCGCTCCTGCCGCGCTGGCGCGGGGCTGCGCCAGTGCAGCGAGCGATCCTTGCGGGCGATGCGCTGACAGGCGTTACGATCATGCAGATGGAGCGCGGGCTGGATACCGGGCCGATGCTGGCCAAGGTCGAAACGCCGGTCGATGGCAAGACGGCGGGACAATTGACGACGGAACTGGCGGAGAAGGGCGCAGCGCTTATGGTCGGAGTGCTGGCGGACCTTGGCGCTTATCCTCAGATTGCTCAGCCGGACGAGGGCGTTACTTATGCCCACAAGATCGACAAGGCTGAGAGCCGTCTCGATTTTTCGCGCGATGCGGGGGACGTGGAACGTCAGGTGCGGGCCTTCGCGCCTGCGCCGGGTGCCTTTTTCGAACTGGAAGGTGAGCGTTATCGCGTGCTGGCAGCAGACGTGGTTGACCGCAGTGGCGATGCAGGCGTTGTGCTGGACGGATCGTTGACGATTGCTTGTGGCGCTGGTGCCATCCAGCCAACGCTGATCCAGCGCGCGGGCCGCCCGGCGATGGATGTGGCGGCTTTGCTGCGGGGGCGGGCAATCGCGGCGGGGACAATGGTCGGCTGATGCGTTTTGCCCTGACCCTCGAATGGAACGGCGCGGCCTATCAGGGCTATCAGCGCCAATCGCATGGACCCAGCGTACAGCAGGCGGTGGAGGATGCGGTCCATTCCGTGACCGGAGAAACGGTGGCGGTACACGCTGCGGGGCGGACTGACACCGGCGTTCATGCGCTGGGAATGAGAACCCATTTTGATCTGTCGCGCAGCTTTGACCCGTTCCGCATGTGGGAAGCCTTGAATGCGCACTTGCGACTGGCAAAGCACGCGGTGGCCGTGCTCGATTGCATCGAAGTGGCCGAGGACTGGCACGCGCGCTTTTCCTGCGTGGGTCGCGCTTATGAATACCGTATCATCAACCGCCGTGCGCCGTTGACGCTGGATCTGGGGAAGGCGTGGCGCATTGCCAAGCCGCTGGACGAACGCGCGATGCACAAGGCGGCGCAAGCCTTGGTAGGCCTGCACGATTTCACCACGTTCCGGTCGGTGCACTGCCAATCAGCCAGCCCTGTAAAAACGCTCGACCGGTTGGATGTGCGCCGCGAGGGTGATCGCGTTATTATCGAGGCTGCCGCGCGCAGCTTTCTGCACCATCAGGTGCGCTCGATGGTCGGTTGTCTGGCGCTGGTCGGGCAGGGGCAATGGCGCGTGGATCAGGTGGCCAAAGCGCTCGCCGCAAAAGACCGTAGCAAATTAGGACTTAACGCGCCTTCGGAAGGTCTATACTTCGTGACCGCGACATATCCCGGAGAGTAGAAAATGACCGATCTGAGCGGCCAGCGCATTGTTTCCAAGCTCGATTCGGACGGCACGCTGACCGTCAGTCTTGAGGACTTCACTCTGCCGCCACCCGAAGGACGGCAAGTGGTGATCCGCGTGGAAGCGACGCCGATAAATCCGTCTGACCTTGGCCTGCTGTTCGGTCCTGCCGATATCGAAGGTGCCGAATTTTCGCCCGGCAAGATTGTAGCACGGATGCCGGAACCCGCTGTCCGCGCAATGGCCGCGCGGCACGGCGCGGCGATGCCGGTGGGCAACGAGGGCGCGGGCACCGTCGTGGCTGCAGGGGATGACCCGGCGGCGCAGGCATTGCGGGGCAAGCGCGTCACCTGCTTTCCCGGTGGCATGTATGCCACGTTGGCGGTTGCCGATGCTGGAATGTGCCTCGAACTTGCCGATGGCATAACGGCGGAGCAGGGCGCCTCGGCTTTCGTCAACCCGCTCACCGCGCTCAGCTTTACCGAGACGATGCGCCACCTTGGCCACAGTGCGCTGGTGCATACGGCGGCGGCCTCGAACCTTGGGCAGATGCTGGTCAAGATCTGTCAGGCCGATGGCATTCCGCTGGTCAACGTTGTGCGCAACGACGCGCAGGTCGCCATCCTCAAGGCGATCGGGGCCGAACATGTGGTGGACAGTTCGAAGGACACGTTCCTCGACGACCTGACCGCTGCCGTCGCGACCACCAAGGCCACGATGGCTTTCGATGCGATCGGCGGTGGCAAGCTTGTCAGCCAGATCATGACCGTGATGGAGCAGGTGGCGAACAGCGGCGCGGCCTATAGCCGCTATGGCTCCAACAGCCCGAAGCACGCTTTCATCTATGGCGCGCTCGATCTTTCGCCCACGGTGCTGACGCGCAACTTCGGCTTCAGTTGGGATGTATCGGGCTGGCTGCTCACCCCGTGGATGGGCAAGCTGGGGGCTGAGGTGGTCGACAAGATGCGCAGCCGCGTGATGGCCGAACTGACGACCACCTTTGCGAGCAACTACAAGGCGCGCGTCACGCTGGAGCAGGCGCTTGGCCGCGATGCAGCGCTCGATTACAACGCACGGCGGACGGGCGAGAAATATCTGATTACCCCGAACGGTTAATTGCCCATCGGCTCGTCATTGCGAGCGTAGCGAAGCAATCCAGAGCGGTTTAAGCCCGCTGGATTGATTCGCGACGCTCGCAATGAAGAAGCTCTTTGTTTCTGACTCCATC
>NZ_JBMLSM010000020.1:3670-20347 GCF_049240505.1 Novosphingobium sp.
CTGGATTACAACGCACGGCGCACGGGCGAGAAGTACTTGATCACGCCGAACGGTTGATCCAACGAAAAAGGCCCTCGCAATCGCGGGGGCCTTTCAATTTCAGCGCTGGAAAGCTTAGCCGCGGTTGGCAACGCTTTCGGGCAAGTCCTTGCCGAACACCCGCTGGTAATATTCCGCCACCAGCACGCGCTCCGTCTCATCGCACTTGTTCAGGAACGAGAGGCGGAAGGCAAAGCCGACATCGTTGAAGATCTGGCTGTTCTGCGCCCACGAAATGACCGTGCGCGGGCTCATCACCGTCGAAATGTCACCATTGATGAAGCCCTGACGGGTCAGGTTGGCCACGCGCACCATGTCGGCCACGGTCTGCGGGTTCAGATCGGGCACCTTCTTGGTGACGATCTCAACCTCGGTTTCCTGCGCCAGATAGTTGAGCGCGACGACCAGGTTCCAGCGGTCCATCTGGCCCTGGTTGATCGCCTGCGTGCCGTGATAGAGGCCGCTGGTGTCACCCAGGCCCACGGTGTTGGCCGTGGCGAACAGGCGGAAGTGGGGGTTCGGGCGGATCACGCGGTTCTGGTCGAGCAGCGTCAGCTTGCCTTCGGTTTCCAGCACGCGCTGGATCACGAACATCACGTCCGGGCGGCCCGCATCGTATTCGTCGAACACCAGCGCAGTCGGCGTCTGCAGCGCCCAGGGCAGCAGGCCTTCGCGGAATTCGGTAACCTGCAAGCCATCGCGCAGCACGATGGCATCGCGGCCGACCAGATCGATACGGCTGATGTGCGCATCAAGGTTGATGCGGATGCACGGCCAGTTGAGCCGCGCGGCAACCTGTTCGATGTGCGTCGATTTGCCGGTGCCGTGATAGCCCTGCACCATCACGCGGCGGTTGTAGGCAAAGCCTGCAAGAATCGCCAGCGTGGTATCGGGATCGAAGACATAGGTCGTGTCCACGTCGGGCACGCGCTCGTCGGCGCGGCTGAACGCGGGGACTTTCATGTCGATATCGATGCCGAAGGTCTCACGGACATCGATTTGCGTGTCGGGCGCGGCGAGCAGCGTCGTCGCGTGGCTGTTCGGAAGTTCGCTCATCACCGCCTCGCCTATACGCGCGGGCGCGGCGCTGCAATAAGGTTTCAAGGAACCTGTCCAATGGAGTGGGAGAATTTCGATGAAGCTTTACGGTGCGCTGCTTTCGCCGTTCGTTCGCAAAGTGGCGGTGATCGCTACGGAAAAGGGCATTTCCTGGGAATTGGCGCGTGGCGGGTCGGGCAGCACCGATCCCGAATTTCTGACTGTCAGCCCTCTTGGCAAGATTCCGGCCATCGATGACCAAGGCTACACGTTGGCCGATTCGACGGCGATCGCGTTCTACCTTGATGGGCAATACCCCGAACCCAAGCTGATCCCCGATGACCCCCGGCTGCGTGGCAAGGCTGTGTTCTGGGATGAGTTTGCCGACACGGTGCTGGGCGGGACGGGTTTGAAAATCCTGTTCAACCGTCTTGTCGGCCCCAAGCTGCTCAAGGTGGGCGGGGATGAAGCGATTGCCCTGCAGGGCGAGGCAGAATTGCCCCGCTGGGTAGACTGGTTCGAAAGCGTTGCCCCCGATGATGGCTGGCTGTTGGGCGAAAACCTCAGCATCGGCGATATCGCGGTCGCTTCGATGTTCCGCACGCTGGCCTATGTCGGCCACGGTGTTGATGCGCAGGCACGGCCTAAAACGGCGGCTTGGTATGATCGCGTGGCGGCGCGTCCGGCTTGGGCGGCGGTAGCCGAAAAGGAAGAGCCGATCGCCCAGCGCATCATGGCAATGTAACCTAAAGTTCGGGGCGGCGCAGCGATGTGCCGCCTCGATTCACCGCTTTGCCCTTGTGACATACCAACCGGTTGGTATGTCGATTGATGTGATCCCGAATCGCCCTTTTCGTCCCCCGGCTGTGACGGCGAAGGACAAGCTGCTTGAAGCGGCGGTGAAGCTCATTCGTTCTAATGGCTTTGCTGCAACCTCGGTAGATCAGTTGTGCGCCGAGGCTGGGGTGACCAAGGGCGCGTTCTTTCATCATTTCGCTTCCAAGGAGGCGTTGGGCGTGGCGGCGGCAGACTATTGGTCGGCCAGCACCGCCGCCTTCTTTGCCGAAGCCCCGTTCCACGCCTTGCCCGATCCGGTGGACCGCGTGCTTGGTTACCTCGATCTGCGCATCGCCCTGATCGGCGGGCCACCCGAAGCCTTCAGTTGTGTGGCCGGCACGCTGGTTCAGGAGGCGTTCCGATCCAGCGCGGCGATTCGCATGGCAGCCGAAGCGAGCATCATGGGCAATGCCCGTGCGCTTGAGGCGGATCTTGACGCAGCCGTGGCACAATGCGGCGTTTCGGGCACGACAGGAGCCAGCTTGGCACGGCATGTTCAGGCTGTAATCCAGGGTGCCTTCGTGCTGGCAAAGACGCAGCCTGAAGAGAGCGCCGCCAGCCTTGCGCGCGAGCAGGTCGTTCACCTGCGGCGCTATTTTGCGATGTTGTTCGGGAGAGAAACCTGAAGGGAGAAAGTGCGATGTCTTATATCGACGGGTTCGTTCTGGCGGTGCCCACCGCCAACCGTGACAAGTACGAGGAAGTCGCGCGCAAATTCGACGCGATGATGGTCGAACATGGCGCGCTGCGCGTGGTCGAGGCATGGGGCGATGACGTTGCCCACGGCAAACGCACCGACTTCTACCGCGCGACCGAAGCCACCGAAGATGAAACCGTGGTATTCAGTTGGGCGGAATGGCCCGACAAGGCGACCCGCGATGCCGCCCACGCCACCATGCAAAAGCTCATGTCCGAAAGCAAAGAGCCGGTGGAAATGCCGTTCGATGGCGCACGCATGATCATGGGCGGCTTTTCGACCATGCTCTCGCTGGGGGCAGGGATATGAGCCGCCCGGTCCCGTTCTGCTGGTATGAACTGATGACGGCAGACTTGCCGGGCGCTGCGGCGTTTTATGGCAAGGTCATGGGATGGCAGCTTTCCGAACCCGATCCGCAATCGCCGATGGATTATCGCATGATCCTGCGCAGCGATGGCGGGGCAACCGGCGGAGCCTTGCAACTGACGGACCAGATGCGGGCAGGCGGTGCCCGTCCGGTCTGGGTGCCCTATCTTGCGGTTGCCGATATCGATGCAGGTCTGGCGGCATTGCAGGATGATGGCGGCAAAGTGCTGATGCCCCGGACGGACATTGCCGAGGGCAGCTTCGCAATGGTCGCCGATCCCCAAGGTGCGCCGTTCTACCTGATGCAGCCGCGCCCACCTGCGGACCGTCCCGACGCGCAAAGCGATGCGTTCAAAGCCGACGGTGTGCAGCACGCGCGCTGGAATGAACTGTCCACCAGCGATGCAGCAGGAGCGAAGGCGTTTTACGCGCGGCACTTCGGCTTTGAATTCAACAATTCGATGCCGATGGGTGACATGGGGGATTATGCCTTCATCGATTTCGATGGGCAGGTGCTCGGCGCGATCATGCCGCAGATGGACAAGAAGCACCCGCCGTCATGGCTGGTATATTTCGGCGTTCCATCCACGTTCGCGGCCAAGGCTGCGATCGAGGCGGCGGGCGGCACCGTGATGATGGGACCGCACGAGGTGCCCGGCGGTGACTGGATCGTCGTCGCCACCGATCCTGACGGGGCCGTTTTCGGCGTGGTGGGTCCCAAAGGAGAAGAAGCATGACCGTGGCAGTCCCTCCGCTGACCTTGTGTCTCTGGTACAATGGTGATGCCGAAGAGGCGGCGCGGTTCTATGCCGCGACCTTTCCCGGCAGCAGCCTTGATGCGATCCACCGCGCGCCCGGCGATTTTCCGGGCGGCGCTGCGGGGACGGTGCTGACGGTTGAATTCACCATGCTGGGCGCACCGTGCATCGGGCTGAACGGCGGGCCGCAGTTCCCGCATACCGAGGCGTTCTCGTTTCAGGTGGCGACCGATACACAAGAGGAAACCGACCGCTACTGGAACGCCATCGTCGGCAGTGGCGGGGCGGAAAGCGCGTGCGGCTGGTGCAAGGACAAATGGGGCGTGAACTGGCAGATCACCCCGCGCGTGCTGACCGTCGGGATGGCCGATCCCGATCCTGACGTGCGCGCCCGCGTGTTTGCTGCGATGATGACGATGCGCAAGATCGATCACGCCGGAATCGAAGCTGCTGCGCAAGGGGAGGGATAATGCTGGAACTCTATGGTCACCCGTTTTCGTCGTACACGTGGAAAGTGCTGATTGCGTTGTACGCCAACGGCACGCCCTTCACGTTTCACAGTCTTGATGGGGAAAACCCCGATCAGGCCACCGCATACGCCCGCGTGCAGCAGGCCAGTCCGATGGGCAAGTTTCCCCTGCTGGTGGACAATGGTCGCGAAGTGTTCGAGACGACGGCGATCATCGAGTATCTGGCGCTTCACCATCCCGGCGCAGCGCCGCTGATACCTGCCGACCCTGACGAGGCGATCTGCACGCGCATGATCGATCGCGTGTTCGACAACTATGTGATGAACGCGATGCAGGAGTGTGTCGATGAGACGATACGGCATGGTTCTGTATCGCCAGAAACGCAGGCACGGGTGGATGAGCGGGTCACACGGGCCTATCGCTGGATCGAAGGCTGGCTGGCCAGATATGCCATGCCCGATAGCGTCAGCCTGATCGAATGTGCTGCGGCACCGGCATTGTTCTATGCCGATTGGGTGACGCGCATTCCCGATGACTGCCCGCGTCTGCGCGGATGGCGCGCGCAGCTTCTCGCCATGCCGGCCGTGGCGCGCTGCGTCGAAGATGCCCGGCGCTTCCGCCACTATTTTCCGCTCGGCGCCCCGGACCGCGACTGAGCAGACAGGAGAGCTGAAAGATGAACGAACTTTCGATCACCCGCTACATTGCCGCGTCACCCGAAAAGGTGTGGGACGTTCTCGCCAATCGGCAGGAAGAATGGTGGTGTCCCAAACCGTGGTGGATCACCATGATCGAACAGGATCGCCGCCCCGGCGGTCGCAGCGCGATGGTGATGCACGGTCCTGATGGCGAGGAAATGCCGCAGGACGGCATCTTTCTGGCGTGGGATGAAGGCCGCCGCTTCGTGGCGACCGATGCCGTGACCGCTGATTTCCAGCCTTCAGGTCCCTTCATGATCGGCATCTGGGAAATCGCGCCCGAAGGCGATGGCACCCGCTACACCGCCAGCGCCCGGCACTGGACCGAGGAAGCGATGAACAACCACGCCGAAATGGGCTTCGAGGCTGGCTGGAACGCCTGCGCCGATCAGTTGCAGGCACTGTGCGAACAGGCCTGAAGCAGACCGGTTTGGCCCTATCCCTTGCTGGCAAGTTCCTGCAGGCGCGCTAAGCTTTCGTCTTCCGCTTTGGAGGGAACTGCAATGAGCCTGTTTGATTCGATCCTTGGCCAGGTGGCTGGCAACGTCGATGTGAAGAACCTTGCGGCGAAGGTCGGTATCGATCCCGACATGGCCGAAAACGCTATTGCGGCGCTGGCGGCTGGACACCAGTCCAAGGGCGATACGATCGAAACGGCGGCGGCGAATACCGGCCTTGATGCGTCGAAGCTGCAGGAAATCGTCGGTCACATTGGCGGTGAAGGCTCGCTGGGGAACTTCGCGTCAATGCTCGGCCAGAACCCGGATGCGTTGAGCAAGGTCACGGCTTTTCTCGACAAGGATGGCGATGGCAATCCGCTGAACGACCTTGCCGGTATGGCCAAGGGCATTTTCGGCAGCTAACGGGACTTCATGCTCGATACTGCGCTCTCCCTGCTGATGCTCGCCGCAATCGCCCTCGTCGCGGGCGCGGCGTTCCTGTTCCGGCGGGGAGAGCGCAAGCGTCCTGTACTGATGCTCACGCTGGCGGGCGTCATGCTGATGAACCTGATCATCTGGACCCTGCCCGATAAAAGCGGCAGCACGCTGGCCGAAGCTGCGCAGACAGGGCCGCAGCAGTAATCAGCCCAGTTCGATGCACCCGCCATCAACGCACAAGTCTACCCCATTGATAAAGCTCGCTTCCTCGCTGGCGAGGAACAGCACCGCGCGCGCCACTTCTTCGCTCGTGCCCATGCGGCCGATGGGAACGACGGACGAAAGCATGTCGCGCATCCCCTGAATTTCCGCCTCGCTGGCATCGCGCTTGAATATCTCGGTGTCGGTCGGGCCGGGGCTGACCATGTTGACGCGGATGCGGCGGGGCAGCAGTTCTTTCCCAACGATCCGCGCCATTGCCCGCAAACCGGCCTTGGCGGCGGCATAGGCGACATTGCCGGGCACGGCGGCCATCGATCCGATCGATCCGGTGATCACGATGGAGCCGCCATCGCGCATCATCGGCAGGGCCTTCTGGATGGCGAAGAACGCGCCGCGCAAGTTGACCGTGTGGATCTCGTCCCAGAACTCGGGCGTGACATCGGGCACCATCGCGAAACCGCCCACGCCGGCGTTCACGAAAAGCACGTCGATACCGCCCAAGGCCTCCTTGGTGTCGTTCAGGGCCTTCTCTGTGTCGTTCAGGATTGCCATGTCGGACCGGATGCAAATGGCGTCCAGTTCCTCGTCAATCGCACGCAAGGCATCGGTATTGCGCCCGGTAATCGCCAGTTTTGCGCCTTCCGCCGCGAACATGCGCGCGGCGGCGAGGCCGATCCCGGCGGTGCCGCCAAGGATCGCCACGCACTTGTTGTCAAACCGCTTCACCGGTCAGAACATCGTATTGGTATTGGCGGCGGTTTCGGGAACGGGGGACAGGACATCCCAATGCTCCATCACCTTGCAGCCTTCGACCCGGAAGATATCCACCACCGCGAACCCGCGCTTGGCCGCAGCATCGCCGGTTTCGTTCCACCCGTGGCTATGCACGGCGACGATGTTTCCATCGGCAATCACACGGTGAATCTTGGTCTTCTGCGTAGGATTGTTCGCAACGAAGGGTTCAAGAAATGCAATCGCCGCATCGCGCCCGGTGGCGGCGAAGGGGTTGTGCTGGATATAGCCCGGATCGACCCACTTTTCGAAGGACGAGCGGACCTTCTTCTGGATGTAGAATTCGTCCATGAACTGGCTGACGACTTCCTTGGGGGTCAGCTTGCATTCCTCAGCCTGCGCGGCGGTAACGGTGAGCGCAAAGGCAATGGCGGTGGTCAAAAGGCGCATCGTCTCTCTCCCTTCAAAACATGCTGTTGGGGTTTACCGGGTTTTCGGGAACATCCTGAATCACGTCCCAGTGCTCCACGATCAGGCCACCTTCCACGCGGAAGATATCGACCACGGCCAACCCGGCATCGCCGGGCCAGCGCACCACATGGGTGTGGGTGATGACATGATCACCGTCGACAAAGCTGCGGTGCACCGTCTGCACGGCATCGGGCGATTCGGCGCGAACGCGATCGAGAAAGCCTTTCAGCGCGGCGACCGATGGTTCTGCCAGCGATGAATGCTGGACGTATTCCGGCGCGATGTAGCGATCCACCACGCTGCTATCCATCGCGATCAGAACCTTGTGATACATCTCCAGCACGAGATCGTGATTGGCCTGTTCCTGCGCGGTTCGCGCCATGCCTTCTCTCCCCTTTATTTATAACATTTGGTAGAGTATGCCTTGCGATGAGAAGGCCGTCAAAGCCTCAATCACAAGTTTGGGAGAAGTGATGACCCGCGCCGAGCTTTACGCCGTTCTGGACCGCTTTCTGGCCGCGCTGAACGCCCGCGATCCCCGTTCGCTCGACTGGGCTACCGGTGCGAATCACAGCGAGAACAACGTCATGCTGGAAATCGGCGATGGCGTGTGGGGCACGATCGACCGGCTGGGCGATTACCAGTTGCGCTTTGCCGACACGCGCACGCGACAGGTGGGATATTTCGGCACGGTGATCGAACCGATCGAGGAATCCGCCTTCACGCTGCGCCTTGGCCTGAACGAAGCCGGGCAGATTGCAGAATGCGAAATGCTGATCGTCCGCCAGTCCGACAGCGGGATCAAGTTCGAGAACTGCCGCTATTGGGACAAGCCGATCCTGCATCGCGAACCGGAGGCGCCGGTTGCGCGCGAAGAGATGGTGCGCCTGTCCAACGGTTATTTCGACACGCTGCAGCGTAATGACGGCACGATCCACACGAAGTTCCACCCCGATTGCAACCGCGTGGAAAACGGCGTCCAGACCACACGTAACCCGGACTTTGCCAAGATCGTGCCGGTATCGGCGCTAGGCTGCGAAGAACAGTTCCGCATGGGCAACTACCGCTATGACGACGATCTGCGCGCCCGCCGCTTCCCGCTGGTGGATGAAGAGCGCGGACTGGTGCTGGCTTTCGGCTTCATCGACCATTCGGGCCGCCTGCGCGAATTCCAGCTGACCGACGGGCGCACGGTCAAAAGCCCGGTGCTGCGGCCGCACAGCTTCTATATCTCCGAACTGTTCAAGATCGATCACGGCATGATCGAACAGATCGAAGCGAATTTCATTACCGTGCCCTACCGGATGCCCAGCCCGTGGGATTCGCTGTGATGCGCTCGGCCAAAAAGGGGATGTTGGGGCTGGGTGCGCTTATGCTGGCGGCCTGCACTATTGCCGCCGTTCCGCCGCAAGTTGGCGCAGGAACAGATTGGACCAGCCCCGGCGGTGACACGGGCAAGACGCACCATTCGCGGCTGACCGCAATCAACGCCGAAAACGTCGGCCAGCTTGGCCTTGCGTGGGAGGCTGATCTTGGCACCCTGCGCGGGCAGGAAGCGACGCCTGTCGTGATGGACGGCGTGCTCTACACGTCAGGCACCACGGGCCGTGCCTATGCCTTCGACGCTGCGACGGGCAAGGAACTCTGGCGGTTCGAACCCGAAGTGGACATGCAGGTCAACCGCACGGTCTGCTGCGATATGGTCAATCGTGGGGTGGCCGTGGCGCGCGGCAAGGTCTTCGTCGCAGCGCTCGATGGCTGGATGTATGCGCTGGATGCAAAGACCGGCGCGGTGGTTTGGAAGACCGACTTCATCGAAGATCGCAAGCGGGGCGACAACTCCACCGGCGCGCCGGAAATTGCGGGCGACGTGGTCGTCGTGGGCATGAGCGGCGCCGAATACGATGTGCGCGGCTATGTCACCGCGCTCGATCTGGAAACGGGCAAGCTGCGCTGGCGCTGGCACGTGGTGCCGCACGATCCGAAGCTGGGGCCGCAGGAAACGCCCGAACTCGAAGCCGCGCTGAAAACGTGGGACCCGAACAGCCGCTGGGATATCGGCGGGGGCGGCAGTCCGTGGGATGCGATTTCCTTCGATCCCGAAACCGGCCTCGTGCTGGTCGGCACGGGTAACGGCGGGCCTTATGCCACGTCGAAGCGGTCCCCCGCAGGTGGCGACAACCTCTATCTTGCCAGCCTCGTCGCGCTCGATCCCAAAACCGGGCGGATGAAGTGGCACTATCAGGAAACGCCCGGCGACAACTGGGACTTTACCGCTACGCAGCCCATGATTTTCACCCGCATGAAGGTGGATGGAGAGGATCGTCCGGTGGTGCTCCACGCGCCCAAGAACGGCTTCCTCTATATTCTCGACCGGCGCGATGGAAAGCTGCTGCGCGCCAATCCCATCGTGCGGACCAACTGGACCAAGGGCATCGATCCCAAGACCGGCCGGCCGATCCTTGATCCCGAAGCCGCCGATTACACCACCGGTCCCAAGATCGTGTTCCCCGCCACCACCGGCGCGCGCAACTGGCATCCGGCGAGCTATGATCCGGCCACGGGCCTGTACATCGGCGCGGTGCTGGACATTGGCAACCTGATCTTCATGACCGAGGGATTGAAACCCCACAAGGCGCGCGGGCTGAACAACGATGCTGCGCTGATCTTCACGCCCGATGTCGAGGCGGCGCTTGGAACATTTCCGCCTGCATTCGGTGAAGCTGTGCGCAAGACGCCTGCCTATGCCGAAGCGCTGAAGAACCCGGCCAGCGCGCAGATCCGCGCGATTGATCCGCTGACCGGCAAGACCGTGTGGGCCGCCGACACCGCTGGCTGGCAGGATCGGGGCGGAGTGCTGACCACCGCCAGCGGACTGACGATCTACGGCGGCGTGACTGGCAAGCTCTTCGTGCGCGAAACGAAGACCGGCAGGTTGCTTAAAGAGATAGACACCGGCAGCGCGATCATGGCTGCGCCGATGACCTATACGGTTGACGGCGTGCAATACATCGCGGTCATGGCTGGGTGGGGGGGCGGCGGCTATCCCTTCGTTCCGCGCTATTCGGCGGCCTATAACCGCTACAACACGAACCGGCTGCTCGTGTTCAGGATCGGCGGCGGCAAGGTTCCGATGCCCGACATGCGGCCCGCGCTGGAAGTTGCGCCCGCGCCGCCTGCGCAGGCTCCCGGCGTCACTGCAGCCACCATCGCGCGCGGGCAGGGGCTGTTCTTCGGGAACTGCGCGATCTGCCACGCCAACCAGCCACGCTCGATCACCCCTGACCTGCGCCGGATGCAGCCTGCCAGCCACGAGATGTTTCGCGACATCGTGATGGAGGGCCTGCTCGTGCCCAATGGGATGCCGCGCTGGAACGATATTCTTTCAGGCGACGATGCCGATGCGATCCATGCCTATCTGATCGACCTGCAGGGCCAGACCCGCAAGGATGAACTGGAAAAGCAGAAGGCCGGAAAGCCGCTGGATGGGCCGAGCCTGACGATTCTTTCGAATTACTGATGCAACGCTTGGTCGTCAGCACAGATCGTCGCCCCGGACTTGATCCGGGGCAGGGCTTCCCTCTTTCGACGCCGGAAAGAGAAGCCAAGTCCCGGATCAAGTCCGGGACGACGAGAAATTTGGAAATTGGCGCTGTTTGAAAAGGCTCCCACATGGACTTCTCCACCCTCGACAATCCCCGCCTCGAATTCGCCTTCGCCTGCCGCCTGCGCTTCACCCGCGTGCAGATGGTGCCCGACCTGCCTTCGGGCGGGATGCGCAGCGCTGTCTATGTCGATGAAGGCGAGTTCGAAGGCCCGCGCTTGAAGGGCAGGGCCGTGCCCAATTCGGGCGGTGACTATGCCTTCTTCCGGCCTGATGACACCGCGGCATTCGATGCCCGCTATGTGCTGGAAGAAGATGATGGCACGCTGATCTACATGCAGAACAAGGGCTTTCTGTGGGGGCGTGAACCCGGCACGATGGACCGCTTGCGCGCCTGGGCCTTTGCCGGGGGCGAGCCGGTGCCCCACGCCGAATACTATCTCCGCGCGCAGCCGACGTTCGAGACGAGCAAGGGCAAGCACGATTGGCTGACCCGCCACGTCTTCATCGGCGTGGGTGAGCGCAAACCGGATGGTAACTACGTGAAGTACTACGCGCTGACGTGAGGCCATATCCCATCGTCATTGCGAGCGCAGCGAAGCAATCCAGAGCGGTTTGCATGTCGCTCTGGATTGCTTCGTCGGCTCCACCTCCTCGCAATGACGAATAATATCGGGATGCTTGACCTTCGCCGCCCGTCACGCCATAACAATAACAATTGTTAGAAAATAACATGGGAGAATCCGTCCGGTGAAGCTTCACCTGCCCCCTCGCGTCAGCCCGAAGCAGTTCCAGTCTGCGATGACCGCTTTTGCCGGTGTCGTCGGCAAGGAATGGGTCATGGACTCCGACGCCGATCGCGATGCCTATGCCGATACCTATGCTCCGGGCAGCACCGAGGAGTGGCCTGCATCAGCTGCCGTGGCGCCTGCCAGCGTGGACGAGGTGCGCGCGATCGTGCGGTTGGCCAACGAACACAAAGTGCCGTTGTGGCCTGTCGCACGCGGCAAGAATCTGGGGTACGGAACCGCTGCTCCGCGCATGGAAGGCACCGTGGTTATGGACCTTGGGCGCATGAACAAGGTTCTCGAACTCGATCACAAGCTGGCGTATTGCGTGGTCGAACCGGGCGTGGGGTTCTTTGATCTTTACGACCAGATCCAGCGTGAAAAGGCCCCGTTGTGGACATCGGTGCCGGGCAATGCCTGGGGTTCGGTTCTGGGCAACGCGCTGGAGCATGGCATCGGCTACACACCCTATGGTCTTCACGCGCGCAACCTTTGCGGGATCGAGGCGGTGCTGCCCGATGGCGATCTGGTGCGCACCGGCATGGGCGCGATGAAGGATAACCCGTCGTGGCACCTGTTCCCGATGAGCTATGGGCCGACCTGGGATCTGGCGTTCTCGCAATCGAACCTCGGCATCGTGACGAAGGCGGGCGTGTGGTTGCAGCCTGCGCCGGAAACCTCGCTGGAAATCGTGTGGGATATCCCGAAGGTTGAGGATATCGGCTGGGTGATCGATACGATCACGCCGCTCAAGATTTCGGGCCTGATTGACCAGAACGTGTTCATCCCATCGTGGCTGGGCAAGATGGTGCTGAAAGGCCAGCGCAAGGACTTCTGGGACAAGCCTTCGGCCATTCCTGAATGGCGCGTCGAAGAGCTGCTCAAGGAACACAAGCTGGGTTACTGGCAGGTTGCCTTGCGTCTTTATGGCGAAGAACCAGTCGTCAAGGCGCGCGCCGAAGTGGTCAAGGCGGCGATGAAGCGCAACCTTGATGCCGCGCCGCAGGAACATTGGTGGCGGCAGGGCGATCCCATCGGGCAGTATGAAACGACGATGGGCGTGCCGTCTGCCGTGCCGCTGCAGATGTCGGACTGGATCGGCGGGCGCGGGGCGCACATGGGCTTTTCGCCAGTGGTGCCTGCCACGGGCAAGCACGTGCTGGATCAGATGGCGCGCAGCCGCAAGATCATCGCGGATTTCGATGTCGATTTCTATGCCAGCTTCACCATTGGCGGGCGCTTTGCCAACAACGTCAACATGCTGATGTACGACCGCGACAATGCGGAAGAGGTCGTGAAGATGCGCAAGCTGTTCGACGCGCTGATCGTGGAAAGCGCCAAGGCTGGCTATGCCGAATATCGCACGCATCTGGGCTGGATGGACCCGGTGATGGAAACCTTCGATTTCAACAGCCACGCGCTGCGCCGTTTTGACGAGAAAGTGAAGTCCGCGCTCGACCCCAATGGGATCATCGCGCCGGGCAAGCAGGGGGTCTGGCCCGCTGCCTATGCCGACAAGCGTGGCTCGGCCTACAAGGGAGGGCAGTGAGATGAAGCGTATCGTGATTGCCGCCGCTCTCGTTGCGATGGGTGCGGCTGCCTATGCTGCGCCCCCTGCTGGTGGCCCTCCGCCGATGCCGCCGTACATGATGCGCCCGGTCGCGCCTGAGGGGGACCGGTTGAAGCCGGGCCGTGATGGCAAGACCGTGTTCGAGGCGCAGTGCGGCTATTGCCACCTCGTTGGCGGCATGGGCACCAACCTGCTCACCAAGCAGCAGATGATGGCGGGCAATCCGCCTGAGAAGGGCGTGTTGGCCAATCGTGACGATCTGACCCGCGATTATGTGAAGGCGGTCGTGCGCATGGGCAAGGGCGCAATGCCGCAGCAGACCAAGGTGGACCTGACTGACGCCGAACTTGATGCGGTGGCGGCCTATCTCGGAAAGGCGGGCTGATGCGCCTGTCCCGTCGTTCGATGCTGAAAGGCAGCGCTCTGGCCGGATCGGTCGTTGCCGCGCCAGCCTTTGCTGTAAGCGTTGGTGAAGCAGCGCTGGTGGTGTTCGACAGCCGTGTGCCGGAATCGCTGGCCTTTGCCGTCGCGCAGCATGGGCCGCAGCAGATCGATCTTGCCGGGGGGCTGGAAAGTGCATGGCGTGCGCTTGGTTCCCCGCAAAGGGTGACGGGCCTCACTCGCTGGAGTGACTGGACTGCGCTAAGAGGACTTCTCGAGGAGCAGGGCTTGCGACTCGGGGAAGAAATGCTTGTGGCCGCGCCGCTCTCTGGCCGCAATCATCTCTTCCGCTGGACCATGACTGCGCGCTGATCCCTCGCGTCGGATGTCCGTAAAGCATTTGGGGCGCGTCTCTTTGGGGCGTGCCCCTTTTGCCATCCGCGCTGTTCCACTGCGTGAAACCCGGAAAATCGGCGGGGTGCGCTGGCCCCTGCATTCGCCATAGCCATGACACGAATTTTCGAGGCAAGCGGGCTTGACCCGCGCTCCCGCTGATTTAGTATGTGTTACTAACAAATTCCGTGCAAAGCGGAATCGGGAGAGAGGCAAGGCGGCGGATGGACGAGGTTACCCTCTATCACTGGGAGCCGAATGCGAATTCGGGCAAGCCGATGCTGGCGCTGATGGAAAAGGGTGTGCCCTTTTCCAGCCATTACATCGACATGCTGCAGTTCGATCAGCACAAGCCGGAATACCTTGCGATCAACCCGCAGGGTACAATCCCCGCGATGACACATGGTTCGCGCGTGCTGACTGAAAGCACCGCGATCATGGAATATGTGAACGACCAGTTCGCCGGGCCTGACCTGATGCCCGATGACGCGCAGGACCGGTGGCGGGTGCGCTGGTGGATGAAGTTCATGGACCAGTGGCTTGGACCCAGCTTCTCCATGATCGGATGGAGCGTGTTCGTCGGCCCGATGGTGCGCCAGCGTGACCCGGCAGAGCTTGACGCCGCAATCGAACGCATCCCTCTGCCCGAACGCCGCGTGGCGTGGCGCAAGGCGATCAGCGGCAATTTTTCGGAAAGCGAAATGGCCGAAAGTCGCCGCCGCGTCGGCCTCGGCATCGCCAGGCTGGAAGAGGAACTGGGCAAGCGGCCCTATGTGGGTTCTAGCCAGTATACGCTGGCCGATATCAACATCTTCAACAGCACCTATTCGCTGCCGCTCTCGCAGCCCGATCTGGCGGGCAAGGACAAGACGCCCAACATCATGCGCTGGCTCAAGCGTGTCTACAGCCGCGATGCGGTGAAGAAGACCTGGGCGATGGGCAAGACGGACCTTGCCCATCGCTATGGCCTGATCATGGCGGAGATCGAAGGATGAGCGCCATTCTCTATCACGGCGAGCCGAACGGAGCCTCTCTCACTGTCCTTGCGGCGCTGGCGGAATCGGGTCTCGATATCGAATGCCGCCATATCGATCTTCTGGCGGGGGAGCGGCACAGGTTGCCGGGTATCACCGAAGCCGTCGCGCTCGATCTCGGCATCGAAGGCGAAGGGCCGGTGCTGGTGACAGGTGGTGAGGCGATGACCGAGTCCGTCTTCCTTGCGCAGTATCTCGATGAAGCCGCTGGCGGTGCGGGGCTGCAACCAACCGATGCCCATGCCCGCTGGGAAATGATGATGTGGTGCCGCCAGATCACCGAGCGGCTTTCGCCCGCTGCGGCGCTTCTGGGCAATCTGGCCAGTTCGCAGAGCGAAATCGCTGCCATTCCGGCCGAAGGTTTCGCACAGCTGGCGGCGCGGATCGTTTCGGACGATTTGCGCGAACGTTGGCAGGCGCTTCACGATGGCCGCATCGATGCTGCACAGGTCGCTGATAGCGAGGCCAAGGTCACCGCCGCTGTGGAGCGCTGTGAAAAGCAGCTTTCGGACGGACGCGAATGGCTGATGGGACCGTTCTCCATCGCCGATCTGGTGACGTTCTCGTGGCTTGCCGCGATGGAGCCGCTCCTTCCAGAACCGTTCGCCACAGCACCGCACACACAGACATGGCTTGCCCGCACCGCCGCCCATCCGTCGGTGCAGGCGGCCCTGGCCAAAGCCACCGTTCCAGACCCGCTCCGCGCATGGGCGCCGGGGCCAGAAATCAACCGTTGGGGATAACCAATGCGCGCAATCGACTATTTTGACCGAGGCCATGATCGTAACCCGCAGCGTCTTGCCATTGTCGACACCGACACCGGCCTTTCGCTGACCTTTGCCGAAACCAAGGCGCTTTCCGTGCGGATCGCGGCGGCGCTGCAAAAAGGCGGGTTCGAAAATCAGGACTTGCTGGGTCTTTATGGTCCGAATGATGGCATGTTGCTTGTTGCCCTGCTGGCCATGTGGCGCGCGAATGGCAAATGGATCCCGGTCAACACGCGCAACGCGATCGATGCGAACGCCGCCTACATCAATTACGTTCGCCTCAAATGGATGGTCTACCATTCGTCGAAGGCTGACGAGGTGGAGCAGCTCAAGGCGCTGTGCCCCACGCTCCAGCACTTCGTCTGTCTCGATAAGCGGATGGGCGACGATCCCAGCCTTGAAGAGTTCATGACGGGCGTGAGCGAAGCGGATTTCATCGAGCCTGAAATCGACGCCTTCGGTAATCTGATGGACATGGTCGGCATCTTCCCGACCGGCGGCACCACCGGCCCGTCAAAGGGTGCGAATGTGACCAACCTCGGCTGGGGCACGATGATCGAGACCGCCGCTGATGGCATGGGCGGCCGCACCGACAACCCGGTCGCCCTCGTCTCCGCGCCGATCACGCACGCGGCAGGGCCGATTGCGCTTTCGACGCTGAGCCTTGGCGCAACGCAGGTGATCCTGCCCGGCTTCGATGCCGAGCGCGTGCTGCGCACGATTGCGGAGTACAAGGTTACCCACATGTACCTGCCGCCGACGGCGCTGTACCAGCTGCTCGCCTCGCCGGAACTAGGTGATCACGACTACTCCAGCTTGCGCATCTTCATCCTCGTCGGCTCGCCGTGCAGCCCGGAGAAGTTGCGTCAGGCAGTCGAGGTGTTCGGCCCGGCGATGTGTCAGTCCTATGGCCAGGTCGAATGCCCGATGATCG
>NZ_JBMLSM010000021.1:0-21196 GCF_049240505.1 Novosphingobium sp.
CGAGCAGGCCGAGCAGGGCGTCGACTACTTCACGATCCACGCCGGCGTGCGCCTGCCCTACATCCCGCTGGCCGCCAAGCGCATGACCGGGATCGTCAGCCGCGGTGGTTCGATCATGGCCAAGTGGTGCCTGGCGCATCACAAGGAATCGTTCCTCTACGAGAACTTCGACGAGATCACCGAGATCATGAAGGCCTATGATGTGGCCTATTCGCTGGGCGACGGCCTGCGTCCCGGATCGATCTACGATGCCAACGACGAGGCGCAGTTCGCTGAACTCTATACGCTGGGGGAATTGACCAAGCGGGCGTGGGAACAGGATGTGCAGGTCATGATCGAAGGCCCCGGCCATGTGCCGATGCACAAGATCAAGGAGAACATGACCAAGCAGCTTGAGGCGTGCGGCGAAGCGCCGTTCTATACGCTTGGGCCGCTCGTTACCGATATTGCGCCGGGATACGACCATATCACCAGTGGCATCGGCGCAGCGCAGATCGGTTGGTACGGCACGGCGATGCTCTGCTACGTCACGCCGAAGGAACACCTTGGCCTGCCCGACCGCGATGACGTGAAGGTTGGTGTGGTGACCTACAAGCTGGCAGCGCACGCAGCCGATCTGGCCAAGGGCCACCCAGCGGCGCAAGTGCGCGACGATGCGCTGAGCAAGGCGCGTTTCGAGTTCCGTTGGCGCGACCAGTTCAACCTGTCGCTCGATCCCGACACGGCCGAGCAGTACCATGATCAGACGCTGCCCGCCGAAGGGGCGAAGTCTGCGCACTTCTGTTCAATGTGCGGACCAAAGTTCTGCTCGATGAAGATCAGCCAGGAAGTGCGTGAATTTGCCGCGAAGCAGAACCAGCCGGTTGAGGCCTTTGTTGCCAATGAGGCAGAGGCCGAAGCAGGCATGAAGGCGATGAGCGAGAAGTACGACGAGATGGGGCGCGAGCTTTATATCGGTGCAGGTGGCCGCGAACACGATTGAGCCGTTACGGATAACACCCCCTCTTGCGTGCGACAGGCCTAAGCGGCAACTGATCGCAAGTGTTCACAAGATGGGGGTGTTTTCCGATGACTGATCCAAAAGCCATGATCCAGACGATGATTGCGCTGGCCTCTGCTTCGCTGGGGCTGGTGGCTGCGCTGGCATGGAATGAAGCGATAAAGGCCACCCTTGCTCTTCTGGGCATGGGGGACAGCCTTGCCGGGCTGTATAGCTACGCCATCGTGGCCACACTGCTGGCGGTAATCGTTCTGGCGGTTCTGGGCCGTCTTGCGGCACGGATTGGCGGTGACGCTGCGTTTGAACGTGAAGCGGAAGGCTGAAAGCAGTTCCAGATACCGGGAAAGTCCTGCGCTCTCCCGGTATTACATGATCTTGATGTAGAGGATCGCGCCCCACAGCATCAGGTTGAGCGCGCCACCAGCAATCGTCCATCTTACCGCGTGGTAAAGCAGCCGCGCCTGCGCATCGATCGAGCGGATGAAGCTGGCGAACAGACGCTGGCGTAGCGCCGCATCGCCCTCAAGACCGTCGGCGTCAAACTCCTCACCCAGCAGCATCGCGCGCAGGGCAAAGAAGCACGAAATCACGAGCGGCAGCAATGCTGCAAGGTTGGCCAGCACGAAGCCGGGCTGGGTCGGCGCATCAAGCGAGAGCGGCGCGCCGGGGCTTGCGGAGATGGGGTGCGTGCCGATAGTGATCAGCAATGCATTCAGGCCGAGCATTGCGCCAAGGCGGACGGACAGATCCAGATCGCGATTTTCGAGAAATTCGAGATCGGCGATAAAGCTTGGTTCGGGCGGATCGCAACGCATCGTCTGAAATGCGCGCAAGCGGGAGCGGAAGGATACGAAGGCCATATAGGGCCGATTTCTATTGCACCGGTTGCTTAGGGGCAAGCTGTTGCCACCAGCAAGAATAAGTACGGTAGGGCGCAGATGGCCTGCGCTTTTGCGCAGACCCGAAAACGCATGGTGTGCAGCCTAGCTTAGCTAACGCAGCAGTCCTTGAAGTAACGTACGGATCTGCGCGGGTGTCTGGTTGCTGGTGACTTCCAGGTAACCAATGCCTGCGCGCCGCAGCGCTTCTTTCTTGATGGCATCACGCGCAGCAGTTTCAGTGCTGAGGTGGTGGCCGCTGCCTTGGAATTCTATGGCGTGGATTGGACGAAATTCCTGATCAACAATAAGCAAATCAACCCGTTTTGCATTGATGGCCCAGAACGCCTCCTTGTCCTCGCTTGCAAGAATCTCGCCAAGTGACACTTGGCCCATCGCACGCCAATCAGGTCTGGCGTCGGCAACGGCTCTGTCGACGACGGCTAGCAGGCGCTTCTCGGACTGGTTGAGCAGTGGCCGCGCTTTGAAGTTTGCTTCCATGACACGGCATAGTTGATCGCTCGCAGTTTCTGTCTGTGCCCTCGCTTTTGGGGGAGTATCAGGGCTTTGCTGGCGACCCTTCCGTCCTGTGCTGTTCCGACCGCGCCAGAACGCACGTCGTTCTGCGCGCTTGAGATTCTCTGAAAAGCGCTCGACCGCAATTCCTATTACCGCACCGATAGCCAACAGGATTGCGAGAAGGTGGGGTTTTCCAATCAGATCGACGATTTCTTGAGGCATGTTCGGTGGAGTATAGTAGATATCTCAACGAATTCTTATTTAGCGATGCCGTCGTTTCAAAAAGGGGAACCTTTGCAGTCCTCTGTCCATTGCTCTGGCAATCGGGTGCCATTTTCGTGCCCGCCATCCAACGCATTGGAGTAAGCGCGATGAACAAGGTTCTGATGATTTCAGCTCTGGCTGCTGCTACGATGACGGCTGCCTGCACCAGCAACGGCTACTACGACCGCCCCGGCTATGCCGATGGTTCGGGTGATTGGGGGTATTACGACCGAGGCTACTACGATCGCTATGGCCGTTACGACTACAACAACCCTGACCCGCGTTACGGTGGCTATTATGCCGACCGGTACTATCGCAACAACGCGCGATATCGGGAGCGTCAGCTTTCCAACGACGACCGCGTGTATCGTGGCCGTGACGGGCGTTACTATTGCCGCCGGTCAGACGGTTCGACAGGGCTCATCATCGGCGGCCTTGGCGGCGCGGCAGCAGGTGCGATAATCGCGCAGGGCGATAGCAAACCATTGGGTGCCATCATCGGCGCCATCGGTGGGGCTGCGGTGGGTGCGGCAATCGACAGCGGCAATCGCAATGATCGCGGCAACGTGCGCTGCCGCTAACGGCTCAATCGCGCCAGTACTTCGTCCAGCGCCGACAGGAAGCGGGAGCGATCCGCTTTGGAAAACGGCGCTGGTCCGCCAACGATATCGCCACCCGCGCGCAGATCGGCCATGATCGCGCGGGTGGCGATCTGGCCGCCGATGGAACCGGTGGTGAAGGGTTTGCCTGCGGGAGAGATCACGCTTGAGCCTGCTTTCAGGCAGCGGTCGGCCAGCAGGATATCGGCAGTGACAACAACTGATTTCACGTTGGCCGCTTCTGCAATCCAGTCATCGGCTGCATCGAAGCCATCGCTTACGACCACACGCCGGACGAGCGGATGGACCGGGACGCGAAATGGCGAATTGCTGACGACCGTGACAGGCACGTTACGGCGGAAGGCGACCTTGTAGATTTCTTCCTTCACCGGGCAGGCATCCCCATCGACGAGAATGGCCAGGGCGGGGGCTGCGGCAGGTTCGATCATGCTGCGCCATAGCGGTTGATCGCGTTTTGCGCCACTCTGCCCGAATACATTCGCCAGATCGCGCTCGACCTGCTACCCGGCCATCGCTGACGTCGAATTTTGCGACGGACTTCGGCATTGACTTCCGCCTTGGTGCCTCGGCGCTCTCGTGGCTTTTGACGACGATTTCCTTTCAATTGACGATTTTGACGCACGACCCGGCTGCAATTTTGCAGGCGGGCAACCATCGTTCTTGAAAGGAACTCTCATGCCCGTAGGCACCGTAAAATTCTTCAACACCGAAAAAGGCTATGGCTTCATCCAGCCTGACAACGGCGGCGCTGACAGCTTCGTTCACATTTCGGCGGTGCAGGCTGCCGGTATGGCCACGCTCGATAAAGACCAGCGCCTGAGCTACGAAGTCGAAACCGGCCGCAACGGCAAGGCTTCGGCTGTCAATCTCGCTTCGGCCTGATTGTAAAGGCATGAGGCGCGGTGGCCCTTTGCAAAGGGCCGCCATCCTGCCATTGCGCAGGGATGATATCCGCCTCTGAAGCCGAATTGCAGGTCCGCTTTCGCCGTGCAGCGTTCAATCGCGCACTGGCGGAGGCGGACCTTGCTGCTATTGGGCCACTGCTTTCCGCAGATGTCGTGCTCGTTACTGGAACCGACAGTGCGGTAATATCGGGACGCAAGGCACAATTGGCGGCATGGAAGCGCGAATTTTCTGCTTCTCCGCGCACCATCTATACCCGCACGACAGAGATCGTCATGCCGTCTCCGGTTGAACCGATCGTCATGGAACATGGCAAGTGGCAGGGGACGGTTCACGCATCGGGCAGCGTTATTGCTTCGGGCACCTATGCCGCAAAGTGGCGACATTTCCCGCAGGGTTGGGCACTGATAGCCGAGATTTTCGTGACGCTGGGATAAGACTTGCGGCGATCAATCGTGCCCGCCGCGTGAAAGTTCGGTCCAAAAAAAAAGGGCGCAACCGCAATCGGCAGCGCCCTTTTTTGTGTTCTTACCGGCTCAGCAATGTGCTTGCACGGCTAACGGGTTTGGCGAGGCTCGCCAAGCGGCGAGGCATTCCCGTGTTGCCCGGCAGTCAATCGTTGGCAGCAGCCTTGCTGGTGATGGGCTTCACGTCCTTCACGTCAAACGTAACCGGGCGACCGTTGAAGCGACCAGTGACGGTGCGCTTGGTAACTTTCAGTTCGAAAGGCACCTTGCCGGCATAGGCCGAACCCTTGAGCACCTTGACTTCGCCCTGCTGTTCGGCGGTGTAGTCGTACTTTACGCCCTGATAGGTGAACGAACCGGTTTCCGGCTCTGCGGCAACGGCAGGAGCGGCAACGAGGACGGCGGCGGCGAGAGCGATTGCAGACTTGATCATGGTAATGTCTCCTGGAAGATAAGGAAAGATTACCTTCAGCACCCTTATCTTGTTGCGTTGCAGCATACGATTTGTGTGCAATGCGGCAATTGTATTTCCCAGAAGGACAGTTGCATAAAGCGCAATTTTAGGAAAAATGCTTTACAATCAACGTTTGGGTAAAATGTAGCGTTACACCTTATGCGCCAACTTACGTATGCGCGGGCAACCAGCGCCGGGATTTCGCTGCTCGCCCGCTTGTCGCACCTCAGCGCTTGCGCACGAATTCGGCGCGCAACACCAAACCCTTGATTCCGGGATACTTGCAGTCGATCTCTTGCGCATCGCCTGTCAGCCGGATCGATTTGATCAGCGTGCCCTGCTTCAGCGTCTGGCCCGCGCCCTTGACCTCAAGATCCTTGATCAGCGTCACCTGATCGCCATCGGCCAGCAGATTGCCAACCGCGTCACGCACTTCAATGGTGTTGGCTGCTGCATGCTTTGCGGCCAGTTCGGATGCAGGCATCCATTCGCCGCTGTCCTCGTCATAGACATAATCTTCGTTGTCACTCATGATTCCCTCCTCCGTCTGGCGGGGCGGTGGCATGATGGACGCCGGAATGCCAGCAAAAGGGAAGGGGACAGATGGACCGCACGATAGTCAGGCTGGGGCCGAACGATGCAGCGCCTGCAACAGCAACGCTTGCTGCGGCGTTCAGCAACGATCCGGCGATGGTGTGGATGTTTCCCGATGAGCGCGTTCGACAGCGGCGCCTGCCGGAGCTGATGCGGTGGATATTCGAGGACCACCTGCGGCACGGCATGGCGCTGGGCACGGCAGGTTGCGAAGCGGTGACGCTATGGCGACCGCCGGGATCGGTGCACGACCACGCGGCGCTAACGCCCGTGGCGGTGGTTCGTTTTCTTGGGCTGCTGGGTACAGCTGTCTTGCGCGCTGAGAAGCTGGATCGCACGATCGGCAGGCATCTGCCCAAGGGTGAGCAGCAGTTCTACCTGCGGATGGCTGGTGTAAGGCCGGATTGCCAAGGGCAGGGCTTGGGCGGAGCAACGATCCGGGCCGGGCTGGCAGAGGCGGATCGGGCCGGGCTTCCATCGGTGCTGGAAACGGCGACTGAAAGCAACGTGGGCCTTTACCGCACGCTGGGTTTCGAACTGATCGACGATTGGCGCGTGGGGAAGGGCGGGCCGCGCTTCTGGACCATGACGAGGCCAGTTACGGTCAGATGAATGCGGCGTAGATCAGTCGCGCACCCAGGATGACCATGAGCAGATAGATGATCGTGTAGAACCGCTCCGGCTGCAGCACTTTGACCAAGCGTACCGAAAGGATCGTGGTGCCAATGGCCAGCGGGACGAGGAGGGCTGCAGCCACGACGACATCGTGCGTAAATGCGCCCAAGGCGAGATAGCTTGGCACCTTGAACCAGTTGATTGCGGCGAACAGGATGGAATTCGTGCCAGCATAGCTCAAGTGCGGCAGCTTGCGCGGAGTGACCCACATCTGGAACGGCGGTCCGCCCGCGTGTGCAACCTGGCTGGTGAAGCCAGTGGCCATGCCGAACAGTGCGCCCACCCATCCCGGCGATGTCGACGCGGCGGCGACGCGCCCGCCACGCTCGATCCACAAGCGGTAGACACCGAACACCAGCGTAATTGCGCCAAGCACGCCCATCAGTGCTTTTTCGTCAATACTCGCCGCCATAGCCCAGCCGATGCCAATGCCGACAATGGCACCCGGCAGCATCCACCCGACGATCCACTTGTCCCACGTATGACGAAAGGCCCAGACGCTTACCACATCCTGCACGATCAGGATCGGCAGGAGGATCGCCGCGGCGGTAGAGGGAGGCAGGGCGAGCGCCACCACCGGCGTTCCAAGCGCGCCAAGGCCTGAGAACCCGCCTTTTGCCATGCCGACAAGAAGGACGCCGACCACGCAGGCCAGCAGAATGACGGGATCAGAGAGGAGCATCGTGCCTTATCCAGCCTTCCGGCGCATCGGCCAGTCCATCACCCCACCGCACCACAGTGCGAGCCACACCAGCAGCGGTTGCGCGAACATGCGTGGCACGTGATAGGATAGGCCAAGGCCACTATCAGGGCGCGCCATATCGATGATGAAGTGGTTGATGTTGGCGGGAAATACGCAGATGGCATACAGAGCCAGTCCGATGGCTGCTGCCCGGCGCAGCGGAAATGATGCTGGCTGTAACAATCCCACGGCACCAAGGATTTCGGCCACACCGGTCCACAACACAACCTGTTCGGGGAAGGGCACACACGCGGGCATGATGGTGAGGAACGGAGCTGGTTTAATCAGGTGGATCACGCCAGCGGCAAGATAGAACAGCGCCAGAACTCCGCGCGCGACAGACCGGATCATGCGCCGGGGTTCCATCCGGGCGGTGCAAGGGTAAAGCCTGCGAAATCGAACCCGGGCGCGACGATGCACGATACCAGCGCATAGCCGTGCGGCCCGCTCACGACTGAAGCAGCCTGCCATTGTCCGGTTGGGACAACGCCTTGCAGATTATGCCCCGCGACATGGTCGGGGCCAAGAACGTGCCGTACCGGTTGCGCGGTGTCATGCGCAGCGATTTCCAGCAGCAGGGGATCACCCCCTTGCCATATCCAGATTTCGTCAGCGTCAACGGTGTGCCAGTGTGAGCGATCCTCCGCACGCAGCAGGAATACGATTGCCGTGCTGGCCGCTCGTTCGCCTTCATTGGAGGGCGAACGCCATGTTTCGCGAAAAAAGCCGCCCTCTGGATGCGGCGAAAGCCCGAGTTGGTCGATCAGATCTTGGGAATTGGGCATGGCAAAGGTGTTGCTGGACCTAGCAATGGTGTCAATCACCAGATCGCCGGCTCAAGGTGCAATCCGCATTGCGCGATGGCAGTCCAGCCACGCTGCGCGATCACGTCATTGCTTTCTCGTGCACTCCGGTCATCAGCAAGCGACCACGTTACGTGCCATACTTTGCCGTCTGGTCGTGCAGTTGATCCTTCCAGCGCGACGACCATCGCTTCGACGCCAGCGCCATCGTCTGCGTACCCGACTATTTTCGCGTCCGCTATCGTATCAGGCAAAGTCGTTCCGCTGATCGATAATGTTACGTGATCAGCGATGGTGCGCGCATATTTCGGCGGGAAGGCAACGATCAGGGCATCGCGGCATTCGCGCGTGATTTTCCATCCTGTCGTCATTCCTGCCCGGTCCAGTTCAACGATATCATTACTGCGGTGTGATGAGTGCACCTGTAACCCAGATGATCGTCAGCGCGCCGATTGCCAGAAACAGGCCAATCGCCAGAATCCAGCGCGCGATATTGTATGTCTCTGCGCCGCGTGCCTCATTCGTGGTCACGTGGGTTTCGTCGCCTTGCTTTTCCATAAAGCGTCTCCTTCGGCAATTTCAGAACTTGCCGAGTCTACGCTTTGGAAAGCCCCCCGTTCCGGCGCGCTTCGATACAAGGCGCGACGGAAGGGGAGGCAGATCGAAAAATCAGTCGCGCAGGAGTTCGTTGATACCGGTCTTGCTGCGGGTCTGTGCATCGACGGTCTTGACGATAACGGCACAGTAGAGCGACGGGCCGGGCGTGCCATCGGGCAGCGGCTTGCCGGGCATCGCGCCGGGCACGACCACGGCATAGGGCGGAACCTTACCGATGTGGACTTCGCCCGTTGCCCGATCGACGATCTTTGTAGATGCGCCAAGGTACACGCCCATCGAAAGCACGGCACCTTCGCCTACGATCACGCCTTCAGCCACTTCCGAACGCGCGCCAATGAATGCGCCGTCTTCAATGATGACGGGGCCAGCCTGAAGCGGTTCCAGCACGCCGCCAATGCCTGCGCCGCCCGAAATGTGGACGTTCTTGCCGATCTGCGCGCATGAACCCACGGTAGCCCAAGTGTCGACCATCGTACCTTCATCCACGAAGGCGCCGATGTTGACGAAGCTGGGCATCAGCACCACGCCCTTGGCAATGTGTGCGCCCTTGCGCGCCACGGCACCGGGCACCACGCGGAACCCGGCATCACGGAAACGGTTTTCGCCCCAGCCTTCGAACTTCGAAGGCACCTTGTCGAACGCCGGAGCGCCGCCAGCACCGTGTTCGATCACGGCATTGTCGTTGAGGCGGAACGAGAGCAGCACGGCTTTCTTCAGCCACTGATTGACCTGCCATTCGCCGTTCACCTTTTCGGCCACGCGGGCCTTTCCGCTGTCGAGCAGTTCGAGAGCAGCCTCGACGACTTCGCGCACAGCGTCACTGGCAGGCGTAACATTGGCGCGGTCTTCCCAGGCGGCTTCGATAGCGGTTTCGAGCTGGGTCATGGTCTTTCTCCGTCCGGGATCAGTCTGGAACAAAATTGCGCGGCCACTAGCCCAGCGAGATCGGATCGGCAAGGCTCGCCAACGTGTGATCGAGCCACTTGCTGATGTCATCCGCGATCACGTCGATGGCTGCATCATCCTTCGCGCGGTCACCCCAATCGGTGGCAAGGTCAAGCCATACGGTTTGCATCCCCAGCGCTTTTGCGGGCGCCAGGTTGCGCGCCATGTCTTCGACGAAGACCGCCGTTTCGGGTGTTATGTCAAAGGCGTCGATCATGCCCGTATAGGCCGAGCGTTCCGGCTTTGGCCGGTATTGCATCGCGTGAATGTCCCAGATGCCCTCGAAGCTGTTTTCCAGATCGAGCGCGGCCAGCACCTTGCGGGCGTAAGCATCGTCGCCGTTGGTGAAAAGCAGCTTGCGACCGGGCAGCTTTGCAAGGCGATCTGCAAGACGAGGGGCGGCAGCAAGGGGGCGCATGTCGATATCGTGGACGAAACCCAGAAATTCGTGAGGTTCGGTGGCGTGAAAGTGCATCAGGCCTGAAAGCGTGGTGCCGTGATCGTGGAAATAGAGCTTCTGCACGCGCCGGGCCTCGATCTCGTCACAACCCAGCAGGTTCTGGATGAACAGGCCCATCCTTTCGTCGATCTGATCGAACAGGCGCGTGGATGGCGGATAAAGCGTGTTGTCCAGATCGAAGATCCAGCAATCGACGAATGTCGGATCGAAAGGCATTGCATATTCCCGTTCAAAGCCGTGTCATATGACGTTTACGATCCGGGGCCTATCAGCAAGAAGCGCGAGTGACCACAAGGGCTTGGGAACAATGATGAAGGCGGCGAAATTGCTGGGGTGTGCAGGGGCGCTGGCTTTGCTTACGGGCCTTGCCGGATGCGGCGGCGGAGGCGTTTCGAGCACGCCGGCACCAATCGCGCCTGCCCCTACGCCAACGCCATCCCCAACTCCGGCACCCGTCCCAACGCCCACCCCCACGCCGACGAACTACGATACATCCGAATATCGGCGCTCAGATGGTCCGTCGCTGCATGGTGCGATCACGGCATGGCAGGCGGGAGCCAGCGGTGTGGGAGCCACAATCGCCATCATCGATTCCGGTATCGACACCGCCAACTCAGAATTTGCAGGCCGCATCGCCACCACATCACGCGATGTCGTGGGGTTCCGGTCGTTGAGCAACGCCGAAGATGATCACGGCACGCAGGTGGCGCTTGTGGCGGCAGCGGCGCGCAACGATTCAGGGGTTATGGGCATGGCGTGGAATGCCACTGTCCAGATGCTTCGTGCAGATACGCCGGGCACCTGCAGCGATTCCGATGGCTGCACTTTTGCCGATGGCAATATCGCGGCGGGAATAGATGCAGCGGTCAGCGCAGGGGCGCGGGTTATCAATCTTTCGCTGGGCGGTGACCCGGCCAATGCGGCGCTGCGCACGTCGATTGCTCGGGCGGCGGGCAGCGGGGCGGTGATCGTGGTTTCAGCCGGAAATGATGGTGACAGCACGAGCGTTGGCGTCGATCCCGCCAACCCCGATCCCTTCGCCGCATCGGTATTGCAGGCAGGTGGTGCCAATGTGATCATCGTCGGGTCGGTGGATGATGCGGGCGTCATCTCTAATTTCAGCAACAGACCCGGCACATCCGCAGCATCCGTGCTGATGGCCTTGGGCGAGCGTGTGTGTTGCGTTTACGAGGGCAGCGTTCCCAAGACGACAACCAACGCCGACGGCACATTCGTAACGGTTGTCAGCGGCACCAGCTTTGCCGCACCGCAAGTTTCGGGCGCGGTGGCCCTGCTTGCCGAAGCGTTTCCCAGCCTCACCGGCGCGCAGATTGTCGATCTGCTGCTGCGCAGCGCGCGCGATGCCGGGGCAACGGGCACTGATGCGATTTACGGGCGCGGATTGCTGGATATCCCGCGTGCGTTTTCCCCGCAGGGCAGCACCAGCCTTGCGGGGACGCAGGTCGCCGTGTCGCTGGCCGCGCTGTCGGGAACGACGAGCGCGGCGATGGGCGATGCGATCAGCGGTACGTCCTTGGACACGGTTATGCTGGATGGATATCGCCGGGCCTATCGCGTTGATCTGGCGTCTGGCGTTCGCGCCGGGCAGGCTCGGTTGCCTCTGCATGAAGCGCTGGCGGGCGGTGGCAGGCCGGTGGCAATGGATGCTTCCAGCTTTTCACTGGCCTTCACTGTGGACCGACGGTTCGGCGCGGTGCCCTTGCGCCTGGCACCCGGAGAGGGGCAGCAGGCGCGGGTTCTGGCGTCGTCGGTCGTAACGCGGGTCGACCGCTCGCTCGATCTGGCGTTGGGGTGGAAGGTCACTGCCGAAAGCCTGACCGCACGGTTGCAGCAGCGGCACGATCCGCAGTTCCTTGTCGCAGGCATGGCCAGCGGCGTGTTCACGCGGCCTGAGACGGGGATGGCGGCGCGCTATCGCCTCGGAAAGCTCGGTTTGACCGTTTCGGCGGAGCGCAGCGTGCTGGTGCGGTCCGATCCGCTGCGTGACCGGCGCGAGGATCGGATGACGCAAGTCGGCTTTGCGCTGGACGGCGGACGGGATGGCGTGTTCGACTGGCGGCTCGGCTTTGGCCTGATGCGCGAGGAGCGCACGGTGCTTGGCGCGCGGTTTGCCGATGCTCTGGGCGGCGGCGGGGCCATGACGGCAACGGTGTCGCCGGGCTTTGGCTGGCACTTCGGGAAAGGCTGGGCGCTGGGGGCGACGGGCAGCCTCGGCGTCACGCGGATCGAAAGCGGAGCGGTGGCGACCGGCGGATCACGGTTGATGTCATCATCGTGGAGCGTCGATCTTTCGCGCGAGAGCGTGCTGTCGGATGGTGACCGACTAGCCTTACGTATCTCGCAACCGCTGCGGGTCGAGCGCGGCGGACTGGACCTGAACCTGCCGGTGGCGTGGGACTACGCGACACAGACCGCCACTTTCGCCCGCGTGCCGCTGTCGCTGGCGCCGAAGGGGCGGGAGCTTGATGCCGAACTGGCCTGGGCGACGGCGCTATGGGGCGGCGATGCCTCGGCCAGCGTGTTCATCCGCCGGGAGCCGGGGCATTTTGCGGGCGCGCCGGATGATGGTGGGGTTGCGGTAAGGTGGTCGCGAGGGTTTTGAGGGTGTGATTGAATTTGCATCAAGACTTTCAGCGACCGAGATGGATGGGGAGCGGTCTGACTGGTTCCGAGCCAATCAACTGCAAAAGCAGACTGGTCGGTGTTCCAAAAAATGGGTATGACATTTCGGATGAAGGCTGCTTCTCTGTGCATGGTCGGCATTTTGGCTGCCTGTCAGAGCGATCCGCCGTCCACTCCCAAGCATTTCAATCTCGAGATCTCAGGCTCTGCCAAATGCTTAGGCGAAGTTATGAGCGAACTTCTCGACATTGATGTTGGTCTTGCCGATGGGCCGGTTTGGTCGAACGGCATCGGTCGAATGGAGGTGGGGCCGATCGATCAGTCTAAACTCCAGACGGTGACTGCCAAGATCAGCGAACAAGGCTGCGCAAAAGAGGTGCGAACCCGCCCCTGCAGCACTCCGAATTCCGATTTGGTTATTTGCAGCAGCGATAATTCAGGAAGGTCGGCTATCAAGTAAACTAAATGAAACGGCAAACGTCGAATTTTGGGCGAAAGCGGTCATTCAAAGCTTACAGACACGGAGAGGCTCTTGCCGACCGCCCACCATCACCCCTTCGGCATGACATGCCGCAGCTTCGCCCCCTCACCATCTTCAAGCACATAGATCGACCCATCCGGCGCCTGTTCGATTTCGCGGATGCGGTTGCCCAGATCGATGCGTTCAAGCTCTTTGGCCTTCACGCCTTCGATCCCCACACGCACGATCCCGGCTGAGCCAAGGCCTGCGATCAGGGCCTGTCCCTGCCATTGGGGGAAGGCCTTGCCGGTGTAGAAAATCATATCGCCCGGTGCGATCACCGGATTCCAGCTAATCGCGGGCTGGGCGAGCTCGGGCCGCGTGCTGTTGCGGGGGATCGGCTTGCCATCGTAGTGATCGCCGTCCGACACCAGCGGCCAGCCATAGTTCTTGCCTGGTTCAACAAGGTTGATCTCGTCCCCGCCTGCCGGGCCATGCTCGATATCCCACAGCCGCCCATCGGGCGAGAACGCGATGCCGAGCAGGTTGCGGTGGCCGAATGACCAGATCTGCGCGGTCACACCGCCCTTTTCAGCCATCGGATTGCCGGGTGCGGGCGTGCCATCTGGCAGCAGCCGCAGAACTTTGCCGAGATTGGCGTTCAGGTCTTGCGCGGGCGTGAACTTCTGCCGATCGCCCGATGTGACGTAAAGGTACTTGCCATCGGGCGAAAAGGTCATGCGGTGCGAATAGTGCCCTTTGCCAGTAACCTTGGGAAACTGCCGCCAGATTACGCTCAGCCCTTCGAGCCGGGGCGTGCCGTCCATCATCAGCTTGGCCTTGCCGACAACCGCACCGCGGGTATCGCCTTCGCCTTCTTCGGCCCAACTGAGGTAGACCACGCCGCTGGTGGCGAAATCGGGCGCGGCGATCACATCGCCAAAGCCGCCCTGTCCGCCATAGGCTACCTTTGGCGTTCCAGCCACATCCACAGTTTCTGCAGTGCCTTCGCGCCACAGCTTCAGCTTGCCCTTCTTTTCGGTAATCAGCGCCATCTGCGTGCCCGGCAGGAACGCCATCGCCCACGGTTCGTCGAACGTCGCCACGTCGGTCACGGCAATGCCTGCTGTGGCGGGATCGGTGCCTTGGGCGGAAATCGATGAGCCGCAGCTTGCGAGGAGCAGGGCGAGGGGCGATAGCGAGCGCAGGATCGGATTCGTCATGCCCGCTACAATGCCCTCAACTGCTTCTTGTGCCACCACCTTTTCGTCCATGCTCACGATCGGCGTGGACGAGGCAGGCAGGGGGCCGCTGGCTGGGCCAGTGGTCGCCGCCGCCGTTGTGCTGTGCAAGCCACGGCCATCGGGGCTGGACGATTCCAAGAAGCTTTCGGCCAAGCGCAGGGCGGAACTCGAAGCGGTGATCAAGCGGCGCTGTCGTTGGGCGGTGGGCTTGGTCGAGCCTGAAGAGATCGATCGCCTGAACATCTTCGGTGCCACCATGCTGGCGATGACGCTTGCGGTTCAGGCGCTTTGCCAGCAGCTTGCAGCAGGCGAAGGCGTGGGCGAAGTGCTGATCGACGGCAACCTTACGCCGCACGGTCGTCGCGCCGAATGGTGCTGGCCCGCTCGCGCGATTGTTGGGGGCGATGCCATCGAGCCGTGCATTTCCGCCGCGTCGATCATCGCCAAGGAACACCGCGACCGGATCATGCGCGAAGCGGCACTGGCCCACCCGCACTATGGCTGGGAGCGCAACGCCGGGTATGGCACGCCCGAACATCTGGCGGCCCTGCGCACGCACGGCCCCACACCGCTTCACCGCCGCAGCTTCGCCCCCGTTGCCCAACTCACGTTGCTCTGAAAATATTTCCTGAACGTGCGGGGTACTACATCTTGAGTCTACCGAGTGTGGGCGGACTCAAGATGTCGATCTGGACTCGTTCCGTTCTCACCTCAAGCTGCGCGCGACTCGCCTGATTCCGGCGAGTCGCCGCTTGACGTGGGAGTCGTGATGACTCAAACGGTGGCCTTGTCCACAGGGGGTCAGGTCTAGATATGGCAGTCGCAGTGAAGGAGCGTGCGCTCAAGGTGCGTGCAACAAGCGTTCAGGCAAAAGCGCTTCGTGCCGCACCGGCAAAAGTGCTCAAGGCTGACATTGCCCTGCCGCGCAACCAGATCCTGCGTGGCGATTGCATTTCTGAAATGCGCAAGCTGCCCGATGCCTCGATCGACATGATCTTTGCCGACCCACCTTACAACCTGCAGCTTGGCGGTGATCTGGCACGGCCCGATGGCAGCCATGTCGATGCGGTGACCAACGACTGGGACAAGTTCTCCAGCTTCACCACGTATGACTCGTTTACGCGCGAATGGCTGGCTGAAGCGCGCCGCCTGCTGAAGCCCGATGGCTCGATCTGGGTGATCGGCAGCTATCACAATATCTTCCGCGTCGGCACGATCCTGCAGGATCTGGGCTTCTGGATTCTGAATGACATCATCTGGCGCAAGGCCAACCCCATGCCCAATTTCAAGGGCACGCGCTTCACCAATGCGCACGAAACGCTGATCTGGGCGTCGAAGAGCGAGAAGTCGAAGTACACCTTCAACTATCGCGCGATGAAGACGCTGAATGATGAACTGCAGATGCGCTCCGATTGGGTTCTGCCCATCTGCTCCGGCCCGGAGCGCCTGCGTCGCAACGGCACCAAGGCGCACCCGACGCAAAAACCCGAAGCGCTGCTTTATCGCGTGATGCTGGCCACCACCAACAAGGGCGATGTGGTGCTTGATCCGTTCTTCGGCACCGGCACCACGGGAGCCGTGGCGAAGCGCCTTGGTCGTGACTGGATCGGCTGCGAGCGTGAGGACGACTATATCGAGGTCGCGCAGGAGCGCATCGAACTCGCGCTACCGCTCGATGAATCAGCGCTCGTCACCATGCAGTCCAAGCGTTCCGCGCCCAAGGTTGCGTTCGGCGCGCTGGTCGAAAGCGGCTACCTTGCGCCCGGCACACGCCTCACCGCCAAGAAGGGCCGCTTCAATGCCGTGGTCCGTGCCGACGGCTCGTTGCAATCTGACGCGGAGATCGGTTCGATCCACGGTCTTGGCGCAAAGCTGCAGGGTGCCCCATCGTGCAATGGCTGGACGTTCTGGCACGTCGAACACGAAGGCGAAGTCAAGCCGATCGATGCGTTGCGGCAGCTTTATCTGCTCGCGGTGGAAGATTGATAGCTTGAACTGCCCATGCGCCCCCGCGTAGGCGGGAGCCTCAGGCCATCTGGCGGAATCCTCGCGCCCGACTGCACGAGGTTCCCGCCTTCGCGGGAACACAGCACGTGCCATCTGTCTACATTCGCCCCATCGCCGTTGCCGAAAGCCCGCAATCCGAAGAAGGCGAGGCAATCCGCCTCGGAGGCGGTCTTGTCTATGCGAGCCGCTTCGCCCTGATCTTGCGCGATGGCGGAAAGGTTACGGCCCGCCAGCGCCTTGGTGTGGCGGAAGTACCTTCGGCCATTTCCGCACTTTCCGATGGCCTCGCTGCCGAAGCCACAGTGCAGTGGGAGAATTTGCGTAAGACGCATCCGCCGCTGGTTTGCGGCCAGCGCATGTTGCGGCTCGATCAGCCGCAGATCATGGGTATTCTCAACGTAACGCCCGACAGTTTTTCCGATGGCGGCCAATTCCTCGACAAACCGGATGCCGCGCTCGATCACGCCCACACCATGCTTTCGGCAGGCGCTGCACTTATCGATATCGGCGGCGAATCTACGCGCCCCGGCGCTGCTGCCGTTTGGGAGGGGGATGAGGTCAAGCGCGTTGTTCCAGTGATCGAAAAGCTCGCCTCAGCAGGCGCAGCCATTTCCATCGATAGCCGTCGCTCTTCGGTGATCGAGGCCGCGCTGGCCGCAGGCGCGCATATCGTCAACGATGTGTCAGCCATGCGCCACGATCCGCGCACGGTCGAAATCGTGGCAAAGGCGGGCGCGCCGGTGGTGTTGATGCACGCGCCGGGCACCGATGGCGATCTTCACGCCGATGGCGAATATGCCGATGTCGTCCTTGATGTGTTCGATGCCTTGCGTGAACGGCGTGATGCCGCACTGGCTGCAGGCATTGCGCGCGAAAAGATTCTGCTCGATCCCGGTATCGGCTTCGGCAAATCACTGGCCGAAAATCTTTCCCTGATCAACGCCTTGCCATTGTTCCACGCGCTTGGTCAGCCGATCTTGTTCGGCGCAAGCCGCAAACGCATGATCGGTGCGCTGTCCAATGAGGTGCCCGCGCATCAGCGCATGGCTGGTTCGGTCATGCTTGCGCTCAAGGCTATGGACGCGGGCTGTCAGATGGTCCGCGTCCATGATGTGGCCGAAACCGTGCAAGCCTTTCACGTCTGGCGCGGTTTGCGTGACGCGGCGCTCACGGATTTCAGCCAGCTCGTCTAAAGTGAAACGCCGCCATCGCTGACGAGGCACGTACCAGTAATCGTTGCCGCTGCGTCTGACAGCAAAAAGCCGATCTGCGCCGCCACTTCTTCCGCGCTGGCAAAGCGGCCCAAAGGCGTGGCGTCCTTGGCCATCGCAGCCAGTGCTTCGGCCCGGCCGCCATGTTGTTCGACAAGGCCCGCAAACCATTCCGCCTTGTCCCAGATGCCGGTATCCACGCCGCCGGGGGCGATTGCGTTGACCCGCACGCCAAACTTCGCCGCCTCGGTCGCAGCAACTTTGGCCAACTGGATCGTTGCAGCCTTCGATGCGGAATAGGCAGCCGTTCCTGCCGCAGCCTTCACGCCGGAAACCGATGCCGTCATCACCACTGAACCGCTGCCGCCCTTTTTCATCGCACGCAGCGCTGACCGCAGAGAGAGGAACATGCCGTCAAGGTTGACCGCCATCGTCTTGCGCCAGGTTGCGATATCCAGATCAACGATGTCGCCGTTGCTCGCGATGCCAGCGTTCAGCACGGCATGATCGATCCGGGGCAAGTCTCGCTCGAATAGCTTCCACAGGGCAGGATCGGCCACATCGCCGCCAATCGGATGCACCTTGCAGCCAAGACCAAGTGCATCCAGCCCCGGTCTGTCCATGTCGATCAGGATCAGTTCGCCAACGCCACGGGCATCAAGCCAGCGAGCCGCTGCAGCACCGATACCCGATGCCGCGCCGGTGATGAGCGCCACGCGCCCTGCAAATTCGGATTCCCCAGCCATGAGCCAAGGCTAGCGCCAATCAGGCGGCGTTGTCGATTCCCAGTTCGGAAAGCTTGCGATAAAGCGTCGATCGCCCGATCCCCAGTCTCCGCGCCACTTCGGTCATACGCCCGCGATAGTGGCCGATGGCGAGCCGGATCACATCGGCTTCGATATCTTCCAGAGGACGCAGATTGCCATCGGGCGCAAACAGGGTGATGCCTGCACCGTCGGTTACGCTAGGCGCACGACGGTTGCCTTCCCCAATCAGGTTGGAAAGGTTCGGAAAATCCTGCGGTGTCAGCGCTTCACCGTCGCAGAACACGGCTGCGCGGAACAGCGTTGCCTGCAATTGCCTGACGTTGCCCGGCCAGTCATAGGCTCCCAGCAGCGCCAGCGCGCCATCGGTAATGCCAAGAGGACGCAGGCCCGGCTGTTCGCCTATGCGTGCCAGAAAATGACGAGCCAGCGCCGGAATATCGGCAGGGCGCTCGCGCAGTGCAGGTAGGGTCACCTGGGTTTGCGTAAGCAGGGCGTGAAGATCGGCACGGAAATCGCCGGTTTCCACCAGATCACGAATCCCGGCATTGGCACACACGATCACGCGCACATCCACGCGGAATGAATGACGGGCGCCGATGGGCTGCACGTCACCTCGCTCAAGAAAGCGGACGAGCCGCTCCTGAACATTGTCGGGCAATCTGTCGATCTCGTCGATCACCAGCGTGCCACCATCGGCATGTTGTAACAGACCGACGTGACGCTCGAACGCGCCCGGGAATGCGCCTTTCTCATGCCCGAACAGCGCGGATTCGATCTGGTTCGCAGGAACGCCACCGGCATTGATCGTGCGCATTGCCGTCTTGGCGCGCGGACTTGCCGCGTGCATCGCGCGCACCAGCATTTCCTTGCCGGTGCCGCTTTCGCCCTCGATCATCACGTTGGTATGGGTGCGTGCCGCCTTTGCAGCCACCGCCAATGCTGCACGAAAGGCCGGAGCCGCGCCGATCATCGATTCGAAATCGAGCGGCGCGCCGAGTTTCTCGGTCAGCGGTTGCAATTCGATTGCATCGGTTTCGCGCGACGTTGCGCTGCGCAGGGCCTGTAGCAGTCGTTCGGGTGCCACGGGCTTGATCAGATAGTCGGTCGCGCCAGCACGCATCGCTTCAACCGCCAGCAGCGGCGAACTGCTCGTGGTCAGCATCAGGATCGGCAGGGCGGGGCGGCGCGCTTTCAATTCGGCAATCAGGGCGCAGGCGTCATCACCCGGCACCCATTGGTCCAGAATTATCGCGCCAAGCTGCATTCCTTGTCGCGTGCCAAGCGTGGCAATCGCGCTTTCCGAATCGCGGGCGATGATCGTGCGCCACCCCTCGCGCGATGCCAGTGCCGAAATCAGCCTGCATTGCGCGGGTTCATCGTCGATCAGCATGAGAAGGCGCTGTTCGGACTCCTGCATGACCTGTACTTTTGGTTACCCCCGCATTTGCGTCAGGAGCGCAGCACTAACCGGATTGGGTAAAGACCCGATTAAGCGCGAGAGGAAGCTGCGCACTTGAGTGCCAGCCAAGCCACCGCTAGAGAATTGCCGCTGCGCCGCAACCGGCGCATGATTTTTGGGGAAGAACATGGCTCCTGCGAACGATATCAAGGCCGCCAAGGCTACTTACGAAGGCTTCGTCAATCTGGTGAAGTGGTCCACGCCCGCAATTTGCGTGCTGGTCGCGATCGTCATCCTGGTGATCCAGTAAGAACGCCGTGGCGGGGGCAATAAAGATCGCCGTCCTTCGGGAACGCGCGACAGGGGAGAGCCGGGTTTCGGCAACGCCGGAAACCGTGAAAAAATTCATTGCCCTCGGGGCGACGGTCTCGGTCGAGAGCGGGGCGGGGATTACCGCCTCGATCTCGGACGAGGACTACCGCGCTGCAGGAGCCGAAGTTACCGACAATGCCGTGCACGGCGCGGATATCGTGCTGGGCGTGCAGGGGCCTGAAGTCGATCAGCTTGCCGGTGCCAATCCCGGCGCGTGGATCGCTGCCGGTCTTGATCCATTCGGCAAGCGTGCACGCGTCGATGCCTATGCCGCCGCCGGGCTGGAAGCGCTGGCGATGGAATTCATGCCGCGTATCACACGCGCGCAAAGCATGGACATCCTCTCCTCGCAGTCCAATCTGGCTGGTTACAAGGCCGTATTGGTCGCCGCCAATCTTTATGGCCGGGCCTTCCCGATGATGATGACCGCGGCAGGCACGGTTTCTGCTGCCAAGGCCTTTGTCATGGGCGTGGGCGTTGCAGGTCTGCAGGCCATCGCCACCGCCCGCCGCCTCGGCGCGCAGGTTTCGGCGACTGACGTTCGCTCAGCCACGAAAGAACAGATCCAGTCGCTTGGTGCCAAGCCGATCTTCGTCGAAAACGTCGCGGGGATCGAAGGTGAAGGCGCAGGCGGCTATGCCACCGAAATGTCCGAGGAATACCAGAAGGCACAGGCCGAACTGGTGTCCAGCCACATTGCCAAGCAGGACATCGTGATCGCGACGGCATTGATTCCGGGGCGCGCTGCTCCCCGGCTGATCAGTGACGCACAGATCGCCACGATGAAGCCCGGTTCGGTGATCTACGACCTTGCCGTGGCGCAGGGCGGGAACGTCGAAGGTTCGGTGGCGGATCAGGTGGTCGAAAGGCACGGCGTCAAGATCGTCGGTTATTCGAACACGCCCGCGCATTTGCCGGCAGACGCTTCAGCGCTGTTCAGCCGCAACCTCTACAACTTCCTCTCGGCCTTCTGGGACAAGGAACAGGGCAAGCCTGTCCTCGACGAGGAAATCGGCAACGCCATCCGCCTCACGCAGGGCGGCAAGGTAGTCAACGAACGTCTGCTCGGCTGAGGGGGCCTGACATGGACTTCATATCGATCCTGAGCATTTTCGTGCTCGCCTGCTTTGTCGGGTATTACGTCGTCTGGT
>NZ_JBMLSM010000022.1:0-11373 GCF_049240505.1 Novosphingobium sp.
ATGTCGACCAGCCCTGCCTCCAGCGGCAAGAGTATGTGTTCAAGGGGCGCGCCTTTACCCACATCGTTCAGTTTGTCCAGCGAAATCGCTTGGGCAATCGCGAACGGTCCGGCTTTCAGGCGGCGCAGCATCGTCACATGTCCCACAGTGCCGAGTGCGCGGGCAATGTCGCGCGCCAGACTGCGGATATATGTGCCTTTGGATACGTGGGCGGTCAGCGTCGCAGATTCAACCGCCGCTTCGCTGCCGGTGATCGCATCAAGTGTCAGTTCATGGATCGTGATCGTGCGTGATGGCAGGTCAACCGCCTCTCCCGCGCGGGCAAGATCATAGGCACGCTGGCCGTTTATCATCAGCGCGGAGTAGGCTGGCGGCACCTGTTCTGAAGTGCACCTAAATGCACCTAGAACGTCCTGAAGCGCGGCAAGCGCAGGCCGAGCATCACTCGCCGCAGTGATTTTACCCTCTAGATCAAGGGTGTCCGTCTCAGCTCCGAAAGTCACCGTGAATGCATAGATCTTGTCGGAATCCAACATGCGGCCACACAACTTGGTCGCTTCTCCAACAGCGATAGGCAGCACGCCCGTCGCCAGCGGATCGAGAGTGCCGCCGTGGCCGACCTTGCATTTGCCAAAGCCCGCCTGCCGCAGGTTGCGCTTCACCGCCGCAACCCCTTGCGTTGACCCCATTTCCAGCGGTTTATCGAGGATGATCCAGCCGTCGACCATGCTACTGCGGCTCCGGCCCAGCGACCATTCCGGCCAATCCCGCAAGATGCTCGCCCAGCCACTGCACCGGCGGGCCAATAAGGCGCTCAACCAGCCGCAGTTCTGGCATAAAGTATGGAAGAATAACAAGAAATCCGAACACGATAATCAGCCCGAACGGCTCCAGCCGCGCATATCCGCGCGCCAGCGGTGCCGGGAGAATGCCCATCACGATCCGCGATCCATCGAACGGCGGGATCGGCAGCAGATTGAATGCGCCCAGAAAAAGGTTCACGATCAGGAAGTTGCGCAGGTTGTCCGCAAGAAACAGGACGCCCAGCCCCGGCTCTGCCGCAAAGTCGGTCACCCGCACCAAAAGCCCCAGCGCAATCGCCGCGAACGCCGCCAGCACGAAGTTCGTTACCGGCCCCGCCGCCGCAACAGCCACCATCCCCCAGCGTGGATTGCGCAGCCGTGAAAAATCCACCGGCACAGGCTTTGCCCAACCAAAAACTGGTGCGCCGGAGAGCTTGAGCAGGCCGGGCAGGATGATCGTTCCGAACGGATCGACATGGCGCAAGGGGTTGAGACTCAAACGCTTTTGCTCTGCCGCTGTGGGATCACCCAGCGCGCGCGCGACCCAGCCGTGAGCGACTTCGTGGAACACGATCGCAAGGATCATGGGGATCGCGATGGTCGCGATCTGCCAGAAAATACCTTCGGGATTCATGATGTTACGCCCAACCAATCATCTCGCAGGATCGAGAACAACACCGTGTTGCGCACGCGCCCGGTCCATGTCCGTCGTTCGTGGCGCATCACGCCCTCTTGCACCCCGCCAATCTTGCGCACCGCCGCCTGGCTTCGGAGGTTCAGCGCATCGACCTTGAACGCGACCCGTTCCAGCCCGCAAGCGAAAGCATGGTGCAACATCAAAGACTTGAGCCGGGTGTTGAAGCCGGTGCCACGCACCGCAGGCACAATATAGCTGTTGCCAATCTCCACCGACCAGCCAGCAGCGCCATGTTCGATCCAGGCAGTCATCCCGACGAGCGCTTTACCATCGAACACCGCATAAGGGCGGCGCTGCGGCGCGCTGTTCAGCAGACTGTCGAACTGCGGATCGAATGCCTCCTCCCAGTAACTGAAAGGATAAAGTTTCCAGATTTCAGCATCTTGCCCACATGCCACACGCAAGGCTTCGCGATGATCTTCGCGCAGAAGTTCCAACCGCAACTCGCCATCGGCCAGCGGCACATAAAGACCATCGTCAGTCACGGCTGCATCGCCTCGGAAAAATGTTTGCGGCACAATGCGACATAGCGGTCGTTCCCGCCAATCTCAGTCTGCGCCCCTGCCCGCACCGCCGCACCGCTTTGATCGACGCGCAGGTTCATCGTTGCCTTGCGGCCGCAGTGGCAGACGGCTTTCAGTTCTACCAACGAGTCTGCGATACCCAAAAGCGCTGCAGCACCTTCGAACAATTCGCCCTGGAAGTCCGTTCTAAGCCCATAGCACAGAACGGGAATCCCGGATTCATCGGCAATCCGGGCCAGTTGCCAGACCTGATTCTTTGACAGGAACTGCGCCTCGTCCACCAGCACGCAAGACAGCGGTTGCACGGCATGAGCGGCGCTGACCCGGCTCCACAGATCGGTGGTTGCATCAAAGCGCTGCGCATCGGCGTGAAGGCCAATCCGACTTTCGATGGCGCGATGGCCGCCACGATCATCCAGCGCTGCAGTCCACAGCATCGTTGCCATGCCGCGTTCGCGATAGTTGAAATCCGCCTGCAGCAGATTGGTGGATTTGCCCGCATTCATGCTGGCATAATAGAAATAGAGCTTGGCCATCGGCCCTATGCCTCAGCCCTCGGCGCTGTCGCCGTCAAGATCGCGCAGCACTTTGGGGTCGGACAACAAACGTTCTATCCGGCTTGCCTCGTCAAAACTCTCGTCCGGCAGGAACTTGATCTTCGCGGCATATTTCAGCCGCAGGCGCTGTGCCACTTCGCGCTGGAAATAGGCCGTGTTGGTGCGAAGCGCTTTCAGCACCAGTTCTTCATCCTCACCCAGCAGCGCCTTGATGAACACGGTGGCGTGGCGCAGATCAGGCGACATGCGCACTTCCGTGACCGATACGGTATGCGCGGTCAGCACATCGTCATGCACTTCCTGCCGCGCCAGCAGTTCGGACAGGATATGGCGCACTTGTTCGCCCACCTTGAGCAGGCGGACGGAGCGGGTTTCGGGGGTCGTTTGAGGCTTGGCCAATTCTAACTCATCTTTGCAAGGATACGTGCGAGTGATCGCACGTTGCGCGCGGTGCCCCGGCAACCGAGACGGCGTTCGATAAAAGCGCCGGTCAGCTTGCTTTCGGCCACGCCGTTCGCGAAATCGATATAGATACTGCGGTTGCCGATTGCGAGTTTTTCCATACCCCGCATCGCCTGATCCGCTGCCAGCTTATCAAACGCGGCCTGTTCGGGCTGGCGTTCCAGGAAAAGCGTGTGGGCGAAGTTGTCCTGACCGATACCTGTGAAAGGATTGCCTTCCACCGCTTCGGCAATGGCGGCACGGTCACGCACGGCGACGAAACTCTTGATATCGAACCGGTCTAGCATCACGTGGCTGAACAGGTCTTCCAACCCATCAAGCGGGCGGTCATCATAATCGAACAGCAGGTTTCCGCTGGCGACAACGGTTTCCAGCCCGGTCAGCCCTTCGCGTTCAAAGGCATAACGCAAATCCGCCATCGTCACGCGATTGCCGCCGACGTTGATGGAACCGAACAGGGCGACATATCGGGTCATGGCTTGCGTTTTTCCGAAATTTTGCTATCAAGCGCACAGCACTACAGTTGAAGTATCCATTTCACCATCCCGGAACCCGGACGCTGCTACGTCCGGGTTCTTTTGGTATCGGGGATGCCGCTGCTACGACACCCCCTTACTGGCTTACTTGCGACCCAGCTCAATAAGCTTGATCACCAGCCCGACGAGGCCAACGATCAACGTCGCCACGCCGAGAACCAGAAGCGCTACAGTTTCGATTTCCATACAGATCACCTTCCCTTCTGTCGCAGGTTGCGACCTCGGAAAAGCGTTATGCAGGCAGAGACTGCCGGTCCGTAGTTCTCGGATTGATCGTCAATGAACAGCGGAACCGTTGCCGATATGGTGGCAACGGTTCTCTAACATGACAGGCCGTCCCCCAACCCCTCCCGCAAGCGGGAGGGGAGCAAGAACAGGCCAAACCTTACAAAGTCCGTTCGCGCATTTCGACTTCGAAGACTTCCAGCTGATCACCAGCCTTGATGTCGTTCGTGTCCTGCAGCAGCACGCCGCATTCCAGACCTGCGCGGACTTCGGGCACGTCGTCCTTGAAGCGGCGCAGCGAGGCAATGGTCGTGCGGCTGACGATGACGTCGTTGCGCGTGAGACGTGCGTGCAGTCCCTTGCGGATGACGCCTTCGACCACGAGCAGACCTGCTGCCTTGTCCTTCTTGCCCGCCGGGAAGACTTCCTTGACCTCTGCACGGCCGACGACCGTTTCAATCGCTTCCGGTCCCAGCTCGCCCGCCATTTCCGAACGGATGTCGTCGGTGAGCTGATAGATCACGTCGAAGTACTTCATCCGCACCTTGTTACGCTCGATCAGCTCGCGCGCCTTGGCGTTCGGACGGACATTGAAGCCAACGATCGGCGCGCCGCTGGCCTGCGCCAGGTTGACGTCGCCTTCGGTGATCGCGCCCACGCCCGATTGCAGGATGCGCACCTTGATCTCGTCGGTCGAGATCTTGTTGAGCGCGTTGACAATCGCTTCGACCGAACCCTGCACGTCGGCACGGACAACCAGCGGGTATTCGATGACCGTGTTCTTCGCGGCAAGCGCGGAGAACATGTTTTCGAGGCTGGCCGGAGCCTGCACGGTGCGCTTGGCGGTTGCGCGTTCCTGACGGTACGCGGCCACTTCGCGGGCACGGGCTTCGCTTTCGACCACAGTGAGCGTATCACCCGCCATCGGCACGCCGCCGATGCCGAGCACTTCGACCGGAAGAGAAGGCCCTGCAGTCTTCACCTGACGGCCCTTGTCATCAAGCATCGCGCGGACGCGGCCCGACTGGGTGCCGACAACGAGAATGTCGCCAACCTTGAGCGTGCCGCGATTGACGAGGACGGTGGCGAGTGGCCCCTTGCCCTTGTCGAGCTTGGCTTCGATCACGGTGGCTTCTGCCGCGCGATCGGGGTTGGCAGCGAGTTCGAGCAGTTCCGCCTGAAGCAGGATCTTCTCGATCAGTTCGTCCAGCCCGGCCCCGGTCTTGGCCGAGACTTCCACATCCTGCACGTCGCCCGACATGTCTTCCACGATGATTTCGTGTTCGAGCAGACGTTCGCGGATCTTCTGCGGGTTGAATTCGGGCTTGTCCGACTTGGTGATCGCCACGATCATCGGCACGCCAGCGGCCTTGGTGTGGTTGATAGCCTCGATCGTCTGCGGCATCAGCCCGTCATCGCCCGCAACCACTAGAATGACGATGTCGGTGACATTGGCACCGCGCATACGCATTTCGGTGAAGGCTTCGTGGCCCGGCGTATCAAGGAAGGTGATGTGATCACCGCCCTTGGTCTTGATCTGATAGGCGCCGATGTGCTGCGTGATGCCACCGGCTTCGCCGCGCACAACGTCCGTCCCGCGCAGCGCATCGAGCAGCGAGGTCTTGCCGTGATCGACGTGGCCCATGATGGCCACAACCGGCGGACGCGCCTTGAGCGTTTCGTCGGCATCAACGTCAGCCGCAGTGTCGATATCGGCATCGCTATCGCTGACGCGCTGGATGTTGTGGCCGAATTCGGTGACCAGCAGTTCAGCAGTGTCCTGATCGATGGTCTGGTTGATGGTGACCATCATGCCCATCTTGAACAGTGCCTTGACCAGATCCGCAGCCTTTTCAGCCATACGGTTCGCCAGATCCTGAACGGTGATCGCATCGGGCACGACCACATCGCGCACCTGCTTTTCGCGTGGCTGCGACTGGCCTGCGAAGTGGGCGCGACGTTCCTTTTCACGCGCACGCTTCAGTGCGGCGAGCGAACGGGCGCGTGCACCTTCGTCCTCGTTCAGAGCGCGCGTGACGGTGAGCTTGCCGCCACGACGGTCTTCCGTCTTGCGATCGCGCGGGTTGTTGGCAGGCTTCTTGGCAGCAACCGGTTCAGGGCGCTTGACCGGTGCAGGCGATGCAACGGGCGTGAAGCGGCGCGGCGCGGGGATGACGGGCGCAGCCTCTTCTGCCTTGGCCGGTTCAGTGGCCTTTACGGCCTCAACCGGTGCGGGGGCAGGAGCGGCGACCGGTGCTGCAGGTGCGGGTTCTGGCTGCGCTGCAACTTCCGGTTCGGGCGCTGGAGCTGCGGCAGGAGTCGGCTCGACCACCGCTGGCGCAGGCGCGGCGGCTTCGGCCTCGGCGCGGGCCTTGTCTTCGGCACGACGGCGCTCTTCTTCCTGAGCACGCACGCGTTCTTCCTGCTCACGACGGTTCGCGGCTTCAAGCGCGGCAAGGCGTGATTCCTCGGCTTCGCGCAGCAGGCGGGCCTGCAGTTCCTGCCGCGTTTCACGCGTGGCTGAAGGCGGCGGCGGGGGCGGTGGAGGGGGTGGCGGCGGAGCGACAGGCGCGGTCGGCGCTGGTGCCGGTGCGGCGGGTGCAGCAGTAGGCGCAGCCTCGCCGGGGCGACCCATCAGCTTGCGCCGCTTCACTTCGACCACCACCTTGTTGGTGCGACCGTGGCTGAAGGTCTGCTTGACCTCTCCGGCTTCCACCGAGGTCTTCAGACCCAGCGGCCTGCGGCCCAGTGTCGGCTTCTTGTCGCTATCGCTCATCGAACTCATTCGCCCTTCGTATCAATATCGTCGTTCGCAGCCTGATCCGTTGGGGATTCGGCGGCTTCTGTCCCGTTTCCGAGAAAATGTATCAGGCGCTGCAGCGGCGCTTCCAGTCTGGCGGTAGCAGCGGAATCGGTCAGCGCCAGGTGAACGACGTTGTCGCGGCCCAATGCCACAGACAGCGCCGCCCGGTCCAGCGGCAAGATTGTGCCTTTCTTGCCCGTGCCTTCGGCCCCTTCGCCCACACGCCAGGCCTGCGCCAGCTTGTTGGGACCATCGGAACCGGCGTCACAGGCGTGCCCGAGGAACGTGACCGCCCCTGCCCTGCATCCTTGCGCAATCTTTTCGGTGCCGAGAAGCACGTTGCCCGCACGCAGTTCAATGCCGAGCCGATCTGTCAGCAGCCGACGCAAAGCCTGTTCGATACGATCGGCAAGATCGGCGGGAATGCGCAGTGGTGCGCCCTTGAAGGCACGCGCCAGCGCTCCCTTTAATTTGCCATTGGCAATCGCTTTTTCAAGGGCTTGCCGGTCAACGCCGATCCATGCGCCGCGCCCGGGGGCACGCGCCATTACATCGGGCAGCACATCGCCATCGGGCGAGATGGCGAGACGAAGCAATTCGTCCCGCGCATCATGCTGCCCGGTAAGGACACACTTGCGCTCCGGCGAGGATTTCCCCGTCGGCTTCGCGTCAACGATGTCGGAGCTTAGCGGCTCATTGTGAGGAATCCGCATCGGCGGCCTCCTCAGCTACTGGTTCGTCTTCAAACCAATGCGCGCGCGCGGCCATGATGATCTCGTTGCCCTGCTCTTCGCTCAGGCCATATTCGCCAAGCACGCCGCCCTTGTCCTCGACGCGTTCAGGACGATCGCTCTTTTCGCGCGGCCCCTTGTCGTTGCGGCGGCGCTGTTCGGCGCGCTTCTTGGCAATGAGTTCGTCGGTGGCAAGATCGGCCAGATCGTCAAGCGTCTTGATGCCGGCCTTGCCGAGCGTGACCAGCATCGCTTCGGTCAGGTGCGGCAGTTCTGCAAGCGCATCTTCAACGCCAAGACCGCGACGCTGCTCGCGCAGGCCTTCTTCGCGGCGCTCAATCGCTTCTGCGGCGCGGCTCTGCAGTTCTTCGGCGAGTTCTTCGTCGAAGCCTTCGATCGCCGCGAGTTCGGCGTTTTCGATGTAGGCCACTTCCTCAAGCTCGGTGAAGCCTTCGGCCACCAGCAGCTGCGAAAGGGTTTCGTCGACGTCGAGTTCTTCCTCGAACATCTTCGAACGCTCGGCAAATTCCTTCTGGCGCTTCTCCGAAGCCTCGGCCTCGGTCATGATGTCGATAGCCGAACCGGTGAGCGACGAGGCCAGGCGCACGTTCTGGCCACGACGACCGATGGCGAGTGAAAGCTGGTCGTCAGGAACGACCACCTCGATGCGGCTCTCTTCCTCGTCGATCACCACGCGGCTGACGGTGGCAGGCTGGAGAGCGTTGACGACGAAGGTCGCGGTATCTTCGCTCCAGGGGATGATGTCGATCTTTTCGCCCTGCAGTTCCTGCACGACAGCCTGAACGCGGCTACCCTTCATGCCGACGCAGGCACCGACAGGATCGATGCTGCTATCGCGACTGATCACGCCGATCTTGGCGCGCGAACCGGGATCGCGGGCAGCGGCCTTGATCTCGATGATGCCATCGTAGATTTCGGGCACTTCCTGCGCGAAGAGCTTCTTCATGAATTCGGGATGCGCCCGGCTGAGGAAGATCTGCGGGCCGCGGTTCTGGCGCTCGACCTTCATGATCAGCGCGCGGACGCGCTCGCCCACGCGCGGCACTTCGCGCGGGATCTGCTGATCACGACGGATCACGCCCTCGGCGCGGCCGAGGTTGACGATCACGTGGCCGAATTCGACCGACTTGATCACGCCGGTGATGACTTCGCCTGCGCGGTCCTTGAATTCGTCATACTGACGGTCACGTTCAGCATCGCGGACCTTCTGGAAGATCACCTGCTTGGCCGACTGTGCATCGATACGACCGAGATCGACCGGGGGCAGCGGATCGACGATGAAATCGCCGATGGCAGCGCCGGGCTGCAGCTTTTCAGCAGCCTTCAGATCGACCTGCTTGAAGTAATCCTCGACCACTTCGACTACTTCGACCACGCGCCACAGGCGCAGATCGCCGGTGCGCGGATCAAGCTTTGCGCGAATGTCGTTTTCAGCGCCATAGCGGTTGCGCGCCGACTTCTGGATTGCTTCTTCCATCGCCTCGATGACGACGGACTTGTCGATCATCTTTTCCGTGGCAACCGCATTGGCGATTGCAAGCAGTTCGGCGCGGTTTGCAGAAATCGCACTGGCCATGCGTCAGTCTTCCTGTTCTTCGAGAATTTCGTCCGCCCCGCTGGTATCCAGCGGCCGGGAAGCGGCGATAAGCTTGTCCGTAAGGATCAGCTTTGCATTGGCAACAAGGGTGAACGGCACTTCAAAAACGGTGCCGTCATCCTCAATCGAAATGATCTGCGTTTCCGCATCGAAGCTTTTGATATCGCCACGAAAGCGCTTGCGCTCACCCAGCAGTTCGGAAAGTTCGACACGCGCTTCGTGGCCGACCCATGCCGCAAAATCCTTTGCGCGGGTCAGCGGACGGTCGATACCCGGCGAACTGACTTCGAGACGATAGGCATCTTCGATCAGCATTTCACCGACTTCTTCCAGTTCATCGAACCGGTCGGAAATGCGGTGCGACAGCGCGGCGCAATCTTCGATCACAAGCTGGCCGGTTGCAGGGCGTTCAGCCATGATCTGGAGCGTATGCTCTTCATCACCGATCTCGCCGCCCTTGAAATAGCGCACGCGCACGAGATCGAAACCGAGAGCCTTTGCCTCAGGTTCGATAACTTCCGTGATCCGCGCGATATCCGCCATGCAATCTCCAATAGGCCGAAAGGCAAAAGCCGGCCCCGAACAGCAAAAGCCGGTCCGCGCCGGTGCCCGGTGGCACCAGCCTGACCTTGCTTTCACAATGTCGGGATGAGGCGCAGATAGGCGTGTCATGGTGAAAATGCAAGCTGCAATCGGTGCGGCGAGACGCAGCCTGTGCATGACCGATACAACACCTCCCAAGATGTGGTGAAAATCCCCACTGTTCAGCAAGCGGAAAGGTTGGCAAAGAAGCGATGTTTGCGTGAATGTGCGGTTTTCAGCCATTTATGCAGTTTGGCACGCCCCATGCAAAGCTCTGTTGCATCAGCCACAACGGCTTCACCAGATTGCATGAGGACCGCAACCATGACCGCTTTTGCCAACCGCATCGCCGCCGCCGCCAGCGCTTTCGTTCTCAGCCTCGCGCTGATCGCGGGCACCGTCAACGTCCCGCAGGCAAGCCCCGCCCCTGCCGCCCAAGTGCAGGGACTGATCTGATGCGCCAGGTGATCGACCAGTTCGCCGCAGCGGCAGGTGCATTCGCCCTCAGCCTCGCCCTGATAGCCGGAACCGTGAGCGTTCCTGCCCATTCCAGCCATGATGACGCAGCCCCGGCTGCCGCACAGGAGATGATTTGATGAGCCAGCTTCGCTTCGATGATTCGGCCCCTCGCCCCATCGAAACCTCACGCGGTTTCCGCCTCGACAAGGTGCGCGGCAAGCTGATGGGCGTTTGCGCAGGAATTTCGAACTACTTCGGCGTGGACGTGACGCTGGTTCGCGTGGCCTTTGCGCTCGCCACCCTGCTTGGCCTCGGCTCGGCACTTATCGTCTACCTGCTGATCGGCCTGATTGCCGATTGATCGCGCGGAAACGCCCCCCGCCCCGCGCGCTATGGCCCCGCTTCTCCCACTCGGGAGAGGCGGGGTTTTTGCGGCATCCGTGTGCATGAAGCATCCTTCGACAGGCTCAGGATGAGCGGTTTTGGGAGTCCAGAATTACTCCGCTCATCCTGAGCCTGTCGAAGGATGCCCGGACAGAACGGAGGTCAGACCTGCGGAGCCTTGGCAAAAGGCGAAAAATCCGTGTCGGTATCGAACACTTCAGCCCCTTCGCGCTTCTTCAGCCAGCCGACCACAGCATACGTCACCGGCGTAAGGCCCGCTTCCCAAGCCACTTTCATCGCCCAGTTTGTGACCATCACCATCAGCACCTGATCGGTGGTCCAGATGCCGAGGAACGCAATGGGATAGAACAGCAGGCTGTCGATGGCCTGCCCAAACACTGTAGACCCGATCGTGCGGGTCCACAGGGCCTTGCCAGCTGTCAGCACCTTCATCTTGGCCAGCACGAAGGAATTGACAAACTCACCCGCCCAGAATGCCGTGACGGACGCCAGCACGATGCGCCAGGTAGAGCCGAACACGCTTTCATAAGCAGCCTGTCCATCCCAATCCGGCGCAGCGGGCATGGCGACGACAACATAGCTCATGAAGGCCATAAAGATCAGCGCGAAGAAGCCCATCCACACGCAACGCCGCGCGTTGGCATAGCCGTAGACCTCGGTCAGCACATCGCCGATCACGTAGGATACGGGGAAGAACAGGATGCCCGCCCCGAAGGTGAAGCCGCCAACTTGCGCCAGCTTGGCCGCGCCAATCAGGTTCGACAACAAGAGGATAGCCACGAACGAGGCCATCACATAATCGAAATAGCGGAAATGGCGGCGCGCGCTGGAAGTGCCGTCGATGCGCGAAAGCTGGGGATCGGTCATGGGTGCCTGTGCTAACCCGGTTTGCACGTTTGGAAAAGCACGCTTATGAGGCACCCGGCGCGCGCCCGTAGCTCATCTGGATAGAGCGCGAGACTTCTAATCTT
>NZ_JBMLSM010000023.1:0-2533 GCF_049240505.1 Novosphingobium sp.
CCGCGCGCCGCCAGCAGGTCCTCGACCATCCGCAGGCTGAGCGGAAGACGGAAATAGAGCCAGACAGCCTGCTCGATGACGTCGGCCGGGAACCGGTAGCCGCGATCAATGGATTTCGATGTCGTCATCATTGCGCTCAAAGAGCCGATGTTCGTCGACACTTCGTCAACCTGACAGTACCCTTGTTCGTACGCCTGGCAGTGGCCTTCGAGATTGTCTTGTCCTTGATTGAGAGTGTCATCTCACAACCACTGCGGCACTTGACCAAGCGCGCGGTTCATGGCCGCGACGAGTATGGCTTCGGTGTAGGGTTTCAAAATGGCAACCGCATTTGGTCGCTGCTTCAGGACCTTCAGGGCGTCGCCGCTGACAAGAACGTACGGAGTATGCCGGGTCTGCTGGATCAAATCCACAGCATCCAGCCCATTGCCTTCGCGCAGCATGAGATCGATGATCATCAGATCGGGGTTGTGGAGCTTCGCCGCCGCCACCGCACCAGATTGGGTCGACCCGGTCGCGCAGACGGTATGCCCCATTTCGACAAGCATTTCGCCAAGCAAGTCAGCGACCAGATTGTCGTCTTCCACCACGAGGATACTGCGTGTCTTCGCGTTTCCGCCACCGCGCCACCTTTTTCGTAAGCACTGCAACCGATCCGGGTCGATCTTCTTTTAACAGGCCCGGAATCTACTCAGACGGCGTTCTGGGCCAAGGTCGAGGCGGTCAGGCAATCGCCTCCAGGCCTTTCTTCTGCACGATCGACAGCAGCCGCAGCGCCGGGCCGCCAGGGCGCTTCAAGCCTCGCTCCCAGTCCGATACCAGGTTCTTCGAGACGTTCAGATAGCGCGCGAACACCGGCTGAGAAACGGCCTCGCGCTCGCGTAGCGCCCGGATTTCCTCAGGGCTCAGCTTCGGCACCGGCACGAGGCAGCGCTCGTCGAACTCGCGCATGGTCTTCTTGTCGACCAAGCCGACGCTCGCGATGCCTTCCACCATCTGATGCATGGCGGCGGCGATCTCGCTGCGATACACTTTCTCAGTCATGGCAATCCACCTCTTCCAGCTTGCCTGCTTGCACCAATGCATCGATCTCGGCGTCAGAAAGCCCAAGTGTCAGCTTGGCTGTTGACCTCAAAATGCGTTCGTCCTCGGCACCAATGTTGTCGCGATCGTTCTTCGCAAAGCCGAAGGCAAACACCGCCCGCGTGCCCATCCGGAAGAAGATGAGCGTGCGGTAGCCGCCCGATCATCCCTCTCCCGGCCGCGCCACCCGCTGCTTTATGACGCCGCATCGGAGATCTTCTCCTTGCGGGCGAATTTCAGGAACCAAGCGTTCTTGAAGACCCGCATGGCTCCCCTTCCCTTTCAACCTATCGATCATGCTGGGTGTGATAGTTCAAGATTGGCGCTGCGCCTTACCACCGCAGCGAACGGAGTGGTTGCTCTTTGCTACCGACAGGGCCTGGCGCAACGTTGCCTTTGGCGGAGGCAGTGGGCAGCGTCGGTTTTCGGCCAGAACCGGGAATAGCTCGACTTTCAGGCCGTTTTCCTTGGCCTGCCACCCTTCTGGCCGTTTCTCCGCGCGGCTTCTCCCTTAGCGCTGCTTTTCGACCGTCCGCCCCGTGCTCCGATCATTTGGGCTGCGGTGGTCTCGGACATGAACCGAGCCGTGCCAAAGACACCATTCATCAACGCCGGCACATAAACGTCAGCGTCGAGTGCCTGCCAGTGCAGACCCAAACCATTCGGGCTGACCTCAATCTCGGACAGTTCTTCATTCGACGCTCCCTGCAGACCCTCGATCATTTCGGCCGGAACAGTGATCTCCAGGCCGCTATCGAGCCCGATGATGATGCGTCGGCGGCGGCCGTCATAGCGTGCGCGGATTGCATAGCCTGCGCGACGCGTCTCGTTCGCGCGTGCTTCGGCATCAGCAACGTCTTTCTCAGAAATCGCCATGGATCTTTCTCCATTGATCACAGAGCTGCATAAGCGCGCCAGCGAGCCGCTGACTGATCTCGGTCAGTTCGGTTGCCTTGAACCGGTAGTTCTCGCGCAGCGAAGGCGGCCCTTCCGGGCAGTGGCATTGAGCGTGGCTACTTCGCCATGTGCTTGCTAAGCTGCTGCCAGGTCTGATCGGCGCTCAAGAGCCGCGACGGGTCGGCTTTCATGGCCTCCAAGGTCGTCACCACCTCATCCCTCAACCATTTCTCAACGGCAGCGTCACGGGCGCTAAGCGTGCGCAGCCCGTCCCGGATCACCTCGCTTTCCGAGGCGTACTCGCCTGAGGCCACCTTGTCCTTCACCATCTGCGCCATTTCATGGGGCAGCGTGATGCTGAGCGATTGGGTCGTGCGCATGGAGAACGTCCTTCGGTTACCCTCTCTTATAGCAGCCGACACCATTCAATCCTATCGGATTCCTGACACAAACCTTACAGGGCACGACCCAACCTGCGGCGCGCCTGGCCGACAAAATCGGTGTTGTCACATGAACTCGACCTGAAACCGGTTCGGGTTACGGGGCGGCATGA
>NZ_JBMLSM010000024.1:0-7018 GCF_049240505.1 Novosphingobium sp.
TAGTAATCGATCGTGACGTTGAAGCCGCCGCCCGGCTGGATCACCACTCCGCCCGAGAAACTGACCGACTTTTCAGGGGTCAGCGATTCAGCCAGGTAGAACTGGCCGATATCACTGTCGGGGCGCGCAACGAGCGTGCCGAGCGGGATGGTCGAGCCGAAGGGGAAACCGGTGGTCAGGTTCTGTGTGAACTGCTGGCCTGGGGTTGGTGCGCGAAATCCGGTCGAGGCTGTTGCGCGCAAAGCGATGGCATCAGCGACTTCCCAGCGTGCCGAGATCTTGCCATTGAAGGTGTCGCCGAAGTCGTCGAAATAGTCATAGCGAGCGGCGACGCCGATATCGAGCCCCGCGACAGGGGTCGCTTCGAGGTCGACATAGCCCGAATAGTTGTTGCGTCCGCCTTCGATGACCGATGCAGGGCCGAACCCCTGGAAACCGTTGGAGCCCGGCAGGGCAACCTGCGTGCGCACGAAGGTTGGGGGCGACGCGCCCGGGGTCGAGCACGGGACCGGGGCGCCAGCCAACGTGCACTGGAACAGGCGCTGCGACGCATAGGGGCCTATCTGCCATGAGGGCGTGTCTCCCAGCCCTACCTCGAAGGCCTCACGCCGCACTTCGATGCCCCAAGCGATAAACAGCGGTTCGGCAAAGCCGATTTCGGCCTCGGTGTTGAAATCGCCGTTGAAGTTGAATTCGCGTTGTACGAATTTTCCCATGTAGAAATCGGTCGGCGTACTGGGGCCGAGCGAGGCATTGATTGTGTCGCTCATGAAGTAGCGTACTTGGTTGAGGCCATACATTAACGAAAGGTCGTAGTTCACGCCCGACATCTCGCCCTTGAAACCGCCAACGATGCCGATGTCTTCGTTGGTCTGTTCGAAGAACGGGATGAAGCCGTTGGCCTGGTCAGGGAAGCGGTTGTCGTTAAAGATATCGAAGATCGCTCCGTTGAGATCCCACTGCGGGCGCCCCTGTGCGTCGAATCCGATCTGGGTGAGGTAATTGATCGGCACGGCGCGGCCGGTGGAGTTCGTGCCTGGGCGGCCGGGGATCGGTAGGTGCGTGACTGTGCGTGGCGAGCGATAATTGAAATCGTTCCCCTGACGCTGATAGCCGTAGTTGGCAAAGGCGTAGAAGATCGTGTCGCCCGCCGGGATCTCGGTGTTGATGGTGGCGCGGTAGGCGCGGTTCTCGGGCCCGCCGAGGCGGTTGCCGGTCGGCCGGTCGGGGGTAATGCCAAGTGCGGCCAGAGGCGCGATCGCGGGGCGTTCCACCGAACGGTCGAAGACGTTCTGGTCGATGAATTCGACGGTTGTGTTGAAGAAGCCGCCGTTACTCCCAAGCTCGGCACCATAGAAGGCGGTGAGCTGGGTGTCCTCGCCATCGCCAGCATAGGACTGGCCGTAACGCGCTGTCACCTCGTAGCCGGTGTCGCGGCGCAGGCCGATATTGATCACGCCCGCAATCGCGTCCGAGCCATATTGCGCGGCCGCGCCATCGCGCAACACTTCCACGCGGCCGACTGCGACGCTGGAAATCTGCGAAAGGTCCACGCCCTGCGCCCCGGCGTTCAGCGCGCCACCTTGCAACTGCACAAGTGCCGAACGGTGCACGCGCTTGCCGTTGAGTAGCACAAGGATCTGGTCAGACGGCAGGCCGCGCAACGTGGGCGGGCGGATGAAGGCTGATGCGTCGCCAAGCAGGTTACGCTGCTGATTAAAGGAAGGGACGAGGGTCTGCAAAATCGTTTGCAGCTGAGGCGCAGGCTGAGCCTTGAAGTCGTCGGCAGAGAACACGTCGACCGGAGCGGAGCTTTCCAGAACGGTGCGATCGGTACGGCGGGTGCCAGTAACGACAATCGCCTGACCCGATTCGACCGCTGTTTCGGGACCAGCTGGATTGAGTGTGTCATCCTCGGCCAGAAGAGGAGAAGCGGGTACAGCGATCGAAGCAAGGAGGAATTGGCGGATACGCATGGTGTGCCCCTGATTTGTTTTGTTGCAACGCAGCAATAACATGGAGGCGCCCGTAAACTGCAAAAAAGTTAGATAGTTAAGGTGGTTAAATGACGTAATCTTTTCGAATATATCAATACAAAGGCATAAAAATCATAATTAATTACGCTACATAATTCGTATAATGCTGTAAAATGGCACATATAATCAAATCTCAAAACAAAAATGAATTATTATGACAATTAGGCATTGTGCAGCGCAATAAAGTGCTTGGCGAAAGCGTGTGTGAGGTTATCAATATGGCCCGTGAGCACAGCATCGACATTCCAAATTGCTATCCCAGCCCTGCTCTTGGCCGGTGGGGCTGCGGGCTTCGCCGGAGGGCTGTTCGGCATCGGCGGCGGCTTTGTTGTCGTCCCGGCGCTGATGTTCTTGCTGCCCCTTCTCGGTGTGGTCCCTGAGGAAATCGCCCATGTGGCGGTCGGCACATCACTCGCTTCGATAATCTTCACTTCGCTCCGGTCGACCCAAAGCCATGCGTTGCGCGGGGCGGTGGATTTCGACTTACTGCGCGGCTGGGCGATCTGGGTCGTGCTGGGTACGGCGATCGGCACGCTGGTGGCCGGTATGATTTCGAGCCGACAGCTGGCGCTTATCTTCGGCGTCGGTGTGATCGGCTTCGCGATCTATTTCCTGCTCCCTGCCCGCAAGGGCGCTCCGCTATTTGCCGGCCTGCCGACCGGCCTGCCGCGCGCAGGCATAGCCAGCGCCCTCGGCGCATTTTCGACCTTGCTGGGGATCGGCGGCGGCACTGTCACCACTGTCACCATGACAATTTGCGGACAGCCGATCCACCGAGCAATTGGCACCGCAGCAGGAATGGGCGCCGTTATCGCTTTGCCGTCGACGATCGGTTTTATGATCATCGGTTTTGGCGCCCAAGGTGTGGGCTGGGGATCGCTTGGGTATGTCAATCTGCCCGCCGCCACAGCCCTGATTGCCACCTCGGTGCTGTTCGCACCCTATGGCGTGGCTGCGGCGCACCATTTGCCTGCCGCAATCCTGCGCGCTTTTTTCGGGGTTTATCTGGCTGTCATCGGACTGGTGATGATCACGCGCTTCTAACCGTATCCATAATCAAACAGAGGAGTTGCTCCATGTTGACCAACCGCCGTTCATTTATTGCCCGAGCTGGTGTCGCGACCGGCCTGAGTGCACTTCCTCTGCATGGCCTGACTGCTTCAGCAGCTGCGCCCATTGTAGAACCTGACTTCGGGCCGAAGATCGGGCAGGCGCTGCTCAGCCGAAACGAGAACCCCTATGGTCCGGCTCCCAGCGCGTTGCGCGCCATTGCGGAGACCTCAAAAATGGGCTGCTATTACAACGATCGCGGTCACGCTAAGCTGACCGCGATGATTGCCGAGCGCAACGGGGTGAGCCCTGGGCAGGTTGTGATTGGCGAAGGATCGACGGAGGTGCTGTGCGCCGCCGCGCTGGCGTGGGGGAGGAAGGGCGCAATCCTTGCGCCTGAATTGTTCTGGGATACCACCGTACAATACGCTGAGCGTCAGGGCGTCACGGCGGTGCGCGTGCCGCTGTTGGCGGATATGAACATCGATCTGCCGGGCATGGCGGCGGCGCTGGATGACAGCGTGGCGATGGTTCACCTTTGCAATCCCAATAATCCCACCGGCATTCTGATTCCCCCTAACGCGCTTAAGGCCTTCATTGCGGAGGTTTCGCCAAAGGCGACCGTGCTGGTGGACGAGGCCTACAACGAACTCACTGACCGCCCTGACGACAATTCGACCATCGACCTTGTGAAGGCGGGGGCCGATGTAATCGTGTGCCGGACGTTCTCGAAGATCTATGGCATGGCGGGCCTGCGTGTTGGCTACGCCATTGCGAGCGAGGAAAATGCCGCAAGGATTCGCTCGCACCAGATGAGCTTCGGCGGCAATCTGGGAGGGCTTGCGGCTGCGATCGCAAGCTATAATGATACGCCATTTCTCGACCAGTCGCGTGCTGCTGTGCTCGAAGCCCGCGCGATGATCATCGATGCGGTGGCCAATTCGGGACTCTCGGCTCTGCCTTCCCAAACCAATTTTGTGTTCGTAAAGGTCCCCGATGCCAATGCTCTTCGCGATGCGATGGCCCAGAGCGGCATTGCCATCAGAGGGGCCTATGGCAACCTGAACGGATACTCGCGGGTAAGTACTGGCAAACTGGAGGACGTGGCACGTTATGCTGCCGCCCTGCCAAAGCTGTCGCGGCAATTGTGGGGCTAGCAGCTTTGGCAGCAAAGCCTGAGGGCGTGGACCGGGGGGTGCGCGTCTGGGTAACTCACTCGCGCGATCGCCAGAATCTTCCCTTTTGCCGATCGCATCGGAGTGCGTCGCTCAATAGTCGGCGACGTCCTCGTTACCGTGCCCACCCTGTGCAGACCTAAGGGACAAGCTTGGTTAGACAGTATTGCTGGAGGGCGATGGGATAGCCAGATGTCAGAACCAAAAAGGGGTCGGCTACTAAGCCGACCCCCTTGAACATCGCGCTATGCTTCGTCGATCAGGCGAAATTGAAACGCACTGCGGGCTTCTGTCGACGCCGCATCGCAAACCCAACTGCGCCGAGGCCCAGGATCATCAGCATCCAGGTGCCGGGTTCCGGCACAGCCGACTGCAGGGTCAGCGTGGTGTTGTCGATGTAGCCTCCGAGGCTGTCCCCGGTCCCAGCAGCCCTGAAGATCAGGTTTTGGCCGGCGAAGCCGGTGAAACCGACCGACTGCTGCGTCCAGACCGTTGACGGGTTAGTGCCAGAGGTGGGCCCAGTAAACGATCCGAGAAGCTGGTTATCAAGCCAAAGCTCTACGATGTTGCTGAGCCTTGACACGTTGGGGCGCGGCGAGAACAGAAAATCCAGCGTAAACACCCCGCTCGACGCGAGCTGGTAAAACATCGAACTGTTGCCGTTCGTGTCCAGCTCTACGAATACTCTGCCGCCATTAGTCGCAGGTGCGCCGCCAACGCCGCCCCATTGCAATTCAATGCCCCTGTTCGCACCGGGTCCTGCTCGCCACTGCCCGGCGCTGTTTACGAATGTGAAACCGCTGCCGCTGCTGCCGATAGTGCCGCCCGAGCCATTGGGCACATTCTCGAAGCCTTCCGAGAAAATCGTGGTTGCAGCCGAAGCTGGGCTTGCAATCGCCGAAGCCGCGACGAGAGCGCTGACAAGGAGCTTACGCATGAATTTCCCCAATCTTCGGATCATGATTCGATTCGTTAATTCGCGTTAACCTTTGCTACTAAACCATTCTGCAGTCAATACTCCTGCCAGCCACTTCCCGAACTGACCCAGGGTGGGACAGTTGCCGGTCTAACCCATATTTCCTGTTCCGGGACCGGGGCGTATCTTTTCAGCGCATAGGAACACTTGCTGAAGTCTACCGGGCTGAGATCGGCAGACTGTTCGTCCCCAACCAAGGCAGCGGCGCAGTGTTGGTCCGCAAAGACAAAATTGTCGCACGCAAGCAAACTTAGCGGATCGTCTGTGAAGTGTCGGCCGTTATTCAAAAAAACTCGGACCGCGGGCCTAACGCTGCATATCCGGTGCTGCGCCGCTCAACGGGCCGTTGATCGCGTGGCCCGAAAACGCAGCGCTTTCCGGGAGGAGCCGTCATGCGCCGGCCTGCCATCCTTTACACTTGAGCTAACACGAGTTCGGAGGACACCGGCCTTGCGGCCGGAGGGAAGGGCGGGGCACTGTTCTCTGGGCTCTTGGCAGCAGCGCAGCGTGCCCCCTAGTCGGCGGCGTAGACAGACTCCTGCAGAGCAATTCGGGTTGCTGAAATGCCTTTGGGGGTAAGGCTGATCGCCTTGTTTTTTAAGCTTCCCGGGTCTTGGACTCGCTGAACGAGCCCATCTGCAACCATGAAGGCAATGTAGCGAATTGCCGTTGTCTTAGCGACTTGCGAGGCAACACAGACACTCGATAATGACGTCCGTCCTCCGCTTTGCTCGGATATGAACAGTTCAAGCAGGATCTCCCATCCTCCTCCTCCAAAGAGGGCAGAAGGCAGGTGCCGTGACCGCCTGGACCTGCACCGCAGCTCTTGAGCCGCCAGTCCCGCAAGCACGGTGTCGGGAACCATAGAAAGTGGCTGAGCCTCAGCGGCGGGCCACGGTGGCAGCTTCGAAGCATGTGCCTCGGCATGCACGAAAAGGCGTTCGGCGCTGAGCCCTAAATCGCGTTGATCAAGAACGATCAAAACAGACCCCTACGCTTCATGCTTACTACCTCTTTTCGCCCCACGACGAAGTGATCTTCGACAACAATGCCAAGCCCTCTGGCCTGCTCGGCAAGAAGGCAGGTGTCGCGAATGTCGGCGTCGCTTGGACGGGCACAGCCTGAGGGGTGATTGTGCGCAAGCACGAGACTTCTGGCATTAAGGTTCAGTGCTCGCCTGAAGATTCGTCTGGAAGACAGAGTAACCAGGCCTTCAATGCCATCGGCCAGAATTTCCTCCCCAATGATGAAGCCCTCCAGGTCGGCGAACACACAAATCAACCGCTCCTCCGGCAAGCCCCGCAAAGACCTGTAAAGGTGTCGGACGAGCGCATCCCTGTTTGAACCGATGTGAGTGCGCAAAAGGTCCTCTTTGAGCCCATCATTCAGGAGTTGTCGAACGACCACGAAGGCTTCGATCCAGTGGGAATCAATTGCGCTGACCTCGCGCAATTCTGCCTCGGAAGCGCGTGTTATGCCCGCAATGGAGCCAAAGCGGTCGAGTAGTTCGCCTGCAAGTTTGTCTGGTTGGCTATCAAGAGGGGCCAGTAGCGAACTCAGATACCTTGCGCGGCACGAGTTGACCTTCGGTGATGAAGCCAAGTCCCGAGGCCTGTGAGCGCGATAGCAATCCACGTCGGCCAACGCTCCATCACCCCATAGACCAGAGGATCGATCGACAATCCGGTCAGCTTCAGGACATGTGCGATAACTGCGATCAGCTGTGCCGATCCTACCCATAAGGTCCACCACCGATCATATCGAAGCGCCACGGTTGCCAC
>NZ_JBMLSM010000024.1:7118-11155 GCF_049240505.1 Novosphingobium sp.
GCTCTGTTGCGCCCATTTCTTTGGCGATGTCGAGCAACTGACCATGGGTCCGCAGCATTTCCCCGCGAGCCTCAACAAGGCTCGTCATCGTCTTGGAGAGATGGAGCAGGGCTGATTGGACGCGGGTCGACGGAGCTTCGGGAAACTCCTTCTGAGCGATGGCTGCGCTGTGCAGCAGGGCGGTCACCTGAATGAGGGCATCGTCGAGGGATGCCTCGGAAGAACTGACTTGCCGGGCGATGCGGACAGAGGCGTTGTGAACGGTAAGCATGGGCGATTTCTCCTTTGGCTAAGCCGGAGAAATCAGCCCGTTAAAACGGTCCCGAGCGACGTTGCTACCGCAAGCGAAAGTACCACCACCATCAGGATGGCTACCGCTCCGGCCAGCATGGCAAGAAGCTTGCCACCCACGCCCAGGTCCGAAGGCTTCAACCCCGGCCGCAGATAGGCGAGTGACTGGTCCCACGAATTCCTGACATCGAATGCCAGGCTGTCTTCGAACCGGTATATGTGCTCGGCGATCTGCTCGCTGTCCTGTGGGGCGCTAAGCGTTTGCGGTGGTAGTATGATTGGCTCAGGTATGGTTCGATCATACCCACGCCAGTTCTGGTAGAGGCGCAGAAGCTCTACTCGCGAAATGTTGCCAAGCTTCGCTCTGACACTGTCAATCCGTTTGTCGACTGAAACCGGCGCAACGCCCAACTTGATCGCGATCTGTTTGGAGGTCAGGTGGCCGCACGCAAGCATGAGCGCTTCATGCTGCTTGTCCGTAAGGGCGCGGAAAACTGATTCGGCTTGGCCGTCCATAAGAGCCCCCCTACTCTGTTAACCAATTCCTGAAAACCGCAACGGCGCGGAAACGACGTCACATTCTCGCACAATCCTCACGATAGCGCACCTGAAGTGACGCTGGCGCGCATCAGCGGTGAAGTGGTCATAGCGTGATCAGGAGCCGCCTGACCTCGGACAAGTGGCATCGCACCGCGAAAAAGGCGGCAACCCGCGCCGGCCAAGACCCGATTTCGATCCTTTTTTCCCGACGCGGCCACAGATCGGGAAGCGAGCAGCTGCTTTCCGAAGCTTTGTAGATTTAGCTATCGACCCATTACGCTGTCGTTAGTCCAGCTGTCTTACCGCAATGATCTGGTGCGTTCACACAGACAGAAGGCCGCTTGGCAGGTGATGCGAGCTTTTTTCCGACTCTTCTATCTGGACACCAGCGATCCGGAATTGATGCGAGCGCAATTCAGTTCGTTTCAAGGCCACATTCCGCTGCTGTACGTTATTCTCGTCTGCAACACGGTGGCTATCACCGTTACGTCGTTCAATGCTGCCGCCCTGGTCAAGACCCTGCTCGCTCCGATCGCCATTTCCAGCATCGCCATGTCGAGAGCGATCTGGTGGCTGCGGCAGGGTGACACGCAGAAATTCAGTGATGCGGAGCTTGCAAGGCATCTGTGGCGCACTTGCTTGCTTGCCGTGATAATGACCCTGACGTTCAACGCTTGGGTGATTTGGGTCTATCAGGACGCGGGGGCATATGCCCGCAGTAACCTGACATTCTTTCTCGCGCTCAGCCAGGTAAGCACTGTCTTTTGTCTGATGACTTTGCGGGCGGCCGCAATGCGGGTCTCGGTGGTAAGCACGATAGCCTTCGCGCTCTATTTCTCGTGGGTAGAAGGCGGCCAGCTGTTACCGCAGTCGCTGGTTCTGTGCTGCGTCTGCATTGGGATGGCGGTGGTCACGCACAGCTTCAACCGCTCCTTTTCCGAAGTCGTGCAATCACGCCGAACGCTACACATTCGCCAGCTTCAAACTGAGAAGCTCAGCGAGGAAAATCGCCGTATCGCATTCAGCGATCCGCTATCGGGCTTGCCCAATCGGCGGGAACTTCTTGCCCGACTTGATCGCCTGGAGCAGCGGCAAGGCTTGCTGGCCAACAGTCTGGCCATCGTTTTCATCGATCTGGATGGCTTCAAGACGGTCAATGACGAACATGGTCATCACGCTGGAGACGAGCTGATCCGCACAGTCTGCCAGCGTCTGCGCGAACAATGCCCCGACAACGCCATTCTTGCCCGGGTGGGGGGCGATGAGTTTACAGTGCTTCTGGAAACCGACGGGAACACCGAAAACGCACAGGCATCCGCACTTACGCTTGGACTGCGCCTGCTTGAGCAAATGGCGCTTCCTGTTCTGGTTGATCGCCATGTGCTGCAAATCAGCGGATCGATCGGCATCGCCAGTAATACCGACTCTGACGTGAACCCGCGTGAACTTTTGCGCCGTGCAGACTTGGCGATGTACCACGCCAAGACCGAGGGTAAGGGCCAGGTTGCGATTTACAGCGATGAGCTGGACAAAGGGCGGCTCAGGCGGATCGAAATCGAGGGACAGATTGGCAGTGGCCTAGGCAGCAACGAATTCGATCTGGTGTATCAGCCGATCATCGATGCAGCCAGCGGTGCGATAGTCGCAGCAGAAGCGTTGCTGCGTTGGCCTCGCCGTGCTGAGGGCGCGCTTTCACCGGATGAGTTCATTCACGTCGCCGAGGCGACCGGTCAGATCCATCCTCTTGGGCTCTATGTGCTCGAGCGCGCTTGCCGAGACATTGAGCCGATTGGCGGGCTATGCCTGAGCGTAAATGTATCGCCCGCCCAGTTCCGGCATCCCGGCTTTGAGCAGCAGGTTCTCAAGATTATCGAGCAGACCGGTTTCGTGCCCGAACGCCTGCAGCTGGAGATGACGGAGAGTTATCTGCTCACCAATCCCGGTATGGCGATCAAGGCGATGAATACCTTGAAAGCAGCTGGGATTTCGCTTGCACTCGACGATTTCGGGACGGGTTTTACCAGTATCCATTACCTTAAGTCCTACGGCTTCACCCACATCAAGATCGACAAGTCCCTCCTCCAGGGGCTGGAGCCCGACAGCAAGGCCACCATGCTGGTCGCCGGCGCGGTCACTCTTGCGAGGGCACTCGACATGAGCGTGATCGCGGAAGGTGTAGAACACGAAGCGCAGGCCAGCATCCTGCGCGATCTGGGTTGTCATGAGATGCAAGGTTATCTGTTTGGAAAGCCGGTCCCCCTGGCTGAGTTCAAGAGCATGCTCAATTGTGCCGGAAAAAGGCCTCAGCAGCCCCAAAGCCTCCGTATTGCGCGATAGCAGCAGCGCACAAATCGAGACAATCCAGACGGAATGGAAACGGGCTGAAGATAGCGAGCGCATCACCTCTTATCTTCAACATTGTGAGCATTCGCACAGCAGCCGAATACCTCCGGCGAACTCTCTGGGGTTGATCAGAAAATGCATGGCCCCGAGGCCTTGACCATTGAAGTGTTTCTGCCGTTCCGCACAGCCAAACGTCCTGCCGCAGAGTTCGCGTTACACGCGTCGCTACCTGCGCAGTATTGCTCGGTTATAAACCGTAGGCGGTCGTGGATGAAAACAATCACCAAATGCAGAGGCTACTCGATTTTTCGTCCCAGCCTTTCCGATTGAGGATCGGTATCCTAGACCGTTGTCAAGGGTTGGTTCCCTGTATCGCAATTCATCGCCGGCTTGAATTTCGTCCCAAATTGGAAATATTGTCTCACGTTCTGACATTAGGCGCTTGTATTCATGGAATGCTCTTACACAGGAGTCGTAAACGACAAATGTTGAGATTATTCCTGTGGCACAGAAAAGTATCATGATGCAATATTGAAGCATTTTCCCCTCCAGGGGCAATGCCAAAGCCGCAAACCAGATCCCTAAAGCTAGCCGCATGACAATTTGCAAGAAACCGAAATAGTAACTTACGTTATCTAAATATCACAGAAATGGCGCTCCGCCAAATTTTCCATTATTTGAACCAAAATGGATCTAATCTCAGATTTTTTGATGATGTGATTTATGGGCTTTAGATCTTGGGTAATGAAGCATCATCCATCTCAAATGTTTCTAGACCGGCTGGCGACGATGAGCAGCGGGCCATCGTCGTGGCAGAAGGGCATGGATGTGCTGGCCGAGACGCTCAATCACCTTGTCGGGAT
>NZ_JBMLSM010000024.1:11255-15637 GCF_049240505.1 Novosphingobium sp.
TCGCCACGATACCTTTCAGTGGGCAGAAGCCCGGGACTTCGGGCCTGCGCAAGAAGGTGCGGGTGTTTGCCCAGCCGCATTATGCTGAGAACTTTATCCAGTCGGTCTTCGACGTCGCTGATCGCCCCATAGCCTCGACGCTGGTGATCGGTGGCGACGGTCGTTTCCACAACCGCACCGTGATCGCCCGGGCGATCCGCATGGCGGCGGCGAACGGGTATGCTCGCGTGCTTGTGGGGCAGGGCGGTATTCTATCGACCCCGGCAGCCAGCCACGTCATTCGCAAATATGGCGCAAGCGGTGGGCTTATCCTGTCAGCCAGCCACAATCCGGGAGGGCCAGAAGAGGATTTTGGCATCAAGTACAACATCGCTAATGGTGGCCCGGCACCCGAGGCGGTAACCGATGCGATCTACGCGCGCACCCAGACAATCGATCGCTGGCTGATGGTGGAAGGTGGCGCAGAGGTCGATATTGACCGCATCGGCACCTCGGAGATAGGCGAAATGGCGGTCGAAGTCATCGACCCGGTCGTCGACTATGCCGACCTGATGGAAGAGCTCTTCGATTTCGGCGCTATCCGTGCGGCGGCGAAGCGTGGCCTTTCGGTGGCCTTCGACGCCATGCACGCCGTCACCGGCCCCTATGCGCACGAGATACTCGAACGCCGTCTCGGATTTCCGGCAGGCACCGTCCTCAATGGCACCCCGCGCGAGGATTTCGGCGGCCATCACCCCGATCCCAATTTGGTGCATGCTCGTGTGCTCTATGACCTCATGATGTCGCCCGAAGCCCCAGCGCTTGGCGCGGCCTCGGACGGGGACGGGGACCGCAATCTGATCATGGGCCGCGGGGTTTTTGTTACGCCGTCTGACTCGCTCGCAATACTTGCCGCGAACGCACACCTTGCGCCCGCCTATGCCGGGGGGCTGAAGGGTATTGCGCGATCCATGCCGACCAGTACGGCCGCCGACAAGGTGGCAGACGCGCTCGGCATTCCTCTATGGGAGACGCCGACGGGGTGGAAGTTCTTTGGCACCCTGCTGGACGCTGGAAAGGTCACGATCTGCGGCGAGGAAAGCGCAGGCACCGGCAGTGATCACGTTCGCGAAAAGGATGGGCTGTGGGCAGTGCTGCTGTGGCTCAACATTCTCGCGGTCAGCCGCAAGCCGGTGTCGCAGATCGCAAGCGAGCACTGGGCGCGCTTCGGGCGAAACTACTATGCCCGCCATGATTATGAGGCGATCGAGAGCGGCCGCGCCAACGCTTTGATGGCTGCGTTGGAGGCCTCGCTCGCAATCTTGCCGGGCAGGGCATTCGGACCGCTGACTGTGGCGATGGCCGATCAGTTCGCTTACACGGACCCGGTCGATGGCTCGGCCAGCTACAATCAGGGCGTCAGGGTGATGTTTGCGTGCGGGTCGCGGATCGTGTTCCGGCTGTCAGGCACGGGGACGGAAGGTGCGACCTTGCGGGTCTACCTTGAACGCTACGAGGGCCCGGATGGGCGTTTGGCAGAAGAGACCCCTACGATGCTCGCCGATCTGGTCGCGGCCGCCGATGCGATCGCCGGGATCGTCGCTCACTCCGGCCGCACCGCGCCAGATGTGGTGACGTGAACGGGGGCCTTCGCGCCCATGTAGATGGCGGGAACCCAACCCGCCTGCCCACAGTCGATATGCGCTCGAACACAACCTGTGGTTTGATCCCGTCAAACTGTTGGTAGATCAATACGCATTGGACTCGACCGCCACTTCACCCAGTACCCGCGTTTCGCCGTTTTCGGTGAAGAGACTGCAAGCATCGTCCCGCCCGCCATAGTGCCGGTGCCGCTTGCGCACGCGTCGTGGCTCCCCCAAACATTGCGGACGGCAGCTGAGCCGGAATTCGTCAGCTGACAACCTCTCTCCCGCACGGACGGGACGACCTCCGACTGCCTCCCGCCTCTTCAGGGCCCGTCTCTCTCACTCAAGAGATAGGCCCCTTCTAATTTGTCCTTGGAGAGGAGACTCAATCATCATCCTGCAGGGGGGCGAGGTCCGATGATGTGAACGCACGAGAGCCACCTTTTATGGCTCCCGTGCGCAACATTCTTCAGAAACGGTAGGTAGCTACAGCCTTGATGGTCTGCAGGTTGAAGTCATCATTGGCGCGCTTGAAGTCGACGCCGCCGGCCAGCACAAACGGGTTCGTAGCGCCCGCAGTGCCCTGTCCGACCCGGATAAGCGTGTCGTCTTCGCTGTAGTCAGTGTAGAGATATTCGATGCCTAAAGAGAAGCTCTTCCCGATCTTCTGTTCAATGCCACCACCGATCTGGAAGCCCCAGGCTTGGTCATCAGCGAGCACGGTGAAGGAGTTGGCGGTATTGCTGGTCTCAAACGACTGGTCGAGCTTGGCGTAAGCAAGGCCGCCAGTCGCGTAGACCAGCGTCTTCGAAGCAGGCGTGAAACCGGCACGCAGGCGCAGCGACGCCGTGTAGTCAATCTTGCGCTCCATGTAGTAGAACGCCGGCGTTGTGCTGAAGGCTGAAACCGCGTCGCGCACATCAGCGGTTGCGACTTCGCCGATCACGCCGACGACCAGCTTGCCCATCTGGCTGTCGAAACCGGCGCGGGCAGCGAACGTCACGCCGTCAGAATCGCCGATGCAGTTGGCGTTTTGCGGCGAAGTCGCCTCGCCACCACAGAAGCCGGGCGAGAAAGCATTGGCACCGGCCGCGGTGGTGACGGTTTCGCCGAAGCTGCCGTTCGAGCCGCGGTCGAAGGTAATGAACTCATCGCCGTCGCTCGCTTGGATGTCGTAGCCGATCGATACGCCGGCGTAAAAACCGTCAAATTCGTCTTCAGCCTGGGCAGGCACCGCAATCAGAACGGCAGATGAGGCTGCGAGAAGAAGTGCTTTCATGGAATGCTCCGACAAATCGTTGTTTCAGTCAATTTCCGTTGCGCGAGAGGGCTGAGCGGTTGCCGAAGCAACCGCCTTGTCGGCGTTGTGTGAGGCCGTGAAACGGCTGCAACCATGTCGAGACTTGGCCATGCTCGGGGACCGATCCGACAGGGGAGCGCCGGAACGAGGGGACGTTGAGCCGCCAAGTACTCGATAGGCAAGCTGCGCAGCCCGCCCTCTCGCAGTCGAAGTTACGGCAAACCGCAGGCAATCAGATGCGGCGGACTCAAATGGCGGAAATTTTTCCGATCGCGATGGGCGTGCTGCTCGGCTTGCTGTGCGGCGCACCTTCGACTGTTTCGAGCGAGACAGCGAGAAGTGCCCCGTCAGCCACCAGCGGTCGCAGGTTTTCTGGAAGCTTCACATTGGTTGTCCCAGAGCGAGCGATCAGGCCGAGAGAGCGAGGCACCCCGTCTCCAGGGATGACCCACAGTTCCGGCGTCAGGCGGGTGTCCGGCAAGGCGACCGCGCGGATGTCGAGATATCCTGCCTGCGAACTGATGCTCGCTGCAAACAGCGTGCCGTCGGTTCCGGAAAGTTGGGCGATGACAGTCTGTGCCGGACCGGCGGCCACTACCGCATCGGGTGTTTCGCGCGGGGTCGCCGGGCCGAGCACCACGATCGCCGCCAGGCCGGCTGCCAGCGCGCCCGAGGCTGCCGCCAGACCCTGCCAAAGTCGGAGTGAGCTGACCTGTGCGGGGCGAGCGTTGTCATCAAGCCGTGCCTCGATTGCCTGCCAGACGTCTGGCGGCGGCGCCTCTTCGAATCCTTCGCCAAGTGGGTCCAACCGGCTCTGCCATTTGGCGACCAAGTCGGCGAAGGCTGGATTTGCGAGCGACAGGCGCAGCGCTTCGGCCCGTTCCTCTCCCTCGAGCACCCCCAGGGCAAGCTCGGCGGCCATTGCGGCCTGTGCGGGTGTGAGCTTGCTAGTCATCTTGGAGACACCCCCGCAATTGAAGCAATCCTCTGCGGATCCAACTCTTGGTGGTGCCGAGTGGGGATCGCATCGTGGTAGCGAGTTCCGAATGACTGAGGCCGTCAAAGAATGCTAAGCGGATTGCACGTTGGTGGTTAGGCGGTAGCAGATCGAGGCAATCGAAGATCTGCTCGCGCTGCTCGTCATCGGCCATAGCTTCGAGCGCCTCTCCGAACTCGGCCTTTGGCGCATCGGTGGGCGATGCATCGGGAAAAGTCGGGCTACCGTGCTTGCGCACCCAGTCGATTGCAGTGTTCCGGGCAATGGCACATAGCCAGGTGATTGGACTGGCATACTCCGGATTGAAGCGTCCGGCCCGATTCCAGACCTTCAGGTAAACCTGTTGTAGAATGTCCTCAGCCGCCTCTCGGTCTCGCGTGATGCGCAGGCATACCCCGAAAAGCTTTGCAGAGGTGCGATCATACACCGAAGCAAGCGCCTTTCGGTCGCCACGTGCGAC
>NZ_JBMLSM010000025.1:0-24141 GCF_049240505.1 Novosphingobium sp.
TCACCACCGAGGGGTATCGCCATGTCATGCAGATCGCGCGCAGCTTTGTGCCGGGCGGTCTTGCCGGATGGATCGTCTGGCCCAAGCCGCAACCGCTGGCCGCGCTGGAAGATACGGTGACGATCAAGGGCCGCATCAGCGCGGAAGGCGCGGAAATTCGCCCCATCGACGATGCCGATATCCGCAACCAGCTTACCGCCCTGAAGGCCAATGGGGTGGAGGCGATCACCGTCAGCCTGATCAACGCCTATACCAACGGCACGCATGAGAAGCGCGTTGGCGAACTCGCGACAGAGATCATGCCGGGCCTGCCGGTTTCGCTTTCCCACGAAGTCCTGCCCGAAATGCAGGAATACGAACGCACGCTTACCACCGTAGCCAATGCTGCGGTACGCCCGGTTGTGGGCAAATACGTATCCAACCTCCGCTCGCGCCTTGCCGAAGCGGGGATGAACGGCAAGCTCTCGCTCCTGCGTTCGGACGGCGGGCTGATGAGCGCGCAGAAGGCCGAGGAGCATCCGGTCAACATCCTGATGTCCGGGCCTGCGGGCGGTGTGACCGGTGCCATCTGGGTCGGGCGCAATGCAGGGATCAGGAACATCCTGACGCTCGACGTTGGCGGCACCAGCACCGACGTTGCGCTGATCGAAAACCTTGAAGCGCGCCGCCAGCGCACCACCGAAGTCGGCCACCTTTCCGTGCGGGCTTCTGCGCTGGACGTGAAGACCGTGGGCGCGGGCGGCGGTTCCATCGCCTATGTGCCGGAGCTGACCCGTGCCTTGCGCGTCGGCCCGCAGAGTGCGGGCGCGGTTCCGGGGCCGGTCGCCTATGGCAAGGGCGGCACGCTGCCGACCGTGACCGATGCCAACGTGGTGCTGGGCTATCTGCCCGAAAACCTGCTGGGCGGCACGTTCAGGCTGGACCGCGAAGGCGCGAAAAAGGCGGTGCAGACCATCGCCGACGCGCTGGGGATCGACCTGATGGCCGCCGCGCGCGGCATCATCGACATCGTGAACGAGAACATGTTCGGCGCCCTGCGCATGATCTCGGTCCAGCAGGGCTATGATCCGCGCGATTTCGCGCTGATGGGCTTTGGCGGGGCCGGACCGCTGCATGTCAATGCCGTTGCGCGCCTGATGGGATCATGGCCTGCCATATCACCCGTCAGCCCCGGCGTGCTTTGTGCGCTGGGCGATGCCACCACGCGGATGCGCACCGAAACCGCGCGTTCGTTCAGCCGCCTTGCCAGCCAGACCGAAGCGACAGACCTGATCGCCATCCTTGATGAAATGGCTGCGCAGACCCGCGCCGAACTGTTGGCAGACGGCGTGCCCGCAGATGAAATCAGCACCGCTTTCGAAGTGGACGTCCGTTATGCCGGGCAGGCCTTTGAAGTGCCGCTAACGATCACGCCCGATGTGCTGACTGCCGATGGCGTAGCCGGAATCCTCGCCCGCTTCGATGCCGAACACAAGCGGCTGTTCACCTTCAACATGGATACCCCGCACGAGATCGTGAACCTGCGCGCCGTGGCAATGGGCCGCGCGCTCGATCTGCCCGCCGCCGAACTGGAAAAGGGCGACGGCAACCCTGTCGCTGCAAAAATGCGTGATCATGTGCTGTGGATGGACGGGCGCGAACAGGCTGCCGCAATCTATGACCGCGCCAAACTGCGCGCCGGAGACGTGATCCCCGGCCCCGCCGTGGTCTGCGAGATGGATTCCACCACGCTGATCGAGAGCAATTGCGTGGGCACCGTCGATGCTGTCGGCAACATTCTGATCAATCCGGCCTGAGAGAGGGAGCGCGAGACATGCCTGCAACCATCATCCAGACCAACGACACGCCGTTCGAGCGCATTGCCATCGATCCGGTCACGCTCGACATCATCGAAAACGCGCTGCGCAACGCGCGCATCGAAATGGACGCCACGCTGGTTCGCACCGCAATGTCACCCGGCATCCGCGAACAGGGCGATGCTTTTCCGCTTATCGCCGACCATACCGGCAAGATGATCGTCGGGCAGTTCGGCAGCTTCATCGGCGGCTTCCTTGAAAACTATGCCGGGACGCTGGAAGACGGCGACATGATCTTCCTGTCCGACCCTTATTCGGTCGGCGGGGCGATCAGCCATTCGAACGACTGGCTGGTGCTGCTCCCCGTGTTCAAGGACGGACGCCTGATCGCCTATACATCGATGTTCGGGCACCAGTCCGATATCGGCGGCAAGGTTGTCGGCTCAATGCCGATCAACGCGCGTTCGATCTTCGAAGAAGGCGTGCGCATCCCGCCTGTAAAGATCTGGAAGAAAGGCGAATACAACGCTGATCTGATCCGTCTTGTCATGCACCAGACGCGCAAGCCCGATTGGTGCGCGGCTGACCTGAATGCCCTGATCGCCTCTTGCCGTGTGGCTGCCCGGCGCGTGATAGAGATGGCAGAGCGTTTCGGCGATGACGTCTATGTCTCGGCCACGCAGGAACTACTGGCGCGCAACCATCGCGCGATGAAGGCGCTGATCGGTATGGCCGTGGCCGAAGAGCCGGTGAGCTTCGAGGATTACATCTGCGACGATGGCATGGGCTTTGGTCCCTACAGGATCAAATGCACGATGTGGCGCGAGGGCGAAAAGGTCGTTCTCGATTTTGCGGGCACCGATCCTCAGTCCGTCGCCTCGATCAACTTTCTGCTGAATGAGAACATGTTCAAGATGTTCTTCGGCATCTACATGATCATGGTCTTCGATCCGCAGATCCTGTTCAACGACGGGTTCTACGATCTGATCGACGTGCGCATCCCCGAAGGATCGCTGCTGAAGCCCAAGTTCCCCGCCGCGCTTTCGGGCCGCACTCATGCACTTGGCCGCATCTTCGATATTCTGGGCGGATTGCTTGGCCAGAAGACCCCGGAATTCCTGAACGCTGCAGGCTTCTCCTCGTCGCCGCACCTGTTCTACGCGGGCAACGACGAGCGACCGGGCAAGAATGCCGAATGGTTCCAGCTTTTCCAGATCGGCTTCGGCGGGATTCCCGGTCGCCCGATGGGCGATGGGCCGGATGGCCATTCGCTCTGGCCGGGCTTCACCAATGTGCCTAACGAGTTTCTCGAACGCTACTTCCCGATGGTGATCGAGCGTTACGAGTGCGAGCCGGATTCGGGCGGAGCGGGTCTGCATCGCGGCGGCAACGGCATCCGCATGACCTATCGCTTCCTGTCGAAAGGCGTCATCGCCATTCATGACGACCGCTGGTTCGTGCCGCCGTGGGGCGTCAACGGGGGTGATCCAGGCTCACGTGCGCGCAAGATTCTGGAAAAGCCCGATGGCACGCAGACCATCGTCGGCAACAAGGTGGAAGACCTTGAAGTCGAAGCCGGTGACATGCTGCACTTCATCACCTGGGGCGGCGGGGGCTGGGGCGATCCGCTGGAGCGCGATCCGGCTCTTGTGGCACGGGAAATCGCGCAGGGTCTGGTCACGCCCACCGGCGCGCGGGCCTATGGCGTGATCGTGGATGACCGAGGCGCGGTCAATTCGGCCGAGACGGAAGCCTTGCGCGCGCGCCTGCGCGAAGAGCGGGGCTCGCTGCCGGTGTTCAACTACGGCCCCGGTATAGACGTGCTGCGCGCCAATTGCGAAAGCGAGACTGGCCTGCCAGCCCCGATCCAGCCCGAATGGCCGCTACTGGAAGCGGCGGAGTGACGACGATGACTGCAACCGCTTCCGCAACCACCAACCCCGGCGCGCTGCGCAATATCCGCGTGGTAGAACTGGGCCAGCTTCTGGCCGGACCGTTCTGCGGGCAGTTGCTGGGCGATATGGGTGCCGACGTGATCAAGGTCGAACCACCCGTAACCGGCGATCCGATGCGCGATTGGGGGCAAGGCTCGGAAAAGGTCCAATGGGAAGTGATCGCGCGCAACAAGCGCTCGGTCAGCGCCAACCTGCGCGTGCCCGAAGGACAGGCACTGGTCCGCAAGCTGATCGCCCATGCCGATGTGCTGATCGAAAACTTCAAGCCCGGCACGATGGAAAAGTGGGGCCTTGGCCCGGACGTGCTGCTGGCCGAACAACCTGGCCTGATCATCGCGCGCATGTCCGGCTATGGCCAGACCGGTCCCTATTCCGACCGCGCCGGGTTCGGCGGCATTGGCGAAGCGATGGGCGGGTGGCGCTATATCGTGGGCGAACCCGATCGCGCGCCGAGCCGCATGGGCGTGTCCATCGGTGATACGCTGACCGCCACCTATGGCTGCATGGGCGTCTTGGCAGCACTGCATGAACGCACGCAAACCGGGCGCGGACAGGTGATCGATGCCGCGCTTTATGAATCGGTGCTGCAGGTCATGGAAGGCCTCGTCCCCGAATACGATCGGACGGGCTTCATTCGTGAACGCTCCGGCTCGGTGCTCAAGGGCATTGCTCCGTCCAACGTCTATTCGTGCAAGGACGGGGAGTTCATGATCGGTGCGAACAAGGATTCGCTGTGGAAGCGGCTTGCCAGCGCGATGGGGCGTGACGAACTGGGCGACGATCCACGCTACGCCACGCACATCGCCCGTGGCGAGAATCAGGACGAACTGGACGAACTGATCAACCAGTGGACCCGCACGCTGACCATCGACGAGGTCGATGCGCTGATGATCGAACATTCGATCCCCGCAGGCCGCGTCTATCGCGCGCCGGACATGCTGGAAGACCCGCACTTTCAGGCGCGCGAGGCGATTATCGAGGTGGAAACCGAGCGTTTCGGTCCGCTCAAGATGCAGTCCAGCTTTCCCAAGCTGTCGCTCACGCCCGGATCGGTGCGTCGCCCTGCGCCAGCGAAAGTCGGTCAGCACAACGCCGAAATCTATGGTGAACTGCTCGGCCTAGATGAAGCCGCGCTGGCACAGATGGCGGAACGGGGCGTCATCTGACGCCCCGTCGGCAACCTTACTCGAAGCCGATCTTCTTCATGTAATTGGCGCTGCCGGTGATCGCGACCTTGAGATCATCGGCACGGTCCTGCTCGACGAAGAAATGCTCCACCCCGGCATCCTGCGCCGCAGCAATGATGCCTGCCATGTCCAACGAACCATCGCCCAGATAGGTCAGGAACGGGAACATGGAAATCCAGTCCGAAGGGCCGCTGCCATCCCCGGCAAAGCGGTGCTGCCCCTTCATGTCTTTCAGGTGCATCATCCGGTAGCGCCCCTTGTAACGCGCCAGATAGTCCTTGGGATCAGCGCCGCCCGCCGTCGTCCAATAGGTGTCCATCTCAAAGAACACGTGCGCCGGGTCGGTCGCATCCAGTAGCGTATCGAGCGGCACCTTGCCGTTCACAGGTGCCAGACCATAACCGTGGTTGTGATAGGCAAAGCGCACGCCGTGGCGCGAGGCGTCCTCGCCGATCTTGTTGAACAGGTCGCCTGCACGCTTGTAATCGTCGAACGTGGCGCGCTGCTCTGCGGGAAGGCTCGGCAGGGTCACATAGGTTGCGCCCAGCGCCTGCGCCGCTTCGGCCAGTTCGCCCATTCGCGTTTGCAGCGTGAACAGATCAGTGTGCATCGACGGCACGGTCAACCCGTGCTTTGCAAACACCGCCTTGATCTGTGCCGTGCTCAGGCCGAAGAAACCGCTGCCCGAAAAGCCCAGCATTTCCGCGGTCTTTTTCCAGCCTTCGATCTGGCGTGGATCGCTGAAGGTATAAGGCCCATACGTCTCAAGTTCGCGGTAGCCCAGCCCTGCCAACATGGCGATCGTGCCTTCGAAATCCTCGCTCAACAGCTTTGCCACGGACCATAGCTGGATACCGAAGGGGCGCTTGCCCGCCGCTGCCAGCGAAGGCGCAATTCCGGTTGCCGCAGCGGTGATCGTGGCTGCACCTGCAGCGCCAAGGAAAGTGCGACGGTTCATGCGTTCAGGCTCCCAATTCACGCGCATTGTCTTGCGCTGTCTGGTCAACCTTGCGCTGTCGTACCCCCTGCCGTCAAGCGTCTGATTCTTCGCGCTCGATTTCGCGCCAGCCAATATCGCGGCGGCAGAAGCCTTCCGGGAAACTGATCGCGTCGACTGCCGCATAGGCCGCGTCGCGCGCAGCCTTCACGCTTGGTCCCTTGGCCGTCACGTTCAGCACGCGCCCGCCGCTGGCGGCCAGCACACCATCTGCCGAAAGCGTGGTTCCGGCGTGGAACACCTTCGCCCCACCTGCTTCTGCCGCTGGAATATGATCGATCCGCCCGCCTTTTTTCGGCGTACCGGGATAGCCTTCCGCCGCCATGACCACGGTCATCGCCACATCGCCAGAGAAGCGCGGCGCCGCAATGCTCGACAGCTTGTTATCGGCACAGGCCAGCAGCAGTTCCACCAGATCGCTCTCCAGCCGCATCATCAGCACCTGGCATTCGGGATCGCCAAAGCGCGCGTTGTATTCGATCAGCTTCGGTCCCTGCTCGGTCAGCATCAGGCCGGCATAGAGCACCCCGGAATAGGGATTGCCTTCATCCGCCATCGTCTTGACCGTGGGACCGACAATCTTGGCAATCGCCAGCGCCTCAAGCTCTGGCGTCAACACCCGTGCCGGGCTGTAGGCACCCATGCCGCCCGTATTGGGACCGGTGTCTCCGTCGCCTACCCGCTTGTGATCCTGTGCTGATCCGAACGCCACGATCGTCGCCCCATCGGTCAGCGCAAAGAAGCTAGCTTCCTCGCCGGTCAGGAATTCCTCGACCACCACTTCTGCGCCCGCAGAGCCGAACGCGCCGTCGAACATGTCGTCAACCGCCGCTTCGGCTTCGGCCATCGTCATGGCCACGACCACGCCCTTGCCCGCCGCCAGCCCATCGGCCTTGATCACCACCGGCGCGCCAAATTCGGTCAGCGCCGCACGCGCTTCTTCCAGCGACTTTGCGCGAACATAGCCTGCCGTAGGGATGTCTGCCCGTGCGCAGAGATCCTTGGTAAAGCCCTTTGATCCTTCGAGCTGCGCCGCCGCCCGGCTTGGCCCGAATACCGAAAAGCCCGCCGCACGCAGCGAATCCGTCAGACCATCGACCAGCGGTGCTTCCGGGCCGACAACGATCAAACCGATGCGATGGCCTTCGCAGAAGGTCACCACCGCCGCATGATCGGTCAGGTCCAGCGCAACGATCTGTGCATGATCTGCGATGCCGGGGTTGCCAGGTGCCGCATAGAGCTTGTCCAGAAGCGACGATTGGGCCAATTTCCAGCTGAGGGCATGTTCGCGCCCACCCGATCCCAACAGCAGGATATTCATGGCTTTCCCTTCCGCGCCCTATGACGACGATGATGCAAATGGCTCGGGCGGGCTAGTAGCGAGGGAAACGGCTGGCGACAACGCTCCGGCGCTGTCCATTTCCGAGATTTCCGCCCTGCTCAAGCGCACGGTCGAAGATCGTTTCGGCTTTGTGCGCGTGCGCGGCGAACTTTCGGGCGTGAAGCGCGCCGCATCAGGCCACCTTTACGTCAGCCTCAAGGACGAGAATGCCCGCCTTGATGGGGTGATGTGGCGCGGCAATGTGCAGCGCCTGAACTTCCGGCCTGAAGACGGCGTGGAAGTGATCGCTACGGGCAAGCTCACGACATATCCGGGCCGGTCGAACTACCAGATCGTCATCGACCGGATGGAGATCGCGGGTGAAGGTGCGCTGCTGGCACTCCTGGCAAAGCTGAAGGCGCGGCTTGAAGGCGAAGGCCTGTTCGATCCTGCGCGCAAGAAGGCCCTGCCATTCCTGCCGCGCGTGATCGGCGTCGTCACTTCGCCCACCGGCGCGGTGATCCGCGACATCCTGCATCGGCTTTCGGACCGTTTCCCCACCCGTGTGATCGTCTGGCCGGTGCTGGTGCAGGGACAAGGCGCTGGCGCGCAAGTCGCCAATGCCGTTCGCGGCTTTTCCGCACTTCAGCCCGGCGGCTCCATCCCGCGCCCCGATCTGGTCATCGTTGCGCGCGGCGGTGGCTCCATCGAAGACCTGTGGTGCTTCAACGAAGAAGACGTCGTCCGCGCGGTTGCCGATTGCTCCATCCCGATCATCAGCGCCGTGGGGCACGAAACCGACACCACCCTGTGCGATTTCGCGGCTGACCTGCGCGCCCCCACGCCCACTGCTGCGGCCGAACTGGCCGTTCCGGTGCAGGCAGAACTCGCAGCATTCGTGGCCGATCTGAACGCCCGCCAGCGTCGCGCCCTTGCCCGGCAGCTTGCCCAGGCAAAGGAGCGCCTCGAAGCGCGCAGCCAGCGCTTGCCGCAACCACAGGCCTTGTTGCAGGGGCAGGCACAGCGCGTCGACGATCTGGGCGAACGCCTGCGCCGTGCCCTGCTCCATCGCACCGAAATCGCCGGATCGCTGCTGGCCCGCCACGCCGGAGCCTTGCGTCCCGCCCTGCTGACCGCGCGGGTAGACCGTGAGCGCGAACGCCTGACCGCGCGCCGTTTGCGGCCTGAAGTGCTGCTTCAGCGCATCGAACATGCGCGCGGCAAGGTCGATTCGCTGGATCGCCTGCGCCGCTCGCTCAATCCCGAAGCGCCGCTGGAACGCGGTTACGTGCTGGTAACCGACCGCGACGACAACCTTGTGAAGGACAAGGCAACGGCCGCGCAACGTACCGCGCTGACGCTCAAATTCGCTGATGGCACGCTGGATGTGACTGCGGGCGAAACCGCCGCGCCTCCTCGGCCCGCACCAAAGCCAAGGCCACCTGCGCGCTCTGCAGGACAGCAGGAATTGTTCTGAAGCGCAGCAGGCGCTACATTGCTCCCATGCTGATGTCCCAATCCGGCCGCCTCGCGCGCCTTCATTATCTTCCCGGCAGCTTCCGCCAGCTTTCGGGCGGCGATCACGTGGTCTGTGCAGTATCGGGCGAGAAGATCCCGCTCGACGCTCTGCGCTATTGGTGCGCGCAACGGCAGGAAGCCTATGCCAGTGCCGAAATCTCGACGAAGCGCCATCTTGAAGGGTGAAGCGCCGGGCGTGACCGTTCCGCGCCGGGGCTTCCTTGCGGGAACCACCGCGCTTCTGGCCGAGCTTGCCGTCGGCAATACCCCTGCCCGGCCAATCACGCTGGAACCCGGTGGTCGCCTGACACAAGGGGGTTGGGTGCGCGGTCGGCTTGCCCCCGGCGCGTCGGCGCTTGCGCTTGATGGCAAGCCGGTGTCGTTCGCCGCTGATGGTGCTTTCCTGATCGCGTTCGACCGCAATGCCGGCACATCTGCCCAACTCGTCGCAACCTTTGCCAGTGGCAAGCCTGCTGCCGAGACACTTACCATAGCCCCGCGGGCGTGGCAGATCGAACACATCAACGTGGCGCGCAAACCCGGCGGCGTAACCGATGAGGACTATCTGCGCCTGCGCAAGGCCGAACTCGCCCGCATCGGCGCGGCGCGCAGCCTTGATTCCGGCGCGCAAGGGTGGCGGCAAAACTTCATCCGCCCCGCACCGGGCCGCCTGTCGGGCCGATTCGGATCACAGCGCATCTACAAGGGCGAACCGGCGGCCTATCATTCCGGCCTCGATATCGCGGGCGGCGCAGGCACCACTTATGTCGCACCTGCCGATGGTGTCGTGATCCTTGCCGCAGCGGACAAACCGTTCAGTCTTGAAGGGCACCTGCTCATGCTCGATCACGGCATGGGCCTGAACAGTGCATTCCTGCATGGTTCGGCGCTGCTGGTGAAGGAAGGTGACCGCGTGAAGCAGGGCGACCCCATCGGTCGTATCGGCGCCACGGGCCGCGCCACCGGACCGCACCTGCATTGGTCGATCAAGTGGGGCAGCAGCAGGCTCGATCCGCTGCTTCTCCTCAATCCATCCATCTAAGCGCGCAGCGCCTCCACCGCACCGCATACATTTCCTGCAAACGCAAAAAGGGGCGCCGAACCTTGGTTCGGCGCCCCTCTCTGTTCAGACTTCGAAACGGATCAGAAGCGGAACTGAGCCGAAACGAAGAAGTCACGACCAAGCACGTCGAAGGTGCTCGGGTAGGTGTTTGCCTGCTGCGCGTTGCTGCCGATGATCGGCGGCTGCTTGTTGAACAGGTTGTTGATGCCGAGATTCAGCGTAGCGCCTTCGGTCACTTCAGCCGAGAGGCTGAGGTCGAACACGTTGTAGGCACCGAGACGCTCAACGATGAAGTCGGTATCATCGTCGTCATCACGCGTCGGGCCAACATAGCGCCAGCGGACCGAGGTGGTGATCGGACCATCGATCCAGCTCAGACGGCTGTTGGCCTTCCACTTCGGAATCGGGTTGTCGCAGTTCAGACCGAAGCGACCGGCGCACTGCACGTTGTCATCCGGCAGATCGACCAGCGGCGTGAACGTGTAGTTGTCGGTGTAGGTTGCCAGCAGGTTGAAGGCGAGGCGCGATTCATCACCGAACAGGCCAAAGCCCATGCGGGTTGCGTAGTCGAGCTGGAAGTCGACGCCACGGGTCTTCAGCGATGCGAGGTTGGCGTTGTTGGCGCTCACCACGAACGGAGGACCGGAGATGATGCCCTGGCTGTCGCGGCTGATGAGGCCGCAGATCGCGCTGTTGGCGTTCTGGATCACGTTGTAGCACAGGTTGAGGATGTTGTTCACACCACCGCCTGCAGTCGCAATCGACTTCTCGATCTTGATGTCGAAGAAATCGACCTGCATCGTGAGGCCGCGCACGAAGCTCGGCTGGATCACCACACCGGCGGTCCAGGTATCCGAAACTTCTTCGCTCAGGTTCGGGTTGCCACCGAAGGCACCCTGAATCTGGGCGTTCGGCTGAAGTGCGAGACCAGTGCCAACCGACGAAGCCGGCACGCCCGTGGCGATGCAGAGGTTCCGAATGGTGGTGTTGGTTGCTGCCGAAGCAAGCGAGCACGGATCGGTTGCCGCCGGGAAGCCGACCGACTGACCGCCGAACAGTTCGCCCACGTTGGGCGCACGGATGGCGCGCTGGTACTGACCGCGGAACGTGATGTCACGAACCGGAGCGAGACGGATACCGCCGGAGTAGGCCCACACGCCACCAACAGCAGCAAGCGAGTAGTCGGAGTAGCGAACCGCGCCGTCGATTTCGAGACGGTGGATGAAGCTGTCCTGGATCAGCGGAACCGAAAGTTCGCCGAAGAACTCGGTAGCCGTGTAGCTGCCTTCGGTGGGCTGGCCGGCGTTGAAGCCAACGACGTCACCCGAAGAAAGCGCGGTGTCAGGGATGAATTCGCTGCCCATCTTGCGCCATTCGGTGCCGACCGCGAAGCGAACCGGTTCGTTGGCAGAGCCGAACTTGAACAGGTCACCCGTGATGCTGCCCTGTGCAACCTGCAGTTCCGAAATCACGGTGTTCTGCGCAAGGATTGCGATCGAGGTAAGGCACGAGTCGCTCAGCAGTTCTGCACCGAACACGTTGCAGGTGCCGTTGCCCGCCAGACGCGTGAAGGCGCTGCGCGAAACGTTGCCTTCCTGGATCTGCGAGTTCCGGGTGCGCGAGTACATGTAGTAAGCGTCGTAACGGATGCTGTCGGTGATATCACCACGCACACCGGCCAGAGCGCGATATGCACTGCGATCATCCGAAGCGTTGCGCGACGAGATGCTGGTCGTGCGGGTGTTCACCTGCACGCGCACCGATCCCGGCTGAAGCGCACCAAACTGGCCGGTGCCAGCAGTGAACGCGCCATATGGGTTGGCGCACTGCGCACCGGTTGCGGTGACGCAAGCGGGCGATGCGGCAAATGCAATCGCAGCCTGCTGGTTTGCAGCAATCTGCGTCAGCTGTGCGAAATCGTTCGCCGATACGAAGCCCTGAATGCGGCTAAGCTGGAAATCGACGTTCTGCGTGATCGGCGTAGCAGCCAGTTCGTTTTCGACGCGGTTGTTCACGTACGAAAATTCGAAATAGGCCTTGGCGTTCGCGTTGATTTCGTAATCGCCGTAACCACCGATCAGCCAACGTTCTTGCGGGACCATCAGGTAGTTGACGGGGGCAAAGTTGTAGCTGTCAGCGCCGGTGTAGGGGCGGCTGGCGCCCGGTGCCGCGAAGAACGCGCCAAGACCCGGATAGTTGGTGCCCGAAGCGATCTGGAAGCAGTTCACTTCCGAACCGGCGGTGCAGCTCGAACCGGCGCCAAGGGCAAGGCTCGGGCTGACAACGAGACGGCCCTGCGGCACACCTGCCGAGCCGAGCGGAACGAGGCTGGTTGCGCCATCGCCCAGTGCATTGCGCGAGAAATCGCGAGCCGACTGGAACACGCTGCCGCGCTTGTTGTATTCACCGTAAACGGTGACATGGCCACGGTTGTCGGCAAATTCGGTGCCGAGCGCAACGTTGGCGTTGAAGCGACGACCGTCGCCCTGACCGGTGATGCTCTGCTGCGCGCCGACTTCCAGACCATTGAGGTTGTCGCGGAGCTGGAAGTTGACGACGCCAGCCAGTGCGTCCGAACCGTAAACGGCCGAACCGCCACCGGTCACCACTTCGACGTTCTTCAGCAGGAAGGTCGGGATGGTGTTGAGGTCGACCGTCTGGTCGGTGCCGTAAAACATGTAGCGACGGCCATTGACGAGGACCATCGTGCGCTGCGCGCCAAGACCGCGAAGGTCGAGCGTGGCGACGCCGCCACCGGGGTTGTTCGAGAACGACGTGGTGCCCGGAATGACCTGCGGCAGGGTGTTGAGCACCTGTTCGGCGTTCACAGTACCCGTCAGGCGGAATTCATCCGCGCCAACCACCGAAACCGGGGCAACGCTGGTCACGTCGGTGCGCGCAATGCGCGAACCGGTTACGACGATCGCCTGCTGCGGCTCTTCGCCTTCAGCCTGCGCTTCCTGTGCGAAAGCGACGGTAGATACCAGCGCCAGCGTAACGGCGGTAGCCGCCGCCGAGCTCTTCAGCGCTGCGCGCTTGAGCATCCTAGTTTGAATCACGAATCAGTCCTCCTGTTAGCCCGGCAGCGCACCACGATGCGCCAGCCCAACCCTACCTTGTAGATTGCGAGGGTGCGGTCCTTTGCGAAAAGTTTCGCCTGCAACAACCAATCACCCGCAAACTGTCGGCCCTTTCGCCACAGCGCGTGGAATCTGTAAAGCAAATGAAACATGCCGCGAACCTAATGACCCGCGTTGTTGCAATGGCGCAACACCCCGCAAATCCCGTCAAACCGCCGAATTGGCGGGATTCGGCACAGACCATTGGGCAATTTTGCCACATTCTTGCGTTCATCCAGCGTAAATCTTGCCAAATGTTTCGCCACACAGGCCAATTTCATCTGAAACCACCGCCCTGTCAAAACCATGCAGAATTGACTTTGATCGACCGGCCAGACTAGCGTCCCGTCATCATGAGGCATGGCAAGAGATGATCCGGATTTTCGACTTGGCGTCCGGCATCGATCGGGCTGCTGCCGTGCGCCAATTTGCCAAGGAAGGCCGCGTGCAGATTCACAATCTGCTCACGCCGGAATCGGCTGCCAACTTGCGCGATATCATCGCGCGGCAGACGCCGTGGGGAATCGCCTGGCAGGCCGGAAAGACCGGGCCGCAAAAGCTGGACGCAAACCAGATTTCCGCCATGCCACCGCCCCGTCAGCGCGAACTGATCGACGCGATTCACCGCTCCGCCGCGCAGGGTGAATATGCTGTGCGCTTTACGCAGTACGCCATCCTCGACGCCTATCTGCAATCTGCCCAGCCTGCCGGGCCGCACGATCTGGTGATGGAGCACCTGAACGATTCACCGTTTCTGGATCTGGTCCGCGAAGTCACCGGCATTCCCGAACTTCTGAAAGCCGATGCTCAGGCCACACTCTATGGACCCGGTGATTTTCTGTCCGTCCACAACGACAGCCATGTCGCCGAAGGATGGCGCGTTGCCTATGTGCTGAATTTGACCGCCACCGATTGGCAACCGGACTGGGGCGGTTATCTCAACTTTCTGGATGACCAGGGCGATGTCATCTGTGGCTGGAAACCCCGCTTCAACACGCTGAACTTGCTGCGCGTGCCGCAGTTGCATCAGGTCACTTATGTTCCGCCTTTCGCGCCGCGTGCGCGGTATTCGATTACCGGATGGCTCAGAGACCGGTGAACCTTACTGCCCAACAATGGCGTGACCGCGCGATAGCGGCAAAATCGGCAGGCGACACAGCAGGTGCCGAAGCCCTGTTTGTGCAAGGAATCGCCGCTTTTCCCAAAAGCGCGCCCCTGCTTAACAGCGCGGGCACCTTCCTTGTCGGCGAAGGCCGTCATGCCGAAGCGATAACGCGCTTCGAAGCCGCGCTCGTGGCCGACCCCCGCCATGCCGAAGCCCTGTGCAACCGTGCCATCGCCCTGTCTCGTCTCGGTCGCGGAATGGATGCACTTGCGCAACTGATCGCGGCAGAGCGCAATTTTGCGCAGGTTCCGCGATACTGGTCGGTACGCGCCGCCACCGCCCGTGATCTGGGGAAGCTAGACGAGGCCGCGCGTGGCTATGACGCTCTTCTCAAATTTGAAGGCCAGCACCCACGCGGCCTGCACGGTCGCGCGCGGATTGCGCTGGAACGTGGCGAAGCCGACATGTGCGCCCGGTTCGAACAGGCCCTGCCGCACAATCGCGCCGATGCCACGGCATTTCTGGGCTATGCGCAGGCGCTGGCCTGTTCCAGCAGACTGGCAGAAGCGCGCGAACTGGCTGAAACGCTGGTCCGCCAATTGCCGACATGGACAGACGGGTTGACGTTTCTGGCCCAGTTGCGCTGGGGCGCAGGCGAAGCAGATCAGTTCTGCGACCATTTCGCCCAAGCAGCAAAGGCAGCACCTCAAGACCCGGCCATCGCACTGGCATGGGCCACCGCACTGTCCGGCACAGATCGGCACGCCGAAGCGGCAGAGGTCGTTGCACGCGCCTCTGCCGCGCTACCCGGAAACATAGCGCTTGCGCTGGCCGAGGCTGAACATGCAGGCGCGGCGGGCGATCTGGAAAGGGCAGAGCGCATCTTTGCCTCGCTCGACCTGCAAAGTCCCGAGCGCAAGCTGCAGGAAGCGCGTCACCGCCTGCGCCAGCACGCGCCTGATCGCGCCGACCCGCTGCTGGGCGAAGTCATCGCGCAACGGCCCGATACGATTTCGGCCTGGGCCTTGCGCGATCTGGCATGGCGCATGATGGATGATCCGCGCGCGCAGTGGCTGCACGGCCAGCCTGGACTCTACGCCCAACGCTCGCTTGGCCTGTCCGCCGCTTTTCTGGCCGATCTCGTCGCGCTGCTACGTGATCTGCACGCCCGCTCGCTTCCGCCCGTGGGCCAATCGGTGCGCAGCGGCAGTCAGACATGGGGCGGCCTGTTCGACCGCATGGAACCGGAACTGCGCACATTGCGCGTCGCCATCGAGCAGATGCTGGCAGATTTCCGCGCCCAACTGCCGTTGGCGGACGAAAACCATCCGCTGTTGCGCCACCGTGACCGTGAATGGTTCATCCGTGGGAGCTGGTCCATCCGCATGACAGGCGGCGGCCGGCACACAGAACACGTTCACCCGCAAGGCATTCTGTCATCCGCCGTGCATCTTGTGGTGCCACCAGACGCTGGCGTGCTGGACGCGGGATGCCTCGATCTGGGCCGATCACCGCCCGATCTTGGGCTTGATCTGCCGCCACTGGCCACCATCACCCCGGTCGCGGGCAGCGCGGTGCTGTTTCCCAGCACGTTCTACCACGGAACGCAGCCCTTCGGCGCGGGCGAGCGGATGTCTGTGGCATTCGACGTGGCCGTCGCCCGCTGACGCGGATCAACGCACGCGCCAGACCTTTACCCCGGACTTTGCATCCACCGGCACCGGCTCCAGCCAATCGGGCGCACGCCCCTTTACCAAGTGCGCCATGAAGCCATCGGGCGCGAGCTTGCGATAAACGCGCGATTCGCTTCCCGTCGGGCAGATCACCACCAGCGTTGCGCCGCGCCGCGCCATGATCTGACGCGCGCCGTAATCGGGGCCGAGGAAAGCAAGGATGAGATCCCTCATCGCCGCGCTGGCCCGGTGATGCGCTGTGGCAACAACCGTGTGCTGGCTGGTAACCAGCAGGGTCGGCCCTATGTCCAGCCCCGAAAGGATCGTGGCGCGCGGCATAGCGGCAATCTGGGGCGCAAGAGCAGCGAAATTGCACGCCTGCATCGAATTGTGCGACGCCGCCTTGGGCGGATCGAAGGCCGATACGGCCACGCCAACCATTGCTCCCGGCACGAACAGCGCCATGATCAACGGCACCCGCGCAAGGCGGCGCAGCAGCAGCGGTTCGGCTGACCATCGCGCGATCTGATCCATCACCTGCCATGCCGCAGGCACAGCGGCAAACAGGCACGCCACGGCAGATGCACGCGCCACCAGCAGGCCGATCAGCGTTGCTCCGCCCAGCAGCAGCGCCATGTCGATCCACAAGGCCCGCTCCTGCCCGTCTCCCGCCTTGCGCCACAAACGCCAGCAGGCGAGCAGGCCCAGGGCCGGGAGCAGCACCATCGTTGCGCCAAGGACAAGGCCTTGCCGCCAGAACGGCAATCCTTCGACCACCGAACCCAGCCACACCCGCTTCACCAAGGGATCGAGTGCGCCAAAGGCATCGGCGGAAAGACACTGCGGCGCACGCAGGCCCATGATTGCCAAGGCACCCATACCGGCAAGGCCCAGCGCAATCACACCAAGCGCCGGAGGCCGCGTCCGCAACCGGGGCAAAGCCAATCCGCAAACGACCGCCACCCAAAGAAAAGCTGCCAGATGCACCGGCGAAAGCGCATCGCAATAGTCGACGAGATCAAGGACGCCGCGTGTCGCCAGAAACAGCGCGGCACCGCCCAAGGCAAGTCCGGCCATATAGGCTACCAGCCAGCGATCATCGCCCCGCAACAACCGCACCGCGCAAACGCCCGCAAAGATCACTGCCAGCGGCAGCGCCTCCAACGATATCGCCAGCGATAGCGCCAGTGCCAGCCCCGCCAAGGCGCCACCATGCCTTGCCGAGCGCGATACCATGCCGTTGAGCGCGACAAGCGCGAGCACATATTGCCAGGCGTGATGATCGATGCGCAGCGGCATCATGCGAAACGACGCGGGCACTGCCATCAGAACCAGCAGCGCCGCGATGGCCCCGGCGCTCGCGCCAAAGAAACGCGCCGCCAGCCGCGCCGTCAGCGCCATTGCCGCCAGAAGGGAGAGCAGCGGCACGAGCACGATCGCCACCACTTCTGCCTGTACTGCACCGATCAGCGGGCGCAGCAGCAGGATTACCCCCGCAATCGGCAGATCGACAACGCGCGTCCAGTGCATCGGCACGCCATCAGGCGGCGCGATGCGATATTGCGTAAGGTCGTACCAGCCCTGTCCCGCCAGCAGGTCGCGCACCTGCTGCAATCGCAGGGCATCGTCACCATCAAGGAAGCGCGCGGGCGAAAAGTTGCCCCATCCCGCCGCCAGCATCAGCGCGGCGCCCAGTAGCCACACCACCAGCACGGCACGCCACGGCGTTGAAACGCCCACATCCTCCGTTGAGGAACCTGCGAAGGCTCCCCTCATCGAACCTGTCTCACTGAAAGACCACCCGCTTGCGCAAGAGCCATGTCGCGGTGAAGCTCGCACCGATCGCCGCGATCTTGGCAAGGCGTGAATCCACGCCCACCATCGTACCCGCCGCCACGATCAGCGTGGTCAGGCCCAGCCCGACCAGCGCCGAACCTACGAACAGGGCCTTCTGACGGTTGCGCGCATCGCGCTCCGCCGCAACCGTATCGGTGAACACGGCCCTGCTCGACAGCAGCCAGTGCGCCACGATGCCCAGCGAATAGCCTGCGGCAGACGCGGCCACCGGGATCGTGCCCAGCGCCAGCAGCGCAAGGAAAGACCCCATGTCCACCGCCAGCGCCCCCACGCTGGCAAGCAGATAGCGCAGAAGCGTGACGCGGCGCAGGCGGTCGATCATCGGCAGGATCATCCCGTTCATTTCCGACACCAGAGTTACAGTCAGGCAGCCTTCGCAGGCTTTTCGGCCACGATCCGTTCGGGCACGGCGCGCACCGATGCCAGGGCCGCTGCCTGGTCGTCGCTCAGCGCAGTACGGGCAGGAATGATCTTCTCTGCACCCTCGTCGCCCGCTTCATGGTATTCCGCATCCTCGTTGACGCACCAGGTATCGTATTGGCGCGCGCCCGCAGCGATGTTCTCCACCGTCAGCATCGCGGTCATCATCGCGTGATCCTGATTGTTGTAGCGATGCATCCCGTTGCGCCCCACCAAGTGCAGCGTCGGATGCGCCGCCTCCAGTTCGGTGCGCATGGCCAGCACATTGGCGGCATATTCATCGTCATAGACCGGATAGGCCTTTTCCTGACGCACCACCACGCCGCCGATCACCTTCTCCGAGCTGACGAGGCCAAGGATGGCCATTTCCTTCGTCGCCAGCGCAATCAGATCATCATCCGAGGAATCCCACAGGTCGTCACCTTCGAAGCAGAAGTACTCCAGCCCGACACAGGCCACGCTGTCATCCGGCACCATTTCTGGCGACCACGAACGGAAGTTCTGGATGCGGCCAACCTTCACCTTGCTGTCGTGAATGTAGATCCAGTTGTCAGGGAACAGTTCTTCCGAGCGGATCTTCAACGCCACGGTCAGGAAATCGCGATACTTCAACCGGCTGCCTTCCAGCGATGTCGCTGGCAGCGGATGCAGGCGCGCGCCCAGTTCGCGCATCGGCGCAGAGCTGATGGCGTGGGCGGCCTCGATCACCAAATCACCCTGCGCGCCCGTGGCCGAGAGACGCCAGCCGCCCTGCCCATCGGCGGCAAGCTGCTTGAAGGCATGGCCCATCAGCACTTCGCCCTTGCCGGTCGCCAGAATCTTGTCGCGCGCGGCATCCCACATCATGCCGGGGCCAAGGCGCGGATAGCGGAAGGTTTCCAGCAGGGTCTTGGTCTGCATCCCGTCGTTCGGGCGCTTGTTCAGCCCAAGACTGCGCTTCAGCCCATCGGTGACAGCGCCCCACAGCGAAAGACCCTTGATGCGTTGCGCCGCCCAGTCGGCGCTCATCTCGTCGCAGGGCATCCCCCACACCTTCTCGGTATAGGTCTTGAAGAAGATCGAATAGAGCTTGCTGCCGAACTGGTTGATCGTCCAGTCCTCGAAGCTCTTCACCTTGCGGTTCGGGAACGCCTTGGCCTTGGCAAAACTCACCATGCACAGCGTCGAACGCACGATCCCGAGGTTCCACAGAGCCTCGAACGCACGCAGGGGATACGAGTAGAACTTGCCCTCGTAATAGATGCGGCTCATCCGGGGGCGCTGAATGAAGTCATCCGGCAGGATCTCGTTCCACAGGTCGACCACCTGCTGGCTCTTGGAAAAGAACCGGTGCCCGCCGATGTCGAAACGATAGCCCTCGTGCTCCACCGTGCGACTGATGCCGCCGACGTAAGTCTCGTCCTTTTCGATGATCGCCACCGAAAAGCCGCGCTTGGTCAAAAGGTATCCGGCGGTCAACCCGGCCGGCCCCGCTCCGATGATTGCAACATCAACCTTACGGCTCTGGTTCGCTGAAGTCGCACCCGTGGCGCGAATCGTCCCGTTAACCATCAAAACCCCCGTCTCAAGCGCTCTTCGCTGGTGTCAGAGGTGAAGGAAAATGGATAAGGGATGGTTAACGATAGTCGCGGGATTGGCGAAAGTTCGCCGCCCAGCGCGCCAGCAACCCGATTGTCAGATTCGCCGGAAGCGCTCAGGGTGGCTCAGCGCATCGTGCGCATGGTCCCCGGCCTGCAACGGCGCAGCAATGCGCGCCAGTTCATCCAGCTTGAACGTCTGTTCGAACAGCACGCCATAGCGCGGGTGGCTGCGCCAGCGGACTTTGGCATAAAGCGGCGGCATCACGTCCGTCTCGATCCGCACCAGCTCGTTCATCAAAAGCCACTTGTCGCTTTCGATGCACGCGCCCTGCTGCGAAATGTCCTGAAACGCCACGCGCAGCGCTTCGCCGCCCGAATGCAATATCCCGTCAAGGTTTATGCGCAGTCGCACCTGCCGTTTCGGAAATGGGCCGTGGCTTTCGTCCAGCAGGCGCTGCACATCCACTTCGCTACCGAAGCGGAAACCGGCAAACTCGCCTTCGTGCCAGACCAGTTCGACCGGATACCGATCGCCATTGCTCATTTCCACCGCAAGAGAACGGTGCGAAGGCAAAGTATTGAACAGACGGATCTTCAGACCCGTCGATGAAGCATCGCGGATCACACAGAGAAATTCGCACCGTTCATCGACGATCAGCTTGGCTGCACGGATAAGCAGCATGAAGCGCGGAGCGGCACGCTGGTCCGCCCCATTGCTGTCCATGTTGCCACCATTTACGGCATCCGGCAGATCGTCTTCTGGCTGGGCCAAGCCCTTTCCCCTTGCGCATGGGTCCCCATATCCGGGACTCGCGCAAACCCCGGATTTGGGGAACTTAGGCCAGAAAGTCCTACCGTGATGTTACCCAGCGCACATTCTATTCAATGTTAATACTGTTTACCTTTGTAATGATTGAACAATTTCGCCCCACCCTACCAGCTTGAAGTTCTGCGCAGCGGGGGCATTGTCGCCATCCTGCGCCACGAAAAGCCCGAGGGGATAGGCCGGGCCAAAGTCGCCCAGTGCCAGTTCGATGCCATCGGTGTCGCTTGTCGCACCAAATCGTCCTGCAGCGATGCGAAAGCGCCCGCGCGGTGCAGCCGTTTCCAGATCGAACAGAGCATAGGCATTGTCGCCCTGGCTTGACGCAACAAGATATCCGCCACGCTCGCCCTCTGGGGCCAGCGCCAGCCCTTCCACATCGTCGACCAGCCCCTTGTCAGGCCCGACCATCGCGAACGCCTCGGCTGACAGGGCAGCGGCCTTCAGGTCCACGCGCCAGATGCCCACGTCTTCCTCGGCCACATAGAGCGTGCCCGTGCGGTCATCCACCACGCAGCCTTCCGATTGTGTCGCGAACTTTACCGAACGCACATATTCCGCCCGTATCGCGCCACTCGCCTCCACAAGGCGGCTTTCCGCAACTTCGCCGTCCTTCAGCACGACATAGGCCCGTGCCAGTTCTCCAGCTCCCAGCGCCTTGCCCATGCAGAAGCCATAGGCCTCCACCGGCGCGCGCCCTGCCGCCATGAACGGCTGCGCACCCAAAGCGGTCAGCTTGCCGGTCGTGCCGTCCAGCGTGAACAGCGCAATCTTGGGCACGGCCCCATCCGTCCGGTCACTCGCGCCGACCACGATGCGTCCCGGCGTCACTTCGCGCAGGTCCACATTGTTGAGCAGCCCGGCAGCGATGAAATCGCGCACCTTGCCATCAAGGCCATAGACATAAAGCCCGGCCTTCTTGTCCGTCCCCACGATCAGGCTTGCAGCGGGATTGGCGGCGTTGCGCCAGATCGCCGGATCGTCTGCCGCATCGGCCTTGCCCGTACCGACCGGCGCGGTTTCACCCGTCGCCTGCACGTCCACCGCGGGATAATAGGGACGTGGTGCAGCCTGCATTCCCGCACACGCCGCCAGCGAAAGGGCAAGGACCGGGAGCAAAGCCCCCGATCCCGCCTTGGCAATAGCGTTCCGCCCCATCAGAACGCATACCGCGCGACGATCTGGAACACCGGGCCGGCCTCTTCGGATTCGATCTCATATTCGTCAAAGTCGCGAGCGATCTGGTCACCAGTGGTCGCGAACTTGTTGAACACTTCATCCTTGCTGCCGTTGAGCAGGTTCGAACCCACCGCGCGGATGGTGAAGCTCTTGCCGATGCGCTTTTCGACGAAGATCTCCAGATCCGCGCCGTAACGCGTGGTCACTTCCTCGCCCACGGTACGATCATAGGCCGAACCTTGCTTACGATAGGTCGCACCGAATGATGCGCCCACGCTCGGCAGGTTCTGGATCATGCCGAAGTTGTAGACATACTTCGACTGGCCGTTGAACCGGCGGCTGCCGAACTCATCCTGGATCGAGCTGTCGATCAGCGAAAGGTTACCGAACACGCCGGTATCGGGCAGGCCGATGAAACCAAGGTCCGCCGAAAGATCGAACTCCACACCCCACACTTCGCCATCACCCACGTTGCGCGGCTGATAGACAAATGTGCCCGAACCTTCCGACCCTTCGACCTGCGTGTTGGTCAGTTCCACCAGGTCCTGCACCTTGCGATAGAACACGTTGACACCGATCACCCCGGTCTTGCCGATGCGGTGTTCGTAGCCAAGATCGCCGCCCCACGCCGTTTCCGGGCGCAGGCCGGGATTGCCCAGCAGATCGTTGTCACCAAGTTCGGCTTCCAGCAGCGCGGGCGAGATATAGTCGAAGCGCGGACGGCGCACGGTGCGCGCGGCAGATGCGGTCAGGCGGCCATCACCCAGTTGAACCTTGATCGACGCCGATGGCAGCAGCACATCGTACTTGATATTGGTCTGGGTGGCGGCGGTCAGATCATTGATCGCAACCTTGGTGTTTTCCCAGCGCAGACCCGCTTCGTACTTCACCACGCCGCTGTCGCCTTCGACCAGCGCATAGAGATCGCGACGGTCTTCCTCGATCGTGTTGAGGCCGCCCGGCGTCGAAGACGTGGCCGGGAATGCGATGGCGAACTCATCAGGGCTATTGGTGAACTGGTTGTAGGTCAGTAACGACGTGCGGGCCACGTTGAAGCGGTTGCGCACGTCCGAAATATCGGTGTCGCGATCCTTGTTCTGCGCGAAACCACCGATGGCCAGTTCCAAACCCTCACCCAGCTTGAACGTCTGCTCAAGCTGCAGCGAAAGCTCGTCGTCGCGGATGTTCGTCAGCGAATAATCGCCGGTATAGCGGGGCGTCGAACGATCGAACTCGATCTCGTGCTCGAACTCTTCCTCACGGTTGTCGAAGCGAGCGAAGCCAAGGCGGACAGAGGTCTTTCCCAGATCCCATTCCTTGACGTACTTCGCCGTTGCCGCCCAGCTTTCCTGCTTGATGAACAGCGGGTTGTAGTTGTCGTAGGTCAGGTTGCCGTCGGCATTGATGCGGATCGGGCCAGTGGCCGAAGTCGGGTCATCATAGCCCGACGACCGCTCGATCTGGTCGCGGTCGGTGCGCACATAATTGCCCGCGATCTCGAACTTGTTCTCGCCGTCGTCGTATGCCCAGCTCAGGTTGCTGGCGTAATCGGTGCCATTGCGGGTATCGCGCTGGTCCTCGCGATCAGCAAAATCGTCGGTCGCGTAGTTCGGATTGTTCTCCGGCGAATCGCCATAGCGGAAGCTCTTCTTTTTCTTGGGGTTGTAACGCCCCTGCACGTTTACGCCTGCCAGAAGGCGGCCCGGCCCGAACTTGCCGCCATAGTACAGGCCGCCCGAAGGCTTGATCTCGCCATCGTCAAAAATCAGCGCGCCGCCGCGCAGATATCCGCCATCCATCGTGAAGGCATCGCGCAACACGATGTTCAGCGTGCCCGCCACCGCATCGCCAGTGCGACGGGCAGAGTTCGAGCGCACGATTTCCACCTGCTTGATCAGTTCTGCAGGAACGCGATCGAGGAAAAACGAACGGTCCACGTTCGAACCGGGAATGCGGTCACCGTTGATCAGGATCTGGGTATAGCCCGGATCAAGGCCACGCAGACGCGCGCCGTCCGATTCCAGCACGTCAGAAAGGAACGTCACCGAAGGCACACGCTTCAGCGCATCGCCTGCGGTCAGCGGTTCGAAGCGGCGGAAGTATTCCTCGTCATAGACCAGCTTCGGCTCGGCTTCGTCGCTGTGGTTGCGAAAACCGATGTCGCCCTGCACCACGATCTCGCGCGCAGTGCGGGTCTGCTCGTCTGCTTCGTCAGCAGCCAGAGCGTCGGCTGCGGCAACAGCCTCGTCCGCAGCAAAAGCCGGTGCGGCAACCGAAGCCATGCACAACGCAGCACTGCCCAGCAGGATCGCACGGCGCGACCGCTCGAAAATCACGTTCATTGTCTATTGTCCCTCATGGTAACGCTTGCTTGGCGTTGCCTCTAGGGACGGCTGCTGACTGTTTTGCGACGGTTCAAAGACCGTTCGATGACAATCGCCTTGCCACAGTCACGCACTTGCAACGTGCAGATTCTGCAAGGCATTTCAGCCTGGTGCGGACGGCGGGACTCGAACCCGCACGATCAAGGATCAAGGGATTTTAAGTC
>NZ_JBMLSM010000026.1:0-9891 GCF_049240505.1 Novosphingobium sp.
TGACCGCAAAGAAACAATGCGGGGGAGGCACTCCCCTCACTGGCAGGCTGGTCAAGCCAATTAGATCCGAGGGACCGCTTGCCCGCGTCGCCTTATAGAGTCTATGGCGTTTTCGTTCCTGTCAGTTAGGAACTGGAGCAAAGGTAGAATTTGGCACACGAACAATCTAGCGAACGGAGAACGCCGCAGCTGCTGTCGCTCGCCCTCCAAAGCTGGCCTATAGTGATCGGCCTTACTGCGGTCACGTTCCCGACATGGAAGTATATAACGACGCAGAGTTGGTCGACCGAGCAGGGCTCTCACGCTCCCTTGGTGTTGGCATCGGGCCTGTGGCTTCTCAATCACCTTCGAGGTGAGACCCGACCAATTCAACAGCGCCCGCCTGGAGCTTGGGCTTTTGTCGCGATCGCTTCAATGGCAGTGGCTATGGTGCTGTTTCGCACTGCTGCGGTTATCGAACTCGAGGTCTATGCTCTCTACGGCCTTTTCGTTGCCGTACTCTATTCCTTTATCGGCTTGCGTGCGCTGAAAGCTCTGTGGTTCCCACTTCTCTATCTGGTCTTCGCCGTTCCCCTACCCGACAGCCTGGTCGCCGCGGTTACCAATCCTCTCAAGCTTTGGATCAGCGAGAGTGCAGTCAATTTGCTCTACGTCGCTGGCTATCCGATCGCTAGCTCGGGGGTCACGATCCAGATCGGCCAATACCAGCTTCTGGTTGCAGCGGCCTGCGCAGGACTGAATTCTCTTATTACCCTGACAGCACTGACCCTGTTTTATGTCTACGTGAGCCATCGGGCTGAGTGGCGATACATGCTAGCACTGGCAGTGGCCGCGGTCCCCATCGCGATCTTCTCAAACCTCGTCCGCGTCCTGATCCTGATTATGCTGACGTATTATGCCGGTGATGCCGCAGCTCAGGGCTTCCTGCACAACTTTGCCGGGATGACCACCTTTGCCGTCTCGCTGGTATCAATCTACCTCATCGACAAGTTAGCGCAGCGAACCATCGCCTTGCTAGCTGAACGAAGGGGCCAGTGATCAGTCCCGCCCCGCGTTTGAACGATCGAATGGTTTCAAAACGAAGTGGATGTAAGCCATCACGGCCACAAGAAGCCCGACTGCAGGGAGCGTGAAGCCCTCATTGCCGAGATAATTAGAGACTGCGCACCCAGCAGCCGGCGGCAGATAATGCAAGATCTTGTCCTGCGGCTCTTCTTCCGAGGACCGCTGCAAGAACAGTACGGCTAGGCCAGCGAAGACTGCAACCGTGACCCAATCGTAGACAGTTTCCATTTTTTGATTCCTCGATCCCGATAACGTCCAATAAATAGGCTCTTGCAACCCCGTGTCGAAAGCCGCAATGGGCGTCGAGGGATTTGGAGGGCGTAAGTGAAACATCTCTGGACTTCAAGACTGGCTCTGGTGGCCGCTTTGGGATTGAGCCTGCAGGCGTGCGGCGGTGAGCCGACCGGACAGGTCGTTGCCATCGTAAACGGCGAAGAAATCACTCAGGCTGAATTGAACGCCGAGATTGCCGAACTTCCCGGTGCACTTGCGGGCGACAAGGACGCAATTCGTCGCCAGGTTCTCCAGCAGATCATTGACCGCCGCCTCATGGCGCAAGTGGCAAAGGAAGAAGGGTTCGATCGCGACCCGGAGTACCTCAGCCGCGAGCGGCGGATGCGCGAAGGTCTGCTCGTGCAGATGTATGGGCAAAAGCAGGCTGAGAGCGTTCGGGTTCCGGATAGTGCCTCAGTCAAGAAGTATCTCGCCGCCAACCCTGGGAAGTTCACCGAGCGAGCTAACTATCTCGTCGACCAGATCGTGTTCGATATGCCGGGCGATCCCAAGGTTCTGAAAGCGCTTGAATCGGCCAAGACCTTGGCGGACGTCGAGCAGATCCTCGGCCTGTTCAAGGTAAAGTTTGCAAGAGGGGCAAACAGTCTCGACACGATCAATGTCCCGACGCCCGTTCTCAAGCAAATCCTCGCCCTGCCGCCGGGCGAGCCGTTTGTCATTCCCGGGCAAGGCCGTGTGTCAGTTAGTGTGATCACCGGGCGTCAGCCTGTGCCCACTAACGAGCAAGAGGCCGCACCGCTCGCCGCGCAGGAAATGCGATCTGAAAGCCTTGGCAAGCTCTTGCAGACCCGCTTGAGCGAAGCCCGCGCAAAAGCCGATATTTCCTATCAAGAGGGGCTGGCTCCCGCACCCAAGCAAGGTGCGGCGGCTCCGAAATAGAACAAGTAGCGTCGTCTTCAATCACACCAGCAGTGTGCCCCGACCTTGGAGCTTGATCTGCCTGAAGACCGCGTCCATATGAAAATGGTAAATTAACGAGGGCAGAGTGGGCGATCAGGAGACAACAGGCGTCCGAGCGGGATATCGCACAACCGTTGTGCTTCTCGCTTTGGGGCTGACCTCGATCGGGTTTACCCGCTTCGAGGACCGCGCAATCATCGGAGCGCCCGGATCTCCGGCGAGCGCCATGGTCGCGCTGACACAGCCCCCTGCCAGCGTTGACGGCGAAAACTACTCCGGTGAGCCAGACAACTCGGTATCGTTGTCCGACGCATCGCGTGTCCCCGCGAATCGGATACGCCGCGTCTTGCGTGATCGCGATGTTGCGAACGCCGCGGCACGACAGATCCTGGCGCCCGGCCCCATCGTTCCTGGTGCTGCTGCGCCGCTGGCCGAACCGGGCTCTGCCCCTGCGGCAAATAATGCGCTTACGCCAGTGCCAACGACGCTCGCCAACTTTGCACCGTCGGGGCCGCCATTGCCTGGGCAAGGTGTACCGCTATTCGCAGCAAACCTGCCTGCCAACGATGGTGGTGGCGGCACTGGCGGCGGCGGTGGAACAGGAGGCGGCGCTGGAGGCGGAACGCCTACGCCTACGCCCACACCTACGCCCACTCCAACTCCGGTAAGCCCGGTACCCGAACCAGGCACGTGGCTTATGCTCGTGATGGGGCTGTTCGCAGTCGGCGGTGCACTCCGCGCTCGTGGGCAAACAGAGCAGCTGCGAACGGTAAAGCGTGTAGGCTGACCAGGGGCTTTTTATGCGTTCTCCATCTTCGCAGAAGCTGATCAGGCTCGCTGCTCAAACCTTCACGCTTCTGTGCGGTATCTATTTTCTGTGGGAAGCGCTCAGCTATCGGGGGTTCTACAGTCGGCTGGCGGAGTTTCAGATCGCTCGCTTTGGCCAGTATGCGCCTCTCCTGACGTACCTCTTCCTTCTCTGCCTTTTCAGTCTCCCAGCTTTGCTCATTGCCTGGCTGTTGCTGCGGAAGCGGGACAAAGACACTCCTGTCGCACAAATTCTTGACCAACGTTTGGATCAGGCGCGGCGCCTGCGGCGCTTTCTCATCGCGCCCGGATTGACAGCCGCCTGCGTCGCTGCTGGTTTGCTCATCTACTCCGCCTTCGGTTTGCCGAGTCCGGAAGGGGAAACTCAGACAGTTTCAGCCAGCGAGATTGGTGCAGTAAGCATCAAGCAGGGCCCCGCGCGGCTTGTTGGCGGCGAGCTGGGCACAATCATCTTTTTTGGTCAGGACTGGTTTGTCGGCGACGATCGCATGGCATTCTCGCCGTACCGATCAAGCGGCGCGAGCACCGGGGCTGCCTCTGTCTTCGTGCAGCTGGAAGCCAGAACCAAGAGTGACGCCGAGAAAGTAACGCAGCAACCTTCTTGGTCGGGCATCATCGTCGAAGGGGGTCTGCCGGGCCCAGTGAGGGTGCTGTTCAACTACATGGGGGTCGGCATCACTACCCCGCACTACACTCTCTACGCTGACGAATATTCGCTCAAGATCCGGTATTGGCTGCAATCAATCCAGTGGGGGATCCTTGCGGTCTTCTTCGGTATTTTGGCTATTTGGCAGAACCGGTCGATCAAGAAGCTCGAGAAAATGCGAGATCAGCTCACGGTCTAACCGCGTTGCCCCCCTAAGTGCGGTGAGCAGATGCTTGAATTCTAGGCCCTCGCGAAAGACTGCATCGATCTAGCGAGAAACGCCAAGTTCACACTCGGCAATCAACCTGACTGTGCCGTTAACCATTGTCAGCAACACCGCTTGAACCCAGCTCCGGTTAGCAAGCGGCCATGTGGCATCTTGCTCTTATCGGCTCCGGCCTGCTGACAACGCTCCTGGGCGCAGCCGCTATAGGCGCAGCAAGCCCGGACAAAATCGTGGCCATGAATGCTCAGGCTGGCCCTGCCCTGCCCGGCAATGTCGATACGGTCCGTGCCATTGAGCGCGGTGCCGATGGGCTCTTCTACGTTGCAGCACAGACGCCATCTGGTCAGGCACGGCTGTTGGTGGACACTGGGGCTAGTCACGTCGTCCTAAGTCATACAGACGCCAGAAAGCTCGGCGCCCGGCTCCAGAGTGGCAAGCACAGCACAATCTCCACCGCAGCAGGCACCATCAATGCCGACTGGGTCGTGATCGAAAAGCTCGAAATAAACGGCCATATCCTGAAAGGCGTGCAAGCCGCTGTGCCGCGCAATGACGTCCAAACCTCACTTCTCGGGCAGAATGCCTTGGCGCAGTTCAGCGAAATTCGCATTCAAGGCGATCAAATGTCACTGCTCCGCTGACGCCAGAACAGCGCCTGTAAAAACGACGGACTGAGATCGGTCAATCCGCGTCCATCTGCCAACACAACCTATCACCGCTGCCGATGGCAGGGCCCTAGGCGGTAAACCCATAAACGGTCTTGAGGTTTGGCTACGGGCAAAAAGGGGAACCCGTAGATCGCGGCATAGGAAGGTCCCGGGGCATCGCCACTTACCATGATAAGTGCCCCGAAAACTACCTCGCCGCCGTGGAACTCATCCGTGCCCGCATCAGGTGTTCAGCGTAATGAGTCTTCGCCCTAGCTTGAGATCTTCATCAGGTTTGAGATTGCTGGCTATCCGTCTCCCGTATGATCGGTCGGGGGCTTTCCTTGCCCTTGTCGCCAGTGCTGTTGAGAGCGCCAAGACGGAGATCTGACAGTGTGCGTCCAAGACCTTACTCGACCGGCAGAGGCAGTTGGTCTCCGAGGGCCTGAGCGGCGCGTGCCATACGCAAAAAGCAATCGTTCGTCCTGCCCGCCATTGGGATCTCGGTTTATTCTGAGGCGGATGCCGCGAGATAAAGCGCAGTCTTAACAACCTCCATATTGGTTCCTCGGGGTTGCTATGTGTCTTACGTTCACTTCGTTTTTCTCGGCGGCGATGCATCGGTATCGGCGGGCATGAGACGATATCTCTCCGTAGCATTGGGAAGCTTACCGCGTGCTGAAGAAGATCCCTGTCGCAGACCTTGAGTTGGGTATGTTCGTACACAAGCTTGAGGGTAGTTGGTTCGATCATCCCTTCTGGAAGGCCAAATTCCTTCTCGAGGATGTGGCCAGGCTCAATGCGCTCAAAGAAAGCCGTGTGCAGTTTGTCATCATCGACGTCGCCAAGGGTATCGATGTAAATGAAAGGCCGGCTTCGGCCAAACCTGTCGCTGCTGGCACTGCATCCTTGGGAACGGCGCGGGCTCAGACCATCAAGCGTCGCGCGGCATTGCGGCTTGATGTTTCGCAGCCAGTATCGATGCAAGACGAGCTCTCGGTGGCAACGCAGATTGCCGACCATGGGCGCGAGCGGCTCGGGAAGATTTTCTCTGACGCGAAGCTCGGGAAGGCCCTTGATGTACGCAAGGTGGAGCCGGTGGTGAGCGACATCTTGGCCTCAGTAAGGCGCTGTCCTCAGGCATTCAGCGGTCTAATGCGCTGCAAGCTCAAGAATGAACAAATCTTTCGGCACGCCCTGTCCGTAAGTGCGTTGATGGTGGCTTTGGCCGATCGAATGAAGCTAAGTGGGCCTGAGATTTTCAGCAGTGGGCAAGCGGGCCTTCTGCTCGATATTGGGGTCAACTACCTACCCGGGATGGTTGATCCTTGGACTGGTGGTCGCCGACAAGCGGACGTGCCGGTTTGGCAGAGCCATGTACTTCTCGGTTACCGCGCATTGCAGAATGAAGAGGGCCTGCCTCAGACCGTGCTGGACGCGTGCCTCATGCATCACGAGCGTCTTGATGGCAGCGGCTTCCCGCAGCGCAGCGTTGGTGACGATATCCCCCGGATCGCGCGCATGGCTGCGATTTGCGATAGCTTCGAATTTCTGCTGGCTGGCGCCATGGGGAGACCCGCACTCGATCCGGCGGCAGCTGTCGCCGAGCTGCGCGCGCAGGTTGGCGCGTTTGACGAGGATATCCTGCGTCTTTTCGTGGAGACTGTGGGGCTTTTTCCCGTTGGGTCTTTCGTTGAGCTCTCCGACGGTAATCTGGCAATGGTTATAGACGAGGATCGCAAGGACCCTCTGCGGCCCGTTGTGCAAGTTTTCTACTCGTTGGAGCGCCGCGAGCGACTTCTTCCGCACCGTATTGCGCTCGCCCAGCGCGAGCCAGACAAGAGTATTATTGGGATCGCCGACCCTTCAGGTTTGGAGCTTCCCCCAGTTGCGCAACTACGCGAACTCGTATTCCTCAGTGCCTACCGCGCCCAAATGGCTGCTTGAGCAGAAGTATGAACCTTGGCGCGTTGGTTGGGTGAGATGGTGCCAGTCTTCTGGACAGGGTCCTAAGCGGTAAACTCATAGACGGTCTTGAGGTTTAGCGACCTGCATGATCCAGGCTTTCCCTTGCTATGGAGGCAGGGTCGCACGGCGGCGATACGAACTGAAGGACGGGAATGGTCGATCATTCAGCCGCTGCTACCGAACAAGCCATACGGCGTTCCCCGCGTTGATGACCGGCGGGTGCTGAACGGCATTCGTTGGCATTTCCAGACTGGCTCGCCGTGGGCGGAGATACCCGAGCGATACGGTCCCTCGACGATCTGCTACAACCTGTTCGTCCGCTGGCGCAAAGCCGGGGTGTGGGACCGGCTGCTTGCTGCGGTTTCCGCCGCCTTCGACGGCGAGATCGCGATGTTCCACTCCACCCGCGTCCGCGTCCACCCACACGGTGCGAGGAGCAAAATGGGGGGCCGCAAATTGCGGCATGGGACGTCGCCACGGCGCCCTCACGAGCAAGATTCATGCTCTCGTTGACGCTGACGGCCGTCCCGCCGCCCTGTGCGACTGACCGGCGGCCAAGTCCACTACAGTCAGGCAGCCGAAGCTCTGCTGTAGGCCATTCCGGAGGGAGCAACCCTGGTCGGCGACAAAGGGTCCGACAGCAACGCCATCTGTGACGCTGCCGCAGCCAAGAACGCTTAGGCCAACATCCCATCGCGGTCCAACCGCAAGCAAGGCGTCGTCCCTTAAGGATGGCTCTGTCGGCAGCGCAACCTCGCGGAATGCGTCTTCAACCGTATCAAGCACTTCCAGAGCATCGCCACTAGCCATGCCAAGTGCCCCGAAAACTACCTCGCCGCCGTAACACTCATCAGTGCACGCATCTGGCGCTGAGCGTAATGAGTCTACGCCCGTTGAGGACGTGTGACTTCGACGGCGCGACGTGAGCCCGCATCGAGGGCCGAAATGCAGCGACTCGCCTCCGATGCCGCCCCCTTGGAACTCTTGGTTACCTTAGGACACGAGCCCAGCACGGGCTAAGCTTGCGCCCTGCATAGTTAATTAACCATATTGTGTGTACCGATATGGAACAGATTTGATTTGCGCTGCAACGCACAAATCGGAGGGGCCAGCCCTATCCATCTGTTATAATGTCCTATTTGTTCGGGCCACACCACCCCTGAGTGATCCTGGCGCTTCAGCCAAGCCCCCTCGGGTGTTGACATACCGAGCGCGAGAATTAACAGACGGCTTAAGCAGGCTAGGTATAAGGTCTGATTCGGGGGCGCATCCAGATTTACGACACTTGTTCCGACCCCAAACCTGGGGGCGGCGAAGCTTAAGCGGCCGATTGATTGGAGAAGCTTGTTATGTGGAAGAAAATGATGATCCCGGCGGCTGCTGCCGCGGCGGTCCTCGCCTCGCCGGTCTCGGCTGCGACGACACTGAGTGTTCAAACTAACAACAACGCTGGTTGGGCAGTAATCACGCCCAACGGGTCGACCGTCACCCCGAACGTTGTCGCGCGGAACAGCGCTTGGGCAAACACCTCGTGGATCTCGACCGGCGCTTCGGGCTCTTCGAATGTCCCGGCGGGCCAGTACCGCTACATCTACACCTTGAGCCAGCCGGGCCTCTTCGGCCTGCTTTCGGGCCTGGTGTATGTCGACAACCGCTTGCTGAGCATCTTTGTGAACGGGAACCCGCTGAACGGCGTTAACTTCCCGCTGAACAGCAACGGCGGCGAGTTCCAGTTCCAGACTGCGAACGGCCGCCAGATCAACTTTGATCTCAGCAGCTTCGGTGTCATCAACTCGATCACGTTCGTGACCCGTAACGATGGGACCAGTGCTAACCCGGCAGGCCTTTCCGCCAACCTGAGCGCTCCCGCGATTCCGGAACCCGGCACCTGGATGCTCATGATCCTCGGCCTCGGCGCTGTTGGCTTCGCAATGCGTCGTCGCCAGTCGACCTCGGTTCGTATGCAATTCGCCTGATTTGCGCTAACGCGAAAAGTTCAGGGGGTCGGCGCATCGCTGGCCCCCTTTTCTTTTGATCGCTAAGTTTAAGCTAAGGTGGCGGAAATGACCGGTCATGGCAGCTCTGCCAACAGACGGCGAAACCTGATAGCGGCGCTGTCGGGAGCAATCATTCTCGGCTCAGCTCCGACCGCTTCGGCACAGCTGGAAATGATTGGCGCTGGGTCATTCGTCCCGGCTGTGGAGGTCCAGTTCGCAACGCTGGACAATCTCGATCCGGCCGAAAAGCGGCGCAATGAGATACTCAATGCGGCAATAGCAGCCAGTCCCCGGCTTGCCGTTCCAGCACCGAGATTCTCCCTAGCAGCGGCCGGAACTGATGCATTCGCTAGCCTTTCCGCGCTCGACTGCATGACAGCCGCCATCTATTTCGAAGCGGCAAACGAGCCGATCACAGGTCAGCGCGCTGTAGCCCAAGTGATCCTCAACAGGGTCAGACATCCCGCCTATCCCAATACGGTGTGCGGGGTCGTTTTTCAGGGCGCTGAACGCGCTACAGGATGCCAGTTCACCTTCACCTGCGATGGCTCTCTTGCTCGCCGTCCGAACTTGCAGCTTTGGGACCGCGCGCGAACGATTGCAGCGGCATCCCTGGGCGGTTTCGTCGAAACCAGCGTCGGGCACGCCACGCACTATCATGCTTCATATGTGCTGCCATACTGGGCCCCTAGGCTCACAAAGCTGACCGCGATTGGCTCCCACATCTTCTACCAATGGAAGGGCAGCTGGTCAGATCCATCCGCCTACACAGCTCGTTATACTGGCAAAGAAGTCATACCAGTTAGCGCACGAAGCACCTTGAACGGATATCTGCTCTCTGGCGCGCCGGACGAGGCGGAGGCTGCCCAATTGACCGCATCAACGCTGACCGGACATGCCAATCCTGACATTTCAGGCATGTCCGTCCAACCTGGACCCACGGGGCCCAAAAGCTCTGACACGCGTGAGAGAGCTCTCCCGGCCACAAACCTCACTGTTGCCAAATCTGAACTGATCGAGACGCGGGCGCGTCTCAAAGACAGCACTGCGCAGGTTTTGGCGGTCGGCCAGGGCAAACTCCCCAACTGAACACGCGTTCACCGCCAAATGTTCGGCTCGGATATAGCCGGCTGAATTCTTCTCTAGTGCCGCTTCGTTTTGCAAATGCTGATGCCAGCACCGCGAGCGAAATAAAGCCACGCGCAACCAAGAAGCTGCGCGGGCAGCCTCGGGTATGTCCGAGGAATGGGCAGAACCAGCGTATACATCTCTGGCTCGCACCGTCCCTAACCGGGAAAGCGGTGAGGCGCCGATTGACCC
>NZ_JBMLSM010000027.1:0-10048 GCF_049240505.1 Novosphingobium sp.
AGACGCTCGTCGCAGACATGTTCGAGACGATGTACGATGCCCCCGGCATCGGCCTTGCCGCAATCCAGGTGGGCGTGCCGCTGCGGGTGCTGGTGATCGACCTGCAGCCCGAAGACCCGGATGCAGAGCCGGTTGCTTGCAATCACGATGGCCACCACCATCATCACACGCCGACCAAGCGCGAGCCGCGCGTGTTCATCAACCCCGAAATTCTCGACCCTTCCGAAGACCTGAGCCTCTATCAGGAAGGCTGCCTTTCGGTGCCGGAAATCTATGCCGAGGTCGAACGCCCCGCCCGCATCCGCGCCCGCTGGCAGGATCTGGACGGCAACACGCATGAGGAAGCGATGGACGACCTCATGGCGACCTGCCTGCAGCACGAGATGGACCATCTCGAAGGCATCCTCTTCATCGACCACCTCTCACGCCTGAAGCGCAACATGGCGCTCAAGAAGCTGGAAAAGCTGCGCAAGGTGGCGTGATTGCACGACCCTTGCGGAAAAGCCGCGAGGGTCGATTGCCAGACGACTGAACAGAGGTTAAGTTCACGCTTCGTTCTAATGCGGAGCAAGCGTGGACTCTAACCTGATTCTTGTAATCGTGGCTCTTGTCATCGGCATAGGCGTCGGCTGGTTCCTTGGCTCACGCCCTGTGGCCGAATGGCGCGCGCGGGCCGACCAGCGCGATGCCGAGGCGAAAGCCCACGAAGGCACGGTCAAGGCGATGACCGTTGACCTTGCCGCGATGAGCGAGCGGGTGAAGGGGCTCGACGCGCTTTCGGCAGAACTGTCCTCGATCCGGCGCGAACGGGACCAGCTTGCCCCTGCCCTTGCCGCCGCGCGGCAAAGTGCTGCCGATGCAGAAACGGTCCGCACCGAACTTGCCCGCATCCGCGACGAACGCGACAGTTTCCGCACAGCGCTTGAACGCATGAAGGCCGATGCCGAAAACTTCGCAGAGCAGAAGCGCCTGCTGATCGAAGCGCAGGAAGCGCTGCGCAAGGAATTCGAGAACGCGGGCAACAAGGTGCTGGAAAAAGCGCAGGAAGCCTTCCTGACGCGCGCGCAATCCCGGTTCGAGGAAAGCGAGAAGACGAGCGCGGAACGCCTCAAATCGCTGCTGGCCCCGGTCGATCAGCGGCTGCGCAGCTATGAAGAGCAGGTCCAGAGCCTTGAGAAGCAGCGCGTCGATGCCTTTGGTCAACTCTTCGGTCAGATCGACGCTCTGAGGATCGGGCAAGAAGCAGTTCGAACCGAAGCGATGCGTTTGGGCAATTCATTGCGGAATGCTCCAAAAGCGCGTGGCCGCTGGGGCGAGCAACAACTTCGCAATGTGCTCGAACAGTGCGGGTTGTCCGAGCATACAGACTTCGTAACCGAGCACTCAATCAACACCGAAGATGGCCGTCTTCGCCCTGACGCGATTGTGCGGATTCCAGGAAACAAGCAATTAGTAATCGATGCCAAAGTGTCGCTGAACGCGTATCAGGATGCCTTCGAAGCTGATAGCGATGAAACGCGGAAGGTGCATCTTGATCAACACGCCGCATCTATGCGCAATCACATTCAAACTCTTGGCACAAAAAGCTACCAGTCTCAGTTCGAGAACGCACCGGACTACGTGCTTATGTTCGTTCCCGGCGAACATTTCATTGCTGCCGCGCTGGAACATGACTCCAACCTTTGGGACTTCGCCTTCCGAAACAAAGTTTTGCTCGCAAGCCCAACAAATCTCGTAGCGATCGCGCGGACGATTGCACAAGTTTGGCAGCAAGAAGGCTTAGCAAAGGAAGCACGCGAAATCGGCAAGTTGGCATCAGATCTTTATGATAGCCTTGCAAAAACGCAGGATGACCTGATGAAGACCGGCGTGCATTTGGGTCGAGCGGTTAACTCGTTCAACGACTTTGCAAGGACGTATGAAGGCAATGTCCTAAGCCGTGCTCGTAGGCTAACGGAAAAGCACATCAAAATTGGCAAGCGTGAAATCAACGAAGAAGTCCCTCTGGTAGAATCCGCGCCGCGTTATGCCGATGCGGAACCGGCGGCACTGGCATCGGTTGCCAACGATGAAGGAGATGTTGCTGCGGAATGACTGGACGGCATCGGCATCGTTGCACCACCCTTGCCGTCGCTATGATGCTGGCGGGGTGTAGCAGCGAACCGACGCCTGAACCGTCTGCCGTGGCAGCAGCATCAGTCCTGCCGCAACCTCTCGCCAGCCCCGTCGCCCCGCCTGAACCGGAACCAAGCGTTCCTGCCAGCACCGCTGCGGAAGAACCGCTGGCGCTTGCCGGGATCCGCTATGCCCCGCGTGATGATTGCGCGGACAAGCCCGGATGGCCCGCGTTCCACAAATCGCTTGTCACGGCGATCAAGGCGCGCGACGCCGAGGCGTTTGCCGCCCTTGCCACGCCTGACATCGCGCTTGATTATGGTGGGGGCAGCGGGACAGCAGAACTGAAGAAGCGCCTTGCCGATCCCGAAGCCGGGCTTTGGCAGGAACTCAGCGCGATCCTGCCACTGGGTTGCGCGGTGGAGGGTGGTCTGGCTGCGATGCCGTGGGTGTTCTGGAACGTGCCCGAAGCGGTCGACAGCTACAACGCCATGCTGGTTCTGGGTGATGAAACGCCCTTGCGCGAAAAACCCGGCAGCGAGGCCATCAGCCCGGTGGGGTGGTTCATCGTCGGCATTGATCCAATGAGCTTTGATCCAAAGGCAAAGGCCACCCGCGTCACCCTCGACAATGGCCGGAAAGGCTGGATCGAAACCGCGAAGCTGCGCAGCCTGCTGGACTATCGCCTGATCGCGGAACCCAAGGATGGCGTGTGGCGCATTACCGCCTTCATAGCGGGGGACTGATCAGCCGCGCACAAGCTGCAGGTCAATCGCATGACCGCCCGACACCAGCCGCATGGTCGATCCGCTGCGCTGCATTTCCGGCGCGGCGGAGAGCAGCGCGTTTACGGCTTCCTCCTGCTGCCACACTGGTCCTTCGCAGAACATGCGCGTGGCCATCAGCGGACCTGCCAGCAACCGCCCGCCTTCGACGCGATAATCGCCGCCAATGCCGTTGCAGCCAACATTTGCAGACAGCCGGATATCGTCAAAACGCATCGCCGCCTTTTCGGGAAATGCAGGAGCAGCGCCATCAATCCGCGTAATCGTCCATTGCGTGCCAGCCAATCCCGCTGAACCGCTGGGCGCGGTAGCGCAGCCGCCCAACACGGCAGCAGCGGCAAGGGAAAGGGCGAGCATGAAGCGCATTACGCTCTCATACACCCATGCGACTGACCGAAGGATTAACCGGCCAGTACGGTCCCGTTCACGCTTCCAGCGTTGCCAGCACTTCGTAAGCCAGCACTGCCCCGGCCACGGCGGCATTGAGACTGTCGGCGCGGCCCTTCATCGGCATGGTCACGCGCAAGTCGCAGGCCATCTCGTAGTCTTCCGGCAGCCCGCGCGATTCATTGCCAACCATCACGAAGCAGGGGGCCGAATAAGCCGCGCCGCGATAGGGCACGGATTCGCGCAAGGACGCCGCTACCAACTGGCCTTCGCCTTGGCGCAGCCAGTCAAGGAACTCGTCCCACCGTGCCTGCGCCAGCTTCTCCGTAAAAATCGCCCCCATGCTGGCACGCACGGCTTCTACGGAAAACGGGTCCACGCAGTCGTCGATCAGGATCAATCCGCCCGCGCCCACGGCATCGGCGGTGCGCAGCATCGTGCCGAGATTGCCGGGATCGCGCATCGCGTGCGCCACCAGCCAGATCGGCGCGGCATTGCGGTCCACCAGCGCGATCGAGGTATCCCATTCGGCAAAAACCCCCGCCACCGCCTGCGGGTTCTCCTTGCCGGTCACTTTCGCAAGGATATCCAGCGGCAGTTCGATCACCTCGCCACCAATGTGTGCCACCGCAACTTCCAGATCATCAAGCAGCGGATGGCCTTCTCGCCCCTGCGCCATCAGCAGGATCTCAGGCAGTCGCCCACCCTCGCGCGCGTCAGTCAGAAGGCGCAAGCCTTCAGCAAGGAACTTGCGTTCGCGCCGCCGATGCTTCTTTTCCCGCAGGCTGCGGACGAATTTGACCGTGGGGTTGGAATAGCCGGTGATGATCTTGCGCGTCATGCCGTCCCCATGCGGCAGGCGCAGCATCGCGGCAAGCGAATCAATCCTCGCCGAAGCCGTCCTTGATCAGGCCGGTCAGCTTCATCAGGATCGCGTCGGCCTCACCCTCTGGCCCGGCAACGGCAACATCCACCGTATCGCCCTTGGCCGCGCCCAGCATCATCAGGCCAAGAATAGAGCCGCCGGCCGCATCGGTGCCGTCCTTGGCCACTGTCACATCGAAACCGGCAGGCAGCTTGGCCACCGCATTCACGAACTTGGCACTGGCGCGCGCATGAAGACCGCGCTGGTTGACGATCGTCACCGTTTCGCGGGTGACGTAACCCTGTTCAGCCATTTCATGCATCCTGTCCGAGAAACTCGGAAGCGATCGTTATGTAATTGCGTCCGGCATCGCGTGCCGCCGCTGTCGCTTCCTTGACGCCCATGCAGCCGCGTGCCTTGGCGAGGCGGATCAGCATGGGCAAGTTGATTCCGGCAATCACCTCAACCCGGCCCGCCTGCATCAGCGAGATCGCAAGGTTCGATGGCGTGCCGCCGAACAGATCGGTGAGGATGATCACGCCCTCGCCGCTGTCCACGCGTTTTATCGCGTCGGCAATCTCCTTGCGGCGTTTTTCCATGTCATCGTTGGGACCGATGCACACGCCGATGACATCGCTTTGCCGCCCGACAACGTGTTCCATCGCATGGATGAATTCGTCGGCGAGCGCGCCGTGGGTAACCAGGATAAGACCGATCATGAAAGGGACAGGCTCCGAAGTGCGGCCGAGCATTCTGCCGCCCGCGCGATGAACGCAAGCTTGGCCAAAATGCCAGACACGCAAGACGACTGGGAATCGAAATGCATGGCTTCCAGTGCTGCCCCACCCATTCTTCTTTTCCCTCGCGCTGTGAACGGGTTCTGTCTCAAGGCTTTTGCCCTTCGAGCAGGTCCGCCGCCCGCGAAGCGAGGTTGCGATGCAACAATGTGGGTGAAAATCCTTCTTCGCGCAAGGCGGAAGCGATCTGCTCGGCCATGAACACCGAACGATGCTTGCCCCCGGTGCAGCCGAAGGCCACGTGAACATAGGCTTTGCCCTGTTCGCGATAGCGGGGAACCAGCAGCAACAGAAGATCGCGAATCCGCGCAAAAGCTTCGGCAAAGGCGGGATCTTCGCGGATATAATCCCCCACTGCCGCATCGCGCCCCGTCTGCGGACGCAAGTCATCCACCCAGTGCGGATTGGCAAGAAAACGCATGTCGAACACCAGATCGGCCAGCGGCGGCGTGCCGCGCGAAAAACCGAAACTGCTGATCGTCAGCGTCGGCTCCGCCGCGCTTTCGCCGCCGAACTGCGCGCGAATCGCTGCCTGCAGATCATTACTGGTAAAGCTTGTCGTGCTGATCACCACGTCTGCCCAGCGGCGCAGGGGTTCCAGCAGTTCGCGCTCTGCCGCAATGCCGGTGGCAGCCGGCTTGTCCTCGCTCATCGGATGGCGGCGGCGCGTTTCGTTATAGCGGCGCTCCAGCTCTGCCCCACCGCAATCGAGAAACAGGGTGGTGATCTGAAGATCGCGGCGCTGCGACAGCTTCTTGACCAGTTCTATCGTTCGCGCAGGGTCGAACCCCCGCGTGCGCGTATCGAAACCGATGGCCATCCGCGCACCCGATTCGTGCCGCGCCGATCCCGGCTCCGTTTCAAGCAGGCGGTCAAGCAGGCGAATCGGGAAGTTGTCGATCGCTTCCCAGCCCAGATCCTCCAGCGTGCGCAACGCCGTCGTCTTTCCCGCGCCAAGCAGGCCGGTAACCAGAAGGATGCGTTGCGGGGCAGAATCCTGCGTCATGGTCGATCAGCTTTGCGCCCTCTCGCAGCGCTTGGGAAGTCCGCAGTTCCTCGCTGTCCCCATTCAGGAAAACGCGCCAAACGTCTTGCCGTATTTCCGCAGCGCGAGTTCGGCACGCAAGGCGAGCATCGTGCCGCCCGGCCAGAGCCGCACCAGTGGCAAGTCTACGCCCAGAACCTCAACCCGCTCCGCCACGTCGATAAAACGTGGAGCTTCATCATCGAGCTGCAACACGAGCGCTACCGGGACGGGCACCGAAACCGGAAAGTCCACCAGCCCCACGTTGCGCACTTCCAGCTTTCCGGCGATACGCGGATGCGGCGCGGCGATCAGCCCCCCGCTCCGTGCTTCCAGCATCACGCCATCATCGCCCACCAGCATGGCTCCGCGATCGATCAGTGCCAGCGCAAGGCTCGATTTGCCCGCGCCCGGTACACCATCAATCAACACGCCGCGCCCACCGATCGCCACGCAGCCGAATTGTCTGGCTTCGCTCATTCCTCATCTTCCGCTTCGAGCGGCACGCTCAGCACCAGCCACGCGCCGGGCTTGCCATCAGGCCGATCGCCTATGGTCAGCGTCCCATCATGCGCTTCTGCAATGGTGCGCGCAATGGCAAGGCCCAGCCCGCTGTGCGCGCCGAACGCCTCCTCGGCGGGACGCACCGAATGGAATCGTTCAAATACCTTTTCGCGCTCGGCCGCAGGAACGCCGGGGCCTTCGTCGGCCACGCCAACATGCGCTGCCTCCCCATCTCCCCACACAACCAGTTCCACCTCACCGCCCGCAGGCGAAAACGACACGGCATTATCGAGCAGATTTTCCAGCACGCGCTCAAGCCGCGCCGCGTCACCCGGCACCACGGCATCCCCGCTTTCACGGCGCAAACGGATGGGAATGGAACCGCGCGTCCGCACGTCACGCGCACCGATAACCTGCGATGCCAGCGCGGCAAGATCCACGGGCACGAAAGTCGCGCGGCTCAGTTCAGCGTCGATCCGACTGGCATCGGCAATTTCCGTGATCAGACGGTCGATCCGCTGCACATCGTGCGCGGCAATATCGGCAAGCTGGCGGCGCAACGCCGGGTCTTCCACCCGCTCCATCGTTTCCAGCGCGCTGGACAGTGAGGCGAGCGGATTCTTGAGTTCGTGCGCCACATCGGCAGCGAACGTCTCGACCGAATCGATGCGTTGGCGCAGCGCCGTGGTCATATCGGAAACGGCACGGGCAAGCAGACCGATCTCGTCACCGCGATCGGGCAGTCGCGGCACCACCACTTCGCGCTCACGCCCCAGCCGCACCCGTACCGCAGCCCGCACCAGCGCACGCAACGGCTGCACGATGGTCCGCGCCAGAAACAGCGAGAGTTGCACCGAAAGCAACAGGGCCAGCCCGATGATAATCACCAGCGTTTGCCGCGCATCGCGCACCGATTGCGTAACGTCCAAAGCGTTGCGCAAGCTCAACAGCACTTCGCCCTTTTCGCCCACCGGCGTGGCGGCGGTGATCACGGGTGTGCGATCCGGCGCATAGCGCAGGTAAACCTCAGTCCGGCCCGATGCCCGCGCGGCCTGAATTTCCGGCCAGCTTCCCGCCGGGCGCTCTGAAGTGTCGCTATACCGCTCGATCGTCGGCGCGTTGACGATGAAGTCCACACCCCTGTCCAGCAAACGCGCGGCCTTCTGATACCACGGTTCGCTTTCTGGATCGATCAGTCGGAACGATGGCTGCGCTTCCAGAAAGCTGTCGGCAAGCAGGTGGCTTTCGGCATCGTAAAGCCGCAACCGCAGGATCTGCTCGGTTCCAACGCGCGCCAGCAGAGCCTTGCGCTGGTCCATGTCGGCGTCCGTCAGCCCGTCGGCAGCGATTTCCACTTCGGCGCGCGCCAGCTTGAACCGTTCCTCGATCAACTGCTTGCGATAACTGTCGAGGTAGAAGAATCCGCCCGCCAGCAGCGCCAGCGCGATGACATTCACGAATAGTATGCGCGTGGTGAGCGAAACGCCCCGTATGCGCCAAAGGCTGCGCAACCGCCGCCCACGCGGGCGGGCGGCCATGCTGCGGTCACTCTTCGGCAAAGCTGTAGCCCGCACCATAGAGCGTTTCGATGCCACCGAACTTGCCATCCACCGCGCGGAACTTTCGGCGCAGGCGCTTGATGTGGCTGTCGATCGTGCGATCATCGACAAAAACATCGTCGTGATAGGCTGCGTCCATCAACTGGTTGCGCGTCTTGACCACGCCGGGCCGCATCGCCAGCGCCTCAAGGATAAGAAACTCCGTCACCGTCAGCGATACTGCCGCGTCATTCCACGTTACCGCATGGCGCGCCGGGTCCATTACCAAGCGTCCACGCCGGATTGGATCGGGCAAAGGCACTCCATCGGGCTGCTCTTCCGCAGCCTCGCGCCGCACGATATCGCTGCGGCGCAAAATAGCCTTGATCCGTGCCACCAGCAGGCGTTGGCTGAACGGTTTGGCGATATAGTCGTCCGCACCCATCGAAAGGCCCAGTGCCTCGTCCGCCTCGTCGTCCTTGCTGGTGAGGAAGATCAGCGGCAAGTCACTTTTCTCGCGCAGGCGCGCCAGCAGTTCCAGGCCGTCCATGCGCGGCATCTTGATATCGCACACCGCAAGATCGGGCGGATTGTCCAGCAACGCTTTCAGCGCGGTATCGCCATCGTTGTAGAGCCGCGTGGCGAAGCCTTCAGTCTGCAGCGCAATAGAAACAGTTGTTAGGATGTTGCGGTCATCATCGACCAGCGCGATCGTGCGCGGGGCATCGGGCGCGTGCGGGCGGGCAGGATGCTGGCTGGCCATCGCCCAAAGCATCTATCGATCAGTGGCAAACCTTGCAACTTCCCAGCAAATTCACGATGTTTTTCGCTGCATTGCAGCATTCTAGCAGTTGCATGACGCGCAACTTGTTGCGCAAAAAACTTCGTTGTCGCGTGTCATTTGACGCAGCAAAGGCAGCACACTATGCGCAGGTCGAGAATCAGTGCATTCGTATTCGCAAACCGTGCGCCGCAGGGTGATCAGCACCCTCCGGCGCCACCAACGGGAGGCCAGAAGTGTCCGATACCAGCCTGAACGTGTCCCTCGCCAGCCAGGGTTTTCCCGAACCGGCAGAACTGTTCGCCAACCTCGGCACAGCGCCTCTTGTCGAACACGCAGTCCGTAAGGGCGAAGGGCGGTTGACGAAGGACGGCGCGCTGCTGGTCGACACCGGCAAGTTCACCGGTCGCAGCGTGAAAGACAAGTTCGTCGTCCGTGACGCTACGACCGAAAATACGATCAACTGGGGCAAGATCAACCAGCCGATGTCGGTTGATCACTGGGCCAACCTGAAGGCCGATTTCATCGCTGCCATGCAGGGTCAGGAAGAGCTTTACGTGGCTGACCTGTTCGGCGGCAGCCAGCCCGAATACCGCGTCAACGTCCGCGTCGTCACGCAGATGGCATGGCACAGCCTGTTCGTCCGCACCCTGCTGGTGCGCCCCACGGCAGACGAGCTGGCCTCTTTCGTGCCCGAATACACCATCCTCAACCTGCCCAGCTTCAAGGCTGATCCTGAACGGCATGGCTGCCGGAGCGATACGGTGATCGCAGTCAACTTCACCGAAAAGCTGATCCTTATCGGCAATACCGAATATTCGGGCGAGATGAAGAAGGGCGTGTTCGGCCTCCTCAACTTCCTTCTGCCGGCACAGGGCGTCATGCCGATGCACTGCTCGGCCAACATCGGTGCCGATGGGACCAGCGCTATCTTCTTCGGCCTTTCGGGCACCGGCAAGACCACGCTTTCGGCTGACGCTTCGCGCACCCTGATCGGCGATGACGAACATGGCTGGTCGGACACTGCCGTGTTCAACTTCGAAGGCGGCTGCTATGCAAAGATGATCAACCTCTCCGAAGAGGGTGAGCCGGAAATCTACGCCACGACCAAGATGTTCGGCACGATCCTCGAGAACGTGACGATGGACGAGGCAACGCGTGAGCTGGACTTCACCGATTCCAGCAAGACCGAGAATACCCGCGGCGCCTATCCGATCGAGTTCATCCCGAACACCAGCGAGAAGAACCTCGG